>JBGPGE010000172.1:0-6863 GCA_041483675.1 Binatia bacterium
AAATCTTTCGCCGCTTTTTCCAGGCAAGCTAAAAATCCGAGCGAGGGGTCGTGCGGCGTGGTGGGCGACTTGAACTGCCTGAGTTCGCCTTCCTCGCCAAGCACGAGGCAATCGGTGAAGGTGCCACCGACATCGACGGACACTCTATACATGCCGTATCGTCCTTACGAACGCCGGGTAAGAATGTAATTTTTTATTTTGTCCACCGCGCAGGTATATATCGGCGGGATGACCACCGTGGTCGCGGCCTCTTCGATGATCGCCGGGCCTGTTATCCGATGGCCGGCGGCCAGACGGTCGCCGTCGTAAACCGCCGTCTCCTCGTAGCCTTTGGACAGATTCCACAGAGCCTTTCGCCGCCGCTTGATCGCCTTATCCGGCCCGCCTATGGCGGGGGGAATCTCGGCCAATTTGAGCGGCTCGTGGCGCAACGTGGCCTTGAGCAGGAGATTTAAAATTTCCACCTCGCGCTTGGGCATGTCGAAAGTGAAGATCTCTTTGTGACGGCGATGAAACGCCTGAATGACCTCCTCAAGCTGCTCAGGCCCGATCTTTCCGGCCGGCACTTCCGTCACTTCGACCTCGTGAAACTGGCCCAAATAGCGCATCTCGACCGAGCGCCGGAAAACCGTGTCTGCGGGAGCGATGCCGATCTCGCCCAAGACCCGGAGCGCTTCCGCCGCCATGTCGTCGAACAATTGATTGACTCTTTCGAAGTCCAAAAAATTCCGCCGCGCGATCAGCGACCGGGCGAAATTTTTTCCGACTTCCATATTGAGCATGCCGAAGGCGCTGTAGGTGGCGGCGTAGCGCGGGATGATGACGGTCGGGATCTCCAGCAGTTGAGCGACGTAGGCGCCATGAACCGGCCCGGCGCCGCCGCCGACCACGAGGGCGAAGTCGCGCACGTCGTAGCCGCGCTTGGTGGAGATCTCGCTCATCTTGTCGGCCATGAGCGCGTTGACCGCCGTGAAGATCGTCATGGCGGCGGTCGGGACGTCTATCCCCAACGGCTCGGCGACGGTGCGGATCGCTTTTTCGGCGAGATCGGCTTTGAGCGCGATCTCGCCGCCGAGGAAATAGTCCGCCGGCACATAGCCCAACATCAGGTCCGCATCCGTGACGGCGGGCTTCGTGCCTCCTTTTCCGTAACAGGCCGGGCCGGGATCGGCCCCCGCGCTCTGGGGTCCCACGCGCAAGAGTCCGAGACTATCGATCCAGGCGATGCTTCCGCCGCCGGCGCCGACGCTTGGGACATCGACCATCTTCATCGCCACCCGCTCGTCGCCGACCCAGTTGTAATCGGTGGTCGGGATCTCCCCGTTGCGGATCAAGCAGACGTCGTAGCTCGTTCCTCCCATGTCCACGGAGAAGAGATTATTGGTGCCGACCGACTGGCCCAGCCGGATCGCTCCCGACGGCGCTCCCGCCGGGCCGGAGTTGACCAGCGAGACGGCGCGCCGCGACGATTCCTCGACCGACTGCACCAGACCGCCCCCCTGGACCATGTAGAGCGTGCCTTTGAAGCCGATGTCTCTCAGCCGCTGCTGCAGCGAGCTTAAATAACGCGCGGTGATCGGTCCGACCGCGGCGCTCACGACGGTGGTGCTGAAGCGCTCGTACTCGCGGTAAACCGGCAGGACTTCGTGCGACGCGGTGACGTAAACGCCGTTCAACTCTTGCCGGCAGATCTCCGCCGCGCGCCGCTCGTGCGCGGGATTGGCGTAGCTGTGGAGAAAACAGACGGCCACGGCCTCCACCTTCTCGTCTTTGAACTTGCGAACGGCGGCGTGGACATCCTCTTCTTTCATGGGTATGAGAATCTCGCCGGTGTAGAGCGTCCGCTCCGTCACCGTAAGCCGTAACGTGCGCGGCACCAGCGGCGTGTACGGCGGGACGAAGACGTTGAAGCGCGAGGTGCGGATGTTTTTAAAGCCGCGCCGCATCTCGATCGTGTCGCGAAAGCCCTCCGTCGCGAGCAGGCCGACCTTCGCGGTCCGGCCCGTGAGCAAAGCGTTGGTGGAAAGCGTCGTGCCGTGGGCGATCAGCAGCCGCACGTTGGACATGAACCGCGGCAGGTCCATGTTGAAGAAACCCGCGGCCTTCTTGAGCACGTTGGTGAGCCCCTCGGTCGGGTCCACAGGCGTAGTCGGAGATTTAAAGGCGTGGACTTGACCGTCGTCGTCGAGCACGAGACAGTCCGTGAAAGTTCCCCCAACGTCAGTGCAGCATTTCATACAACCCCTAAAGCAATCGAGGATCACTCTCTTTTTGCTTGGTTTTTAGAAATCCGTCGCCAACCCTCAATCGTCATTCCGGCCAAGTCAGCCTGAGGCTGACGCGAGCCGGAATCCACCCCCTCTCTGTCTCCCCCTTGCAAAGGGGGAGAGTAAGAGGGGGTCGCTCCCCCTTAGCAAGGGGGAGATTTAGTGGGGGTGCTAGATTCCCGCTTTCGCGGGAATGACGAAGGGTGCGACGCAGGTCTGTTCATCGAATTTCTAATTCGAGACACCAGCGTTTTCCAGCCTCCATCCTCGGTCTTCGTCACTTGAACCCATACGTTTCCCACTCTTTGCGCACCCGGTCAAGATGCTCTTTCGGCGGCATGGCAATGTCGGGGAAGCGGTGCTTGCGCGTGGCGTCGATGCCGAGTTTCGATGATGTCCGGCGCCTCGGGTCTTCCTGCCCGACGTCGTCCGGCGCCTGAGAGGGATCGAGCGACACCGCCGCCGTCCCGGACATCACGAAGGTGTCCTTTTCCGGCTGGACGCGGAACGAGAGCGCCCAGTTGACCGCGTCGGGATCGCGCACGTCGATGTCGTCGTCCACCACCACGGTGAACTTGCCGAATTGCGGCGCGTAGCTCCACGCCGCGCACATCGCGACGCGCGGCAGCGACGGATGGTTTTTCTTGACGGAGATCACGAGGTAAGCTGCCGCTCCGCTCGTTTCCATAAGATGCACGTCCCGCACCGGCAGCGCGAGTGTCTTCGTCAGATGGCCGTAAAGCGACGATTCCCGCCCCAGCGACCGGATCAGACTCGATTCGCTGGGCGGCATCTGGCTGATGAAGGCCTGAAAGATCGGCCGCGTGCGGTGCGTCATGCACTCGACATCGACGAGATAGGAATTCGCCTTGGGCCCCATATAGCCGGTGTATTCGCCGAACGGCCCCTCGCTTTCGAGAAAGTTGGCCCTCACCGTTCCTTCCAGGACGATCTCCGAGGTCGCGGGAACTTCTAATTCGTTGCTCACGCAGCGGATCACTTCGACCGGCGCGCCGCGCAGGCGGCCGGCCACCGCCAGCTCGTCCATCTCTTCGGGAACGCGCGTCGCCGAGACCAGGCCGATGATCGGGTCGGCGCCGACGACGACCGCCACCGGCGTGGGGCGGCCCGCCTTGTTGTTTTTCTCCACGTGAGTCCTGCCGCCCTGAAGGTAGTTGATAAAGAGGCCGAGCTGGTTTTTTCCTTTGATCTGAATCCGATAAGTGCCGATGTTTCTCGCGCCGGAGTCGGGATCGTTGGTGACCACGTAGCCGGAGGTGATGTAGGGCGCGGGATCTTTGCCGACCGTCCAGACGGGAGTGGGCAGGCGTGAAAGGTCAACCTCTTGGCCGCGGAAAATATTTTCCTGCGCCGGGCCGCGCGCGACGCGCACGGGCGCGAGCGGGTGCTGTTCGGCATCGCTCCACTTGGCCTGGATGTCGCCCAGCTCGCATTCAAGCGCCGCGCAATAGACCGCGCGCGACGCGCCCAGCGCTCCGGCGACGACCGGAATGTCGAAGCCTTTCACATTGTCGAACAACAGCGCGGGCCGCCGCGTCTCGGGGATTCGCTCGAACGCGATGCGGCAGACGGCGGCGATCTCCCAGTCCTTGTCCACCGGCTTCGTGATATGGTGGAGCCGGCCGGCCGCTTCGAGCTTCGTTAGATATTCACGCAGATCCTTGTATGCCATAAGAATGTTCCGGCCATCTCCTCCGTTTTAGCACCTTCCGCACCGTCACCAGCGCGCAATGGTCGTAATCGCCCGATATCATTTCCATGCCCCGCATGTCCAGCGGGATGAAGGAGTTGAAGTGGATTCCTTTCCTAGCCTGGCCCCGCGACCAGTGGCCGAAGCATGAAGCGATGGCGACGACGTCGGGATGGACGCATTCCGACAGCCGCGCCCGCCCGCGCGCCGTGTAGCCGTTGACGCCGGTGAGTTCGACCTCGTCGCCGTCGGCGATGCCACGCGCACTCGCCGTGGCCTTGTTCAGCATCGCGTAAAGCGCGGTCGGGTGGCGCTCGGAAAGCTCGGCCAGCCAGGGATTGTACTGCGTCGTCGTGGAAGTCTGAA
The DNA here is from genome assembly GCA_041483675.1 of Binatia bacterium. GTDB lineage: Bacteria > Desulfobacterota > Binatia > UBA9968 > UBA9968 > 2-12-FULL-60-19. The sequence goes on from JBGPGE010000172.1 coordinate 4,345, forward strand.
ACGGCAGCTTGTAATTCACGGCGAAGAGCTGATCCGGCGCCCGCGTCTTATGGCTCCAGCAGCCGCTCCAGACGGGCAGTGGCCGGTAGCTCGACAGGTCCCACTTTAATTGCAATCGTTCGAGCACCGGCTTCAAGTCTTCGGCGTATTCCGGGAACTCCGGAAAATAGACCGGCACGCGCGGGATTTTAAGAACGCCGCGCGGGTAACGCTCCGCCAGGGCGCGCTCCCAGCTAACCAGCCCGTGTTTTCCAAACCACTCCAGGCCGCGATCTCCGCCGAACATCGAGCGCATGCGCCGCTCGACGATGTCGCGGTTGGAGTAGCGGCGGCCGGCCTCCAGCTTCTGATCGTCGTTGAGCTTGAGCTGGTCGTTGAGACGCTTGTTGATCTCGGGCAGCAAGCCGAGCCGCTCGCCCCATTCGACGAAGAGATCGACGGTGTGGCGCGCGTCCGGCGGCATCGCCGCTGCAGGCTGCCGGGCGGTAAAATACCAGTGGCGGCCGGTGACCCAGCCCTCCAGCCGGTTGACCGGAAAATCGAGCCGCTCCAGCCCCTGGGCGATGGGAAAAATCAGATCGGCGCATTCGAGCGTCTCGTCGAGTCTGTCTCCAAGGGCGACCACGAAGGGGATTTTCTCAAACGCCTCGGCCATGCGCCTGGGATCGGCCCCGCTCATCACTACGTTGCTGCCGAGCAGCACCATCATCTCCACCCGGTAGGGAATCAGGCCGGGAAAATCGAGCTGCGCCAGCGCGAGCATCGGGCGCGGCTGCTTGCCGGCGGGGAACAGCTCGTGCAGCTCGGCGCTCTCGGGCGCGGCGGCTTTTCTTTCCCGGTGCTGGCCGTCCGCCGGCCGCGCGCCGCCGAACGCGATCATGCCGTCGCGCTCCGCTCGGACCCGCGCCTCTCCCTTCGGCCCGACGATGCTCGTGCTGATGCAGCCGCCGGGAACATCCAGCGCGCCCACCATGACGTTCAGCAGTTGGATCGCCGTGCCGGTCCAGACGCCCTGCGTGTGGCAGGTTGAGCCGCGGCTGTCGGCAAAAGAACACACCGGGCGCAGCGGCATCTGGACCCCGTCGATCCGGATCGTCGCGCCGATTTGAGCCGTCTCGCCGAACTCCCGCGCCACGCGGCGCAGCGTCTCTGCCGGCACGGTCGAAATCTTCTCGACCGCCTCCGGCGTGTACTGTGCGATATGGCGGCGAAAAAGCTCCAGCGCCGGACGGCAACTCTCGTTGCCGATCGGGTATTCTCCGGCGATCGCCGGTCTCTTCAGATCCGGGTCGTCGTAACTCTTCGCCGAGCTATCCGCCATGTCCCAGACCAGCGGCTTGCCCGATTCTCCCTCGCGCGCGTATCGCCCCGAAGCGGCAACCAGGTATGGGGCATTGGTCTGCCATTGGAGAAACCGCTCGTCGCGGATTCCAAGCTCGTTCACGAGCACGTGCAGCAGCGCCAGCGCCACCGCGCCGTCGGTGCCCGGCAGGAGCGGAATCCACTCGGTTGCGTGAGAGGCGGTAGCAGAGCAGACCGGATCGAATACGATCACTTTCATGCCGCGCTCGCGCGCGTCGGCCATCGCCATCGCGCTCTTCATCGTGTCGTGGCCGCTGATCGATCCCTTCTGCGAGCCGAAGAGAAGAAGCAGGCGGCAGTAGTCGAAATCGGGCTCGCTGTGCATCGAGCCCGTGTTCAGGTAAGAAGCGCGCGTGTGGGTGCCGAAGAAAACACCGGTCGTATAGTTGGGCGTGCCGAAGGCCTCGGCGAAGACGGCGCCCACCAGACGCGACATCTCCACCTCGCCGATGCCGTTGACGAACAGGAGCTTGCGCGGATCTTCCGCGGCGATCTTCCGCATGCGGGATACGACCTCCGCGATCGCCTCCTCCCAACTGATTTCTTTCCAGCCCGGATCCTGGCCCGGACCTTTGCGCGGATTGGTTCGTTTGAGGCAGCGGCTCAGCCGATCGGGATCGTACAGCGCCATGACGGCCGCGTGGCCTTTGGCGCAGAGTTTGCCGAAGTTGTGCGGGTTGTCGGGGTTGCCTTCGATTTTTACGACGACGCCGTTGACGCGATGAGCGAGGATGCCGCAGCCGTTGCCACACATCTTGCAGACGCTGGGAATCCAGACGTCGTCATCGGCATGGACGCGAGCGGGCACCGCTTCCCCACCCTTCACTTTCCGCCCCCGGCCGCCCATTGCGCTTGCGGCGCGCGACTCGCCGGCGGTAGGACCAGCTCGCGCCAGATTTTTTCGTACTCGCTCTCCCGTTTTAGATAGGCCTTAGCATCGAACAGGATCGACTCGAAGCCGCTGCTCATATACGGGGGGTCGGCTTCCGCCGCCGGGTGGCATGGAACGCGCTTCCAGCGGCGATAAATTTTTTGTCCTTCGAGCGAGAGAAGGTAATCGATCAACAGAAGCGCGGCGTGAGGATGCGGCGCGGCGGCCGGCAAGGCCGCGCCGACGAGCTCGACCTCCACCGGCGCCAACGGGCGCCAGTCGATAG
>JBGPGE010000173.1:0-6813 GCA_041483675.1 Binatia bacterium
AACGGGAAGAGGGGCCGTTCGGGGAGTTCACCGGCCATTACGGCGGCTTGAAAATGCCGCGCCCGACGATTCACCTGACCGCGCTGACCCGGCGGAAAAACCCGATTCTCCATCTGGCCTATCAGGGCGCGCCGCCGCACGAGACCGATGTGCTCACGGCGGTCGGGAAAGAGTCGGAAATACTCCGCAACATCGCCCTGGCCGGCGTCAAGACCGTCCATCTCACGGAAGGGGGCTGCGGCGTCTTTCATGCCGTCGTCGCCATCGACAAGCTCTATGAAGGCTACGGCAAGATGGTCGGGCTGGCGGTCTTCGGCTCGCCGAGCGGCCGCCATATCAAGCAGGTGACGGTGGTGGATGAAGACGTAGACCCGTTCGATCCCGCCTCGGTCGAATGGGCGGTGGCGACGCGCGTGCAGCCGCACCGCGACATTGAAATAATGAGCGGGCTCACCGGGATTTTTTTGGACCCGTCTTTGCCGAAGGAAGAACAGGAAGGGCCGGCGCGCACGTCGAAGATTCTAATCGATGCGACGCGCTACGACGCCAAGGATTTTCCGCCGGTCTGCTTGCCGGCGCGGGATATGATGGCGAAGGTGGACAGGGATTGGGAACGCTACGGGATTCGGAAGGCAACGGGCAGTAGGCAATAGCCGGAAAACGGTCCGGGTCGTTCTACCGTTTATTGCCGAGTTGTTTAAATCTAGGAGGATCGTCGATGGATCAGCATTCCGTGCAAGTCATCATTGAGACGTTAAAAGAGGAGGGCATCGACTTAGCCGTGACCCTGCCCGAAGAGCCCACCTATTCGCTGACCGAAGCGATGCGGGTGGATCCCTTCTTCCAGGCGGTGACGGTGGCCGGCGAAGGCAACGGTCTCGCCTTCTGCGCGGGCGCCGCGCTGGGCGGGCGGCGGGTGGTTTTCGTGACCGGGATCGCCGGCCTGCTGGTCGGGAGTTGGGCCTTGTCGCAGATCGGGATGGTTTATGGCGCGCCGGTCCTTATTCTCGCCTCGTACCGGGGCGACTTCGGCGATCACAGCGGCATCCCTGGATCGCAGCTCTTAATGTTCAAACAGGTGGCCGAGCCGCTGCTCGGCGCGTTGCGCGTGCCCTATCGCGTGGTCAATCAAAAAGCGACGCTGAAACGGATGATCCAGGAAGGCTGCTTCGCGTGCCAGGACTACAGCCATCCGATTGTTCTGTTGTTGAGCGGGGAGGTGCTCTGGTGAAGCGTTTCGACTGTCTGAAAATCCTGGCGTCCATGGTCGACGAGCACATGCTTGCGGTCACCAGCCTGTCGACCAACGCGCCGTTCTGGTTCAACGTCCGGCCCCAAGGGCCGAACTTTTTCGCTCTTAACATGGGGCTCTGTTTGCCTTTTGCCCTGGGGCTTACCGTGGCCTTTCCCAAGCGCAAGGTCATCGCGATCGACTCCGACGGCAGCTTGATGAACGATACCAGCAGCCTGATCACCGTGGCGGATGTGAACCCCGCGAATCTCGCGGCCTTTGTCATGGATAACGGCGCCTACGCGCGCATGGGCTCGACTTTTACAACGCGCAAAACCGACCTGGCAAAGATGGCGCAGGGCGCGGGCATCGCCAATGCCAGCACGGTCACGACGCTGGAGGAATTTTCTACGGCGGCGAAGCAAGCGATGAATAGCACGGGTCCGACTCTCGTCGTCGCCAAGGTCGAGCGGGATGCGGAACGGGTGGCGGCCGATCGCAGCCGCACTTCGGGCCGGCCGATGCGGGAATGGTTCATGGACGCGCTGCGCCGCCATCCCGATTATAAGGCCGGGCGGTAAGTGGCGATCTCGATTCTTCACCTCGGGGGGTTTTGATGAAACGTTACGATTGTCTCAAACTTTTGGCGCCTCTGGTGGACGAGCATACGCTCACGGTGACCAGTCTTTCTTCCAACACGGCCTTCTGGTCCGAGTTGAGGCGCGAAGGGGCGAACTTTTTCGGCTGCAACATGGGGCTCTGCATCCCGTTCGCGCTGGGGCTCACCGCCGCCTTCCCCAAGCGCAAGGTCATCGCGCTCGATTCGGATGGCAGCTTGATGAACGATACCAGCAGTTTGATCACCGTGGCCGACGTGAATCCGCCGAATTTCGTGGCGATCGTCATGGACAACGGCTCCTACGCGCGCATGGGCTCGACGTTTACGACGCGCAAAACCGATCTGGAAAAAATCGCCCAGGGCGCGGGCATCGCCAACACCGCAACCGTTCGAACCGAAGAAGCGCTCTCCGCCGCGGCTGAGCGGGCGCTTAAAACCAACGGCCCGCATTTTATCGTCGCCAAGGTGGAACCCGACAGGGTGCGGGTCAAAGGCGATCCGCACCGCACCTACGGCCGGTTTATGAGAGAGGTGTTTATGGACGCCGTGCGCCGTCATCCCGATTACCAACAGGCGAGAAAATAAATCGACTGACTTATCTTAAGAGGTTCAAAATGGTTCTCAGCGATTCAGCGGAAGTCATGGAGACGGTGGCGAAGGAGAGATTCCTTCGCAAGTCTCCGTTCCTGGAATTTTGCGACGCCGAAGGACTGCCGGTTATTACGGGATACGGAGTGGAAGACCTGCGCGCGGTTCCGCTCGGCACCTGGGAGCGCCTCGGCGGTCCGGCGGCCTACTGCCATCTCGAGGGATCGCAGGGTTTCGTGGGATCTCTGGTTGCCGAGATTCCGCCCGGGAAAAACTTGAAGCCGATGCGCCACCTCTATGAGGAGCTGATTCTGATCTTGCAGGGCCGCGGAGCGACCCAGTTCTGGTGCGATAAGACCAACCAGATGATCGTTCTCGAATGGCAACCCGGGAGTATTTTTTCGCCCCCGTTGAACGTAAAACACCAGCATTTCAACGGCTCGGCGACCGAGCCGGTGCGATTTGTCGCCGCAAACAACGCTCCCATTATCTTCAACTCCTTCGCCGCTCCGGCTTTTATTTTCAATACTCCCTATGAATTCACCGACCGTTTCGGCGGCCAGACCAACTATTTCTCCAGCGAGTACAAAGAGGGAGAATTCGAGGATACGTCGATAAACTTTATTCCCGATGTCTACGGGGTGCCGCTGACAAAATATCCGCGCCGGGGCGCCGACTATAGCCGGCTCGGAATTACCGGCTCGGGGAACAAGTCGATGATCGGGCATGTCATGGCCATCGGCAGCGGGACCTATCGAAAGCCGCACTACCATGGCTCCGGCGCCCAGGTGATCGTGCTGGGCGGCAGGGGCTACACCCTCATGTGGCCGAAAGACAATCCTAAAAAAGAATCGTTTGTAAAAGTCGACTGGCGCAAGGGCAGCCTGTTGTGCCCGCCGGAGCGATGGTATCACTCTCACTTCACCACCAGCGCGGAGCCCGGGCTGCATTTGGCGCTCAGACGCGGCCAGCGCGGCGTCGGCACAAATTATCTCGCCACCGTCCCGGAACGCGAAGGCGGCACGGTCATGGACTACGAGGACGAGCCGCGGGAAGTCCGCGCGATCTACGAAGCCGAGCTGGCGAAGAGCGGCGTTCCATGCCGCATGCCGCCGGCGAATTATAGAAAATAAGGTTCGTTTTTCCTACCACCGATTTTAATGAAGAGTCGGGGCTCCGATTGTCGTCATTCCCGTGGAAACGGGAATCCAGTCCCCTCACCCCTCCTGGATTCCGGCTCTCGTCAGCTTCAGGCTGACTCGGCCGGAATGACGTTTGAAGAAATGCGATAAAAAAATAGATGGAGGATGAGATGCAGCTTCGAATGGGATTGGGATGCGCTACCTTGTTCGCGGCGTTCTTCCTTTCGTTCGCAATCGTTCCCGGCGCGTCCATCAGCGACCCCGAATGGACTAAAACCGTTGCCGCAGCCAAGAAGGAAGCGAAGGTCGTCATCGTCGGCCCTTTGGGCGCCGATGTTAGAGACGCCTACACGATCGGCTTTCAAAAAAAATATCCCGAGATAGAAGTCGATTTTAACGGCATGCGCGGCGCCGAGGTCGCGCCGAAGTTGCTGGCGGAGCTCAAGGCCCAGCAATATTCGACCGACATCGCCGTGGCGGGCACGACCACGGCGCTGGTGAGCCTGGTGCCGGCCAACGCAGTCGTGCCGCTGCAACCTTACCTCGTCGGACCCGAGACGCGCGACCTGTCGAAGTGGAGGGATAAGAAGCTCCTGTTTTCCGACGAAACCGCAAAGTATAATTTATATTTCGGTTCACGGGTGCAGGTCGCGTTTATTTACAACACCGAGATCACGCCGCCGGCGATCATGCAAAGCAAAATCAAAACCTGGCAGGACCTGCTCAATCCCGAGTGGAAAGGGAAGATCGCCGTGATCGATCCGCGCCAGGCGGGCGCCGGTTTGGACCTTTCGACCTATTGGTACACCAACGAAAAACGCGGGCTGGGCAAAGAATTCATCCGCAAACTGTTTACCACCCAGGATGTTTTCGTTTCCAGGGAAGAACAGCAGGTCCTCGACTTTGTCGCGCGCGGGCGCCATACGATCGCGATCGGGCCGAGCGGCACGCTCACCTTTCAAATGATCTCCAAGGGATTGCCGCTTGCCCTGTTCGGCAGCGGCGCGCTGCAGGGCGGCGGCTTCGTGACCGCAAGCAACGGAACGATCTCCGTGGTGCGCAACGCGCCGCACCAGAATGCGGTGAAAGTGTATATTGACTACCTGCTGTCACGGGAAGGACAGACGGCATGGACCAAGGCGTCGGGACTGGCAAGTCTCAGGAGCGACGTTCCGAAAGATCATATCCCGGAGGTTTTGGTCCCCGACCCGGGCGTTACCTATCAGGAGACTCACCTCGAGAAATATGTCGTCTTGAGACAGGAGATCGTCGACTTTCTCAACACGGTGATTCGCCGGTGAGCCCAATCCGGATACGCAGAATTTTGATTATCACAGCGCCGCTGTCTTCGTCTCGGATCATGCCGGGGAGGCCAAGAGTAGCGCGATTTGTTTTCCGCGTCGAGCCTTTGCCGCCGGGTCAGTCCGCGGCGTACATCGGCCAGAGCGGGTCGTCGTCACCGCGCTTTTCGATGTAATCGAGCGCTTCGTTCACCGCGGTCAACGGGAAATAGCGCGTCGTGATGTGGCGCGTGTCGATGACGCCGCGCGCTACCAGCTCCAATAATTCCGCGACGTCCATCGCGAAGCGTCCGGTGACGCTGGTGAATTCGATGGAGCGGATCATCAGATAGCGGAGCGGCAGATTAAGCGGAGCCGGGTTGGGCGCGATCAGCGCGACGCGCCCGCCGGGCTCTAAATTTTTAATGCATTCGATGGTCGTTTCGATGCCGCCGGGGGCCAGCTCCGCGAGCACGCCGGCGCCCAGGCCGCCGGTCAGCTCCTTGACCGTCTTGGTGATCGATTCGCCGCGCCCCAGCGCGACGGTGGTAATTCTCCTGGGATCGATGGCGCGGACCCGCTCGAGCCGCGCGGGGTTACGGGCGACGGCGATCACCTGGGACGCGCCCATGGCGAGCGCGGACAGCACGGTGCCGATGCCGGTAATCCCGGACGCGCCGTTGACCAGGACGGTCTCTCCGCAATGCAGCCGCGCCCGTTTGAGGGCGCGGTACCCGACGTTAATTTGAGAGACTTTGCACATTTCGTCGATGTCGGCGTCGCGCGGCAGACGAACCAGGTTGCCCGCCGGCACGCGGCAATACTCCGCCCACAGGCCGTCTTTGTAGCGACGGAGATAAGCCGGCCCCTCGCCAAACTTGGTGAGAAAGCCCATCGTCTTCTTGGTCTGGCAGAGGTGCTGTCTTTCGGTCCTGCAGAATTTGCAAAAGCCGCAGGTGATCGAACAGATCACCACGACGCGGTCGCCGACGCGAAAGCCGTCGACATCCGGGCCGATCTCGACGATCTCGCCCAGCCCGTCGTGGCCGAGGGTCATCGGCAGATCCGGAACCGTCTTCACGTCCGGGCTGTACTGCACGGCGTCTTCGCGCATGTGCAGGTCGCCGTGATTGAGACCGGCGCGCAGCACGCGAATCAACACCTCGCCGGGGCCGACCTCCGGAATCGGCACGTCATCGACGCGAACGGTCTCACCGGCGCCGTGAGTGCGCTCGAAGCCATACAAGCGCGCCGCCTTCATCGTACCATGCATGTTAGTGTCCTATTTCTATTTGATCGGACCGTCTCCTGACGAGCCGACCTGCGTAACAGCTCGGTTTCTAGTGTCCTGGATCAGAAGTTCGCAGAAGAGATCCTGACCTCTCCCTTCGTCATTCCCGCGGAAGCGGGAATCCAGATCCCTCACCCCTCCTGGATTCCGGCTCGCCTCCGCTTTCGCGGAGGTCGGCCGGAATGACGTCTGAATCACGCGCTGACTCTTTCCTTCTGGGTGCACCACCGAACCATGGATCCCATGTGGCAGGGCGCGCCGGCTTTCGCCAGGGCCGACTCGAAGATCTGATGGATCTTTGGATCCTCGTCTTCGTATTCGATTTGACCGCCGCCCTGTTTCACGTCCACCTCGATCGGCTTTTCGTCGGTCAACGCGACAAAGCGGTAGCGCCAGCTGTTCCAGCGGAGCGCGAGGTAACGGGCGGGATCGGCGCCGGAGTTGAAGTGCTGGTGAAACCACTGGTTCGGCGGCACCACGACGCTTCCCGGTTTCCAGTCGACGCGGACCATCTCGCCGTTGTGAGGCCAAAGCAGAGAGTAGCCTTGCCCGCCTAAAATGATCACGTGAGCGCCCGGGCCGTGGCGATGAGCTTTTTTGTAGCTGCCCACCGGGAACTCCGAGATATGCGAGCCCATGACGTTGCCGGCCAGCTCGAAATT
>JBGPGE010000174.1:0-6763 GCA_041483675.1 Binatia bacterium
ACTCCAAGTCTGCGGGCGTCGCTGGTGACCTCCTCGCAAACCTGCACGACGTCCTGCACCGATTTGACCGGCGCCGCCAACGTGAAGTCGCGCGACAGCTTCATCTGGCGGGCGTTCTCGTTGATATCGCAGAACTTGCACTCTTCCTTCGCCCCCCAGTATTGGCAATTGCGGAAGATCGTAATGAACGCGCCGAAGGCGACGATCTCATGGTAGGGCGTGCCGTCCGGCAGACTCTTGGCATAATAGTCGGGCGTTTTTGGGAAGCGGACATCGGCTAAGACCCGCCCGCCGGTCGTCATGACGAGCCGGCCGTCGACGACATCGATCAGGTAGGGAGAATGAGGCGAAAGCGAAGTCTGAATCGCTACGGGGCGCATCCCGTAGGGCCCATTAAGGATAACGAAGTGCTCGGGAACGCGCCGATGCTCGCCCCTCTTTAACTCAGACATCGGCACGAGATCGTAAGAGAACAACCGGTAGGACTTGACCAGCGCACCGGCCGTGGCCCGGAGCGCGGCGTCGCTGAACCAATGACCGAGGCTCAGCAGATGTTGCTTGAGAATAGTCTCCTTGGGAACGTCCGGGTATTTCTTGAAATACGATTCCAACGCTTCGGGATTGGATTCGTTCGCCGTCGAGAGGTTGTCCATATTACGATCTCCCACCCAATCAATCGAATCCACCAGTCGAACGCCGGCGCTGTCTCCGGATAGCCGTCCCCAAGACCGGAAATCACTTTCGACCGTTCTCGGCCCCGGCTCGTTCGAACCTTTCCTACCATAGGCCGGCGGGCACCGTCCAGCCCTATCTAGAGACGGCCAATTGAAATCGGCAAATTGCCTGGTGGCTGTCGATCATCGAGGAATGCCGGAGGCTCGGCCTTCGGTTGACACGAGGCGACGTTCACGAATAAATTGCTGCCAGATCGCGCGAAGGAGGCATTCCATGCCGAAGATCAAAGGGCTGAGCCACGTGGTGCTCTACGTCAACGACCTTGAAAAGATGGCCGCGTTCTACCGCGACGTTCTCGGACTCGTTCGATACCACGAGCACCCGGGACGCATGGTATTCCTGACGCCCGATCCCGAGATCGACGACCACCAGCTCGCGCTCGCCAAAGGACGCGAAGGCGACGCGAAGATCCTCGCGCACATCGCCTGGCGCGTCGAGACCCCGGCCGACGTCAAAGCGTTCTACGAAAAGTTCAAGGCCGAGGGGGTCCCGATCCATCACTGCGTGAGCCACGCTTACGAAGAGATGGGCAACACCGTGTCGTGCTATTTTCTCGATCCGGACGGAAACCGCATCGAGATCTACGCCCTGGTGCCGGAGCGCGACGAAAAGCGTACGAACCGGCCGCTCGACCTGGACCAGAGCGTGGGCGAGATCGTCGCCCAGGCAAGCGGCCTGCAGAGGTGATTCGTCGAGGGAATAAGGAGGTTTGCGGCAATGGCGATACGATTGATCGTAACAATCACCGCAGCGCCGGGCAAAGGCGCCGAGCTGGCCGAAGCGTATAAGTCCCTGCGCTATGTCAAATATTCCAGGACTTGGCTGAGCGGATTTTGACTCTTAGATCTCGGCTTTTTCGAGGCATTCTCGTAATTTTTTTGCCGTGATCTCCACGTTTTCGCTAAGAAAGCTGTTGTGATTACTGGGGAGTCTATGGATTTCAATTCCTCCTCTCGCCAGTGCTTGCCAATCGAGAGCCAGGTTACGCCGCCACCGTTGTTCGCTGACCAACACGGTCAGCTTGCCGGGATAAGGCCTGGGACGGTAGCGACGGATCGCCCGAACATAGCTCCGTCGAATGGATTTAATTTCCCGCACCGGGGCGTCGCTCACGGAGCTTTGTAGGCGCAGTTGCCCGCGGCGGGATCTTAACCTCATGAGGTAGTACTTCATCCGGAGCGGGACTAGAAACCCGGCTATGCGGTTCCTTATGCGTTTCCAAAGCTTCAGAGTTGCGTCAGGGCGATACGTATCCATTAGGGCCAGTAAAGCGATCTTTTGCCCCTGCCTGCGCAACTGCTGAGCGATCTCATAGGCGATGTTTCCACCCGAACATCCCCCGATAATAGTGTAAGGTCCTTCGGGTTGAAGCGATTGAATCTCCTTCAGATAGTGACGAGCGATCTTTACAACGCTTGCCGGCGACGACTCTCTCCCTTCGGCGCTGAGTGCTTTTAACCCATAAAAAGGATACTCGGGGCCAGCTAGACGAGCTAGGCGGGCGTAGCCAAAGAAGGACTCGGCGCCTCCATCTCCCCCGGGTACAAAGAATATAGGCCTGTGGCCGTTGCTGCCGGGTTGAAGCTGTGCGAGGTACGACCACTGTCTCTCGCTGTTGGCTTCGATCTGCTTCTCTACCAACCGGTTGCATTCATCGGGATCCATCCCTGCCATCAAGCGCCGAGTGACGGTGATTGACATTTCCGCCACAGTCGGGGCGTCTACCAGAGACTGGAGATCCACGTCCACATTGAAGAGCTTGACTATGCGAGCCATAATGCGCATGGCCTGCAAGGACTCCCCTCCCAGATCAAAGAAGTGGTCATGGACGTCTATGGAGTCGTGGCCCATGACTCCAGACCATATGTTCGCGATCGTTTTTTCCATCGGTGTGCGAGGCAGTGTTACAGGACGGCTCGGATCGCGGTAGGGACGACCGGGCGCCGGAAGCGCCTGACGGTCTATCTTGCCTGAGGTTGTCCGCGGTAAAGCCCCGAGAGCCACAAACGTCGATGGGATCATGAAGTCGGGCAGGGTCTCAGCCAGCGCTTGGCGTAAGGTCATGTTCGTGGGCCCGGGAAACGTGACCGGGACGACATAAGCGATCAAATAGGCATAACCGGCGAGGTTCTGCTGCGCAACGACCACGGCTTCTTTCACACCGTCGAGGCTGCAAAGCGCCATTTCGATCTCGAGGAGATCGACGCCGTGGCCGCGGATTTTCACTCGCGCGTTTTTTCGTCCCAGGCACACGAGGCAACCATCGGGATTCATGCGGCCGAGATCGCCGGTGTAATAGAGTCGCGGTCCGCCCGGTGTTTCAGCGGGGCGGAAGACGGCATCCGTCAGGTCCGGCCGGCGCCAGTATCCCGAGGCGAGATATCGGCTTTTAACGACAATTTCTCCGACCTGGCCGGGCTCAACCTCCTTGCCCGTATCATCGAGCAGCAAGATCGTCTTGTCCTCCACGGGATACCCGACCGGCACAATGCTGTCGGGAACATTCGTGTTGTGATCGACGCAGAAAAACCTGATGGTTTGCGCTTCACCCGAAGCCAGCCCGTTTACCAGCAGACAGTGTGGGGGAAAGTGTTGCTTGTATAGTTCCACGTCGCGCTTTTGGACGGTTTCACTGCCCAGGCGGATCAAGCGGAGCTTGGGAAACTTATCTGCGTTACCAATGACGTCAACCAACGAGCGGAAAAGCGACGCGCCCATGACGGTGATCGTGATCTCCTCGCGCCGCATCAACGCCACCAGGTTGTCCAAGCCCCCTTGTCTGACCTCATAGGGAAAAACCGCCGCGCCGTTAAGGATCGCCATGAACAGGTTTTTCATCGCTTGAGAGGTGCCCAACGCCAGCAATGTCACGCGATCCTCGGAGCAAACATAAAAAGTGTTGGCATAGGTCCGTGCGTTGTGAATCCAGGTGCGGTGATCGCCCAGAACCCCCTTGGCCCGTCCGGTCGAGCCTGACGTATAGAGGATCATGGCAAGATCGTCAGGCGCGCTGGGAACTCCCGGATTTGCCTCTGAAAGATCCGGTGCGAGCGCATCCACATCCACGATCGCGCATCCGTCCTTGGCCAGTTCTCTCGCGAGCTCGCGGTGCTCGGCGTTGGCGACGATCGAGGTCGGCTGCGCTTCTTCGACGAACTGAGCGAGCCGCGAAGAAGGATGCGAGGGATCGAGCGGGACGAAGATCTTTCCCGCCTTGAGCACGCCCAAAAGCGCCGCGATCAGAGGAGCGCTTTGTTCGATCAAGAGCACGACCGGAGTTCTCCCGTTCCCGTCGCGCGCCAAAATCGCATGGGCGATTCGATTCGCCGTCCGATTCAATTTCTCGTAGGTCCAGGCATGCTGCGGCGTCTTCACCGCGAGTCGATCGGGATACAGGCGCACCTGTTGCTCGAAACGCGACGGAATAGACTGCTCGATCTCCTCTCGTCCGAATGGAACAAACGCGCGGGTTGGCTCGATAGGCCGCCGAGACGGAGCCCCTGCAGCCTCCGCCTGGCACGCCGGTTTAGTGTTCATAATGCTAAGCATAGGCTGTGCGACCGAACTTAGATGATCACATTCGGCACAACGTTGCAATCACCCACTCGATACTAACCAAAGGTCTTAAGATTCCGATAAACTACCCGCGAAAGCGAGGCATAACTTTTTCGGCGAAAAGCTCCAGCGTCTTCGTGCACCTGCCGCGATCCAAAATCCCCTGGCCGAACTGAAGGAAGATTTCGTTGGACTTGACGTGGCGGCTGACCTCCTCAATCTTGCGGGAGATCGTATCCGCGTCGCCGACCAGCATAGGCGGAATGCCCCGGCCAAACGGCACGTACCACGTTTTCCAGTACCACAGACAATCCTCGGCCCAGGCTTCCGCCTCGCTTTTAGAGTCGGCCAAGACCAAATAACCGCCCCACGCGGCCTCCTCCCCTTCAGGCACACTACGCCCGCAGCGCTCCGCCTCGTCGCGGTAAGAACTCCAGCAGAGATCACAAAATTCCATGTTGTCCGACATGATGATGGGCTTGCCGCCGACGCGGGCCCAATACATCACCGTCCGTAAACTGTTCGTGAAGCCGCCGTACAACGGGATCGGTTGCTGTAACGGCCGCGGCGCGATTCCCACCTCCCTGACCGTGCCGTCCGGCTCCACGCCTCGACCGTAGGTGTAATACGCCGGATGATCGTGAGGGAGCTGGGTCTCGGCGGGAAAGGACCAGTACTTGCCCTTGTACGCGAAGGTGTCTTGACGCCAAGCGGTTAGAATAATATCCACGCATTCCTCAAACAGCTCATGGCTCATCTGATCTTCTTGGCTTCGTTGATTCCATGCTCCGACCGCTTTGACACCCGGCACAGCCGCAAAGTTTTGGAACCAGCGCGCCTGATAGCCCCGCACAAAGGCGACATTCAAACGGCCGCCAAGGAGGTGATCGAGGGTGGCGGCATGCTCCGCAACGCGGAGAGGATTGTGAGTAGGCAACACATAGCCAAACTGATCCAGCCGCAACTTCTTTGTCTGCATCCCCATGTAGAGCACGAGTAACCCGGGTTCCTGAGAGGCCTCGAAGCCTTCGATCTGCAGATGATGCTCCGGCACGCCGATCGCGGCATATCCCGCCTCATCACAAAGACGTGCGTAGGAGCCGATTTCGTCCAACATACGTTGGAACAGAACGGGACTTTTCCCGGCCATGCCTTGTTCCAGCTCGTGGCGCCGTCCAACCACGGCGTACATGAAAGCATGAAAATCCATCCATAACCCCTTCTGGAGATTCGGGAGAAACTAATTTTTGTAACACGCGGCTGTTGCTCAGGTCAAGCAACGCCAGGTCGCTGAAAAAGTGAGATTCATATTTCGGCAGGTCTCGGCACGAACCTAAAATCTCCAGTGTTTTCAACCCGGCAGGGCGACCAGTCCGCATTCAGCAGGAAGTTGGATAACTTTAAGCTGGCGATGGATTTGCATTTCTGCTACTATAATTTCGTGTGTTTTCATCGTACAATCCGAGCAACACCAGCAATGGAAGCCGGAGTGGTTAGAAGTCCTATGACTGTCAAGAACCTTGTGGAAATGACGCAATGACAGAGATCGAGCAACTAGAAAAGGCAATTAAAAACTTGCACGCCTGCAAGTGCAAGCACCTTCGTTCCGTGGCTGTACATCAGACTTTCGAGGATCAAACCGTCTGGCAGGGTACGGTTGGGGTGTTCGAGCTAGAGAATCACCCCCAAGCTAAGATTGCCTATGCCTGGAGTTATAAGGGCGACGACGGCAAGAGGCATCATGTAGCCGTCTTGGGAGTCCCGCCTATTAACTCGCCGGATGATGCTGTGAAGGCTTATGTTGTCGCGGATCATCAGCGAAAGAAAGTCTAATCGATGCAGCTCATAGGATGGGTCTGGGGTCAGACATTGCATTCTTAACAATCTGGACCGCTCGAATAGTTACCTATCCGTTTCATACTCATACACTTGCCGCCACGCTTCGAACCTGCCGCTCATGCTGGCGACGTTTTTAAATCCGTTTTCCAAAAAGTAGGCGACCGCCGCTGCGTTAATGCTTCGCTTATGTCCTGAACACCTCATCGCCGGCATTTCATTCGATCTCGCTAAACCGCATAGACCTTGTCACGTTTGCTCAATTGCGCAAATGCGCAACTATTACCTGGACAGAGACGGGACGTTCTCGATGGAACTATTCTCAACCCGTATTCCGGCAGACACTATTTCGGCAGAAATACAAGAAAGTACTGGTACGGCAGAAACGTCTGCTCACTCTTCAGCCGAAATCCGTTGCTTTCCATCTGCTTGATCAGATCCTCGCGGGCGATTTTCATTTGAAGCGGCGGGCCGACGGGGAGTTCTTTTTTTTGGAAGTCGATCATGACAATTTCTCCGCCAGGTTTGAGCATGCGCTTCGCCAGCGAAAGGTACTTCGTCTGCTTTTCGATGTGGTGCCAGGATTCCGAAAAGAAAAAGCGATTAACCGAGCGATCGGGGAGCAGCGGATCGTCGG
>JBGPGE010000175.1:0-6751 GCA_041483675.1 Binatia bacterium
GATTGCCGGCTCGTTTCATCTGGAACCGGTTCCCTCGTTCGGGCATGGCCGCATAAGTCAGATATTCATCGGGAAGGCTCAATTCTGAAAGCCCCCACGGCGCTGGCGCGTTACCAAGCCGCAAGGATACGTCGATTCTTCTGATCGTTTCCTCGTCGGGCTTGCCGCCGATGCAGGTCACGTGCGTCCCCTCTTCCAGGCAATCGCCGACGATGATGGGCACCGCCGAGTCGGTGCAGCCGGCGACAATATCGGCGCCTTTGTACACGGCGCGCGGATTCTCCACCGCCACCGCTTCGATGTTGAATTGCGCCGCAATCTCTCGCGCATACTCTTCGCGGTGCGCGCGGGTCGGACTGTAAACCTGAATTTTCTCGATTTTCCGCGCCAGCAGAAATGCCTCGGCGTGCGAACGCGCCATGCCGCCTGCGCCGATCATGCCGACGACGCGCGCGTCTTCGCGCGCCATATGCTTGACGCCGATGCCCGAATCCGCTCCGACCCGCATGTGCTGGAGGTAGCCGTCGTTGATCAGCGCCAGCGGCTCGCCGTTCTGAATGCTTGTCAAAAGGATCAGGCCGCAGAATTGGCCGGGCTTGACGCAATATTTCTCCTGCGTCCGCGCCCCCTCATACTCCCGCTCGTAAACCACGTCCGATTTCATCCGGATGGCGAAGTAGCCGGAGATCGATCCGCCCTCCATCGTTCCCCACTGGTACATCTTCTGCGGATCGTCGGTCGGAATCTGAATGTCGATACGCGGGCGGCAGACAGCTTCGCGGCGCGCGATCTGTCGATAGGCCTCTTCGAGCGCCCCCATCGTCACGTCCATCGTCAGGACGCTCTTCACGTCGTCGTTGTTGAGTATCAGAGTCATCGCCGACCTATCTTTGTCCTTCCTCGCGGTAAAATCCCAGCGCCTGCATCAAGGGCTGGTCGTTCATCACGAATAGGACGGCCGGCTGACCGTGCGTGTTCTCATGGCGGTGATATTGCCAGAGCGGCGCGACAAAAGAGTCGCCTTCTTCCCAGTCGAAGCGGGTCTCGCCGACCGTCGTCGATCCTTTCCCCCGGAAGACATGATAAAGCGCGGAGCTGGTATGGCGGTGCGATAAAGTGTTTTCTCCGGGGCGAAGCATTTGGATAGCGCAGTTGAAAGTCGGCAGCGTCGGCCCACCGGTGAGTGGATTCGCATATCGAAGGAAAATTCCGTCGTGAGGATCGCCCGGACGCTCGCCGACGGATTTGAGAACCTTCTCGGTCTCCTCCCAGCGATAAACATAGGCGGGCGGTTGGATGGAATCCTGCCGTACCCAGCTCGGACGGATGGGGCTCAGCTCCGAGAACGAAGTGCCCTCGGCCCGCGTTACGGGCTGGTGGGCCTGTTTGTAAGGCTCGTGAAAATCGACTTGCAGGAGTCGCACCAGCGGGGCATCGAGCACGTCGAGCCACATGAGCGTTTCTTTCGATTCGTTGACGTGGTCGTGCCAGGTCCAGTTGGGCGTGGTGGCGAAATCCCCTTCGCCGATTTCAAAAGACTCGCCTTCGACGATAAGACGCGCCCCTCTGCCCTTGGTGATGAAACGGATCGCGCCCGCCATGTGGCGATGGGCGGCGGCGTGCTCGCCCGGCTTGAGCAGCTGCAGATTCAGCGTCAGCGTGTGCGTAGTCCCGCTCGGCAGCGAGGGGTGCTTCATCTGGATCACCCGGCGAAACGACGTCTCCAGGTCCACTTCCGTGCCGGCGCGATCAATCGCTTCGTAGAGATCTTTTCCTTTCCATAGATACGGCTCGAAAGTCGCCACCGGCTCGCGCGAGGCATCGCCTTGCGTCGCCTGCCAGTAACCCCGGAAATTCTTTTTCTTGAGCTCCTCTTCGAATGCTTTAAGGTCTGCCATCGCTCACCTCACAAAGCATAGAGCCGCGCCGCGTTCTCGCCCATAATCTTCGCCATGAGCGCCGGCGGAATATCTTCTCGGCGTGTAACGCTCTTGACCGTATCCGGAAACTTGGAGTCCGAATGGTTGTAGTCCGAGGCAAAGACGAGATGATCGTCGCCGACAAAATTCGCCACGTAGCCGATCGTCCGCTCGTCGGGCTCGAATGAATAATAGAGCTGCCCGCCGCGCATGTACTCGCTCGGCGGCTTGGTGAGCCATGGCACGGTCGGTTGCAAATACTCGTAGTGCTCGTCCAACCGCTCCATCCAGTAAGGAATCCAGCCCGCGCCTGCTTCCATGAAGGCGACTTTCAAACGCGGAAATTTCTCCAGGATGCCGCCTACAACGATGCATAGCACGGCGATCATCTGCTCGAAGGGATGCGTCATCGCGTGCGTGTAAAAGGGATGGTCGAATCGCTCGATCCCCGCCGCCGTGCCGTCGCCCGCGCCGACGTGAACGCAGATCGGAATCTTCAGCCGCTCGGCTTCGGAAAAAAATGGCAGCAGATCGGGATGATCGAGATTCTTGCCCGACGAGGAGTGAACGGGAGTCGCGACGGCGATGAAACCAAGCTCCTTAACGCAGCGGCGCAACTCATCGACGGCCGCCGGTGGATCTTGAATCGGCACGAGGGCGACGGCTTTAAGCCTGCGCGGGTCCGCCGCGCAGTAATCGGCGAGCCAGTTGTTGTAGACTTGAGCAATCACGCCAGCGAGATCTTTGTCCTCGACGAATGGGAGACTGAGAAACGGGCTCGTGCCGAAAAGCACCGCGGTATCGATCCCTTCGAGGTCCATATCTTTGAGCCGCTGCACCGGCTCTTCCATGCCGGTCGTCGGCTCCGGCCGCCGGTTTCGCGGCGCGCCGACGAAGCTGCAGCCCTTGCCCATAGGTTTTGGGCAGAGCCGCCCCTCCATCATAATAAACTCCACCCCCCGGTTGTCCTTCACCACCTGCGGCGCGCGCGACTGGAAAGGCTCGGCTATCAAATCCCGCCAGGGAATGTTTCGCTCTTGGACATGACCGTCCGCGTCGATGATGCGCATGTTGCAACTCTTTCAGACGAGAAGCTATCACCCGCCTTCCGAACCTGTCAACTTGCGCTTGCTCCGTGCCATACGGTTGGGTAGAATGCGCCTCAACGCGATAAGGAGAAACCCTTTGAATCCGTCAAAATCGGTTGGCGCCAACACCGGTGTTAGGATCGTCCATGGTAACGAGGTCGATCTCAACACGCCGCAGACACCGGGGATGACGCGGGCGGCGGCGATCAACCATGTGATCGCCGGAGCGAAGAAGCTCTGGGCCGGCACGGTCAGCGTCCACCCCGACGCCAAAACCGCGCCGCACCACCACGGCGAGCTGGAGAGCGTGATTTATATAATCAGTGGCCGCGCGCGGATGCGCTGGGGAGAGCGTTTGGAGTTTTTTGCCGAAGCCGGGCCGGGCGACTTTATCTACGTTGCGCCGTTCGCGCCCCACCAGGAGATCAACGCGAGCTCGACCGAGCCGCTCCAATGTATCGTCGTGCGGAGCGATCAGGACCCGATCGTGGTCAATCTGGATATTCCTACAGCGGAGAAGCCGGAAGAGGTTCGTTGGGTCGATTCGACGCACCCGAAACGGTGAGCGTGAGCGCCGGCGATTCAGGAGGCAACCATGTCCGTCTCGATAGTTCCATTCTACGCCGCGCTGCTTGCCGGGCTATATATCTTTCTTAGCCTGCGAGTCATCGGCATGCGCGTTCGGGGACAGGTCGGCCTCGGCGACGCCGGCAACCCGAAGCTCCAGCGAGCGATCCGCGTACATGCGAATTTTTCCGAGTATGTCCCGCTGGCGCTTATCTTACTCGCCTTCGTCGAAATGCAGAAAGCTTCGCCGCTGTTGCTGCACCTGCTTAGCCTCGCGCTGCTTTTAGGCCGCGCAATCCATGCCTGCGGCGTGAGCCAGGAGCAGGAAGACTACAGGCTCCGCGTGACCGGCACGATACTCACCTTCGCCAGCATCGCGGTGCCTGCCGTGATACTCGTCGGCTCGTTTGTTTTCGGATAGAAACAGAGTCGCCGGCTATTTCTTTTCGTCCTTGTCCAATCGCACGCGCTGCGAGGCGCGAATCTCCCCGGTCGTATAATGCTCGCCGCGGATCGCGCGCTCGGCGTCGGCCTGGTCCTCTTCGCTCCAACTGCCCAGGTTGTAACCGAACCATGGTTGCTTGAGTTCGAGTTCGGGCAATCCAAGCTCGCGCCAGATCGTCTGCGCCCGCTCCATGAATTCTTTTCGCGGCAACGAAGTCGGCGGATAGTCCCACTTGCAGGTCGCATCGATCAAAATCGCGGACGCCTTCGCGGTCTCGACTTCGGACCGCGCCGACGGCGGCGCCAACGAGAAGTCCAAACCTGTAGGGATGTTGATCTCGCGGATCTCGGTATCGCGGTGCGGCTGCACGCGGTAGGACATCGCCCACTGCACCGCATCGGCGTCCCTTGCGTCGATGTCTCCGTCCACGGCGATGAGAATCTTCGGTATGGCGCGCGCCATGCTCGTAATGACGCGCAACGGCGCCATCGGATCGCCGCACGCCGACCGATCCACTCTCACCACGCAGACGCCGTGACTCCCCGCCGCTTCGACCAACGCGACTTCAAGGATTCCCTTCATTTTATGGTCCACAGTCAGCATTTTATAAAGCAACCCCTCCAGGCCGACGCCGCGCAGCACGCTCGACTCGCTTGGCGGGAACTGGCTCAGGAATGCCTGAAAAATCGCGTCGCGCTTCCTGGTGATGCATGTGACGTTCATGAATTTGTCCAGCGCCCGCTGCGCCATGTAGCCCGTAAATTCGCCGAAGCAGCCTTCCGGCTCCAGCTCGTCTGTCGGAATAATGCCTTCGATAACGATCTCGCTTTGGGCCGGCACCTGGAGATCCACCGTCTTGCAGCGCACCAGCTCGACCGGCTCGCCGGCGATGCCGCCGGCAAACGGATATTCCGAACCAGGCAAGCGGGCCGTGGAGCAATAGGAAAGATTCGGCGTGCAGCCGATGACAATCGCCGCTTCCAACGGCCTTTTCATCGCCCGCGCCTTGTTCCAATGCTTCGATATATCTTGATAGGCAAAGGCGAAGAGACCGATGCGCGTGGGGCTTTTGATCTGCCCCCGGTAGGTGCCGAAGTTGTGCTCTCCTGTCTCGATATCTTTGGTGACCCAATGGCCGGAGCTTAGAAAAGGGCCGGAGTCGAAGCCGGGAGTCGAGATCGGAACGGGCAGCATCCCTGCCCCGCCAGCCTGCTCAAGCGCGCGGCCTTCATAAATCATCTCCTGGCACGGCGCGGACGTCACGTTGCGCGGCGGAATCGGATGCGTCTGGGCAGCAGCCCATTTGGCGGCGATTCGATCGGGCGACTCGACACCCATACCCAAGGCGTAAACCGCGCGGCTCGGCGCCATAACCGCGAGCGCGACCGGCATGTCGTAGCTTCGGCCGCTTACGTCGGTGACATTTTCGAACAGCCATCCTTTGCGGTCCCGCTCCGGCAGGCCACGGAACTGAAGCCGCACCAGCGGATGCATCTCCGTGTCTTTGTCGATCCGCCTGGACACGCGGGTGAGAAGCCCTTTGGACCCGAGCGCGCTCAACCACTCGCGAAGATTTTTATAGTACGCCATGAAGTTTCCCTACATCACGAGTCGTCGTCATGTCAAACCAGGCAAGCTCTAAAACAATCGCGTTGACAACGTTTTGCGCGTAAAGCTATAGTCGCCTTGATCTTGGGAGGGACACGGCGATGAAAAAACTGGCTTGGCTCGCGTTTTTTCTAAACCTCTTTGGACTTTTCTGCTACCGGCCCACAGCCGCGGAAGTCGTTACGATCGGCATCGCGACCGTCGGTCTTTACGAGCTGCCGACGGAGATCGCGAAGCGGAAGGGCTTCTATCAAGCGGAGGGCCTCGATGTCCGAAAGGTCGCGGTTCGGACTCCGCTTCACATCGCTGCTCTGCTCGCCGGAGAGCTGGACTATTCGACCGTCACCGGCGTTATTTTAAACGCGACGATTCAGGGTTTGCCGCTCAAGACCGTCATGGGGTGGTTCGACAAGCCGCTCCACCTTCTGATCGCCCGCCCCGGAATCAACAAGCTCGCCGATCTCAAAGGCAAGAGGCTCGCCGTGAGCACCTTCGGCTCCCTCCCCCACACGATGGTGAGAGAGGCGTTCGCCAGGGAGGGAATGAATGCGGACAAAGAGCTTACCGTGCTCGCCGTCGGCGGCTCCGGCGATCGGCTGGCCGCGTTGGCCGCCGGCAGCGTGGACGCGACTCCTCTGGACGTCGCCTATATTCAGAGGACCGATCAGCTCGGCTTCAATAACATCCTCTATCTGGGAGACGTCGTCGACCTTCGTCTCGGCGGCTTTGCCGTCAGCCAGGACAAGATCAAACGCAATCCTGAGCAAATCACCCGCGTCATCCGGGCGACTTTGAAGGGCGTTCGATTCCTCAAGAACAACAAGCCGGAGACGCTGGCCATCATGCGCGACTATCTCAAGATCAGCGGCGACTACGTGGAAAAGATCTACCAGTTCGCGCTCAGATCGCTCAACGAAAACGGCTTGCTCGCCAAGGCCAGCCTCGACAACGAAATCCGTCTGGCGCGGGAGCAGCTCAAAGTGAAGGACGCCGTAACGGAAGAAAAGGTCGCGGACTGGCGGTTCATCAACGAAGTCCTCGCCAAACCCTAGCAGGCTGCTGAAAAATGCACTTGAGGACAAGAAACTTGACGTTGGAAAGATGATTTCAGAGGGTAGTTGAGC
>JBGPGE010000176.1:0-6685 GCA_041483675.1 Binatia bacterium
GTCAAAGTGAAGCCGCTGCACGATATGCTGGTCAGCCGCAACACCGACCGGATTAAATGTCCGCCCTGGGGACTATTGGGCGGCGCCGAGGGGCAAACCAACCAGACGTTGATCGAGCGCAACGGCAAGCGAGAAACGCTTCCCGGTAAGTTCAGCCACCTGCTCGTGCATCCTGGAGAGACGGTGACGTTCTTTACGGCCGGCGGCGGGGGATATGGAGAACCATCGGAGCGCGATAGTTCGGCCGTGAAGCGGGACGTTGCGTTGGGTTACGTTTCGCAGGAAGAGGCGAGAGAAGATTATCCGAATGCGTACAAATAAATCGTTTAAAGCGGCAGGATGAGAGAACGCGGGCGATTGACGGACGGCGAGGTCTTACCTGGCGTGTAAGTTTAAATGGTGGTCGCAGCAGGGCTCGAACCTGCGACCTCTTGCATGTGAGGCAAGCGCTCTAACCAGCTGAGCTATGCGACCACCGGGAGATTCTTTCTAGCACCTTCGACGCAAGCGTTCAAGAAAGCATCGGATGCCGGAGCACCGTCCTTCCCGTCCATTGCTCCACTGCTCTATTGTTCCATTGCTCCATTAATTCGGCTTGCCTGGCGGAAAGCTCTGGCCCAGGTACTTGATGATTTTCTCGGCCTCGTCGGGGAAGATCTGCGCCCCGCGGGCGACCATGTCATAAACCGAACGCTCCCACTCCGGCGGCGTCTTTTTCGATTGAACGATCTTTTGCAGGTTGTGGCAGCTACCGCAAAGCTCCTTCGTCTCCTGCTGCCCGTCGCCCGCGGGCAACAGCGTCGCCCAGTGGTTGTTGGACCACGAGACAGAAACCGGAAACAGAAGCGCAATGAAAACAATCAGTGCCGAAAAAACACGCTGCATGAAAAGCCTCCCCTTCCCATT
This sequence comes from Binatia bacterium, assembly GCA_041483675.1. Taxonomy (GTDB): domain Bacteria; phylum Desulfobacterota; class Binatia; order UBA9968; family UBA9968; genus 2-12-FULL-60-19. Next base: position 907 of record JBGPGE010000176.1, read on the forward strand.
TTCGATTTTGGAGTTTAGATTACTCCGGTCTGATTTGAAATTTCGGATTCCGGCCAATCGAAAATCGGCAATCTGAAATCTAAAATTCTCTCAGACCTTCTTCGTCCTTTCACTCGCCAACGAAAGCTTCTGATACCAGGGATTTTCCGCAAACGCGCCGGTGCGCGCAACCGCCGCCTCTATCACGTACGGCCTGCCGTCGCGGGTTGTGTCGAGGCCGCGCTTCAACGCCGGTTGAATCTCCTCGATCCCCTGCACGAACTCCGCCTTGACGCCGAACCCTTCCGCGATTTTCGCAAGCCGCATCTTGGGGTCGCCCAGCCAGTCGTGCGGCACCTTTCCGGTGTCCCTCATCCGCCCTTTTGCCTCGGCGCCCAGCGCGATGGATCGGTTCCTCACGCCGTTGTAACTGTAGTTGTTGAAGATCACGGTGAGCACCGGAATGTCGTAACGCGCCATCGTCCAGAGAGCTTGAGGTCCGAAGATGAAGCTTCCATCGCCGACCAGAAGCACCGTCTGGTTGTCCGGCCTGGCCAATTTTACGCCGGCCGCGGTTCCCACGCCGGCCCCTAGATGAATGCCGATATTGCCGATTCTGTTTCTGCCCGTCTTGGGATCGAAGTTCATGCCGAAGGTGTTCGCCGACTCGTTGACGACGTAGGCGTCCTGGTCAAGCGCCCGGTTTACTTCATAGGCCAATCTTTGCGGCAGGATCGGCGTCGAATCCCAGCGCGGGTCTTTTAACTGCGTTTGGACGCGGGACTCTATGAGTTTCGCGGTATAATTTTTATTCTTCTCAAAGCGTTCCTTAAACTTCGCCTTCAGCGCGGGTGTCGATATTGACTCGACGGCGACCATCAGGTCCGCAAGCCCCTCGTTGGGGTCCGCAACCATCGCCAGATCCGCCGGGAAGAGATCCGCGCGCCGCCGCGCATCGATCCGCATATCGATCAGCAGGGCCGAGTCCGGGATCATGCCGCCGCCACGCCCGACCCCCTCCCGGATCACGTTACCGACGTTGAGAATCAGATCGATCTTGCCCGGATAGGACCGCTCGGGCGAGAATGTGCCCAGGTACAGCGGGTGGTCCGTCGGAAAGTTATCGAAACACGAGGAATACTGCGCGACCAGCATGCCCAATCGCTCGGCAAGCTCAACCGCTTTGTCGAACGCTTCGTGCCGGTAGATTTCATCGCCGGCCAATAGAACCGGGTTTTCGGCTTCTACCAGCATCTTCGCCGCTCGCTCTACAGCTTTTTGACTCGGCCGCGCGCGCGCCGGGACATTGAACGCGGTCCGGTCGATGATGGCGGCCGTAATCGGATGCTCCAGGAGAAGCTCCGGGCCGTAGCTGATGTAGGTCGGCCCGTAGGGAGGCGTGGCCGCCACCTTGAAGGCTTGACGCACGATCTCCGGGATCGTCGCGGATTTCTTGGCAACCCAACGCGCCTGGGTGAAGGCTTCGGCCAGGATCGTCTGATCGTAGCCCTCCTCATGCGCGCCGCGCCTGGAACCGGCGGGCGTCTCCCCCGTGTAGGCGCAAAAGACCATTGACGTCTGATCTCTCCAGGCGTTGTACAGGTTGCCCATAAAGTTGACCATGCCGGCCACCCCGGCGACGCAGAGATAGGAGGTCTTTCGCGAGGCCTTGGCATAGCCCATCGCCATCGCTGAAAGCGGACCCTCGTGCGGCACCATGATGTATTTGAGCCGGGGGCGATCGACGAGCGCCTCATAGAAACCGGCGTCGCCCGACCCGGAATTGCCGAAGACGTACTCGACGCCCGAGGCCATGAGCTGTTCGGCGAGAAGCTCGCCGCCCGTCCCTTCGAACATGCGGATCTTATCTTTTGGCAGCGACCGCTCGTCGAGATAAGGCGCGAGCGACTGCACGACCAATTTAGCGGCGGCGAGCGTGAACCCGGCGGCGACCAGACCTTTGAGAAACGAACGCCGGGATACCCCGTGTTTCAGATAACGCATCACCAGGTCGCGCATAAAACCTTCTTCGATTTTGGATTTTAGATTACTCGGATTCGGTTTTTGATTTTTGGTTCAATCGAAAATCGGCAATCTAAAATCGAAAATGCTTTATGCTTTTTTGGTTCTCATCTCCGCAATCGAAACCTTGGGATACCAGTTCATGTTGGCGCCCTGCCCGGCCTGCGCGACCAGCACGTCCAACAGGTAGGGCTTGCCGTCACGCGTGGCATTGATCGCGCGTTTGAGCGCCGGCGCGATGTCATTGGGATCGGCAACGACCTCGCCCTTGATATCGTAGGCCTCGGCGATCTTGGCGAAGTTCACGTCCGGATTGCCCAGATGGCTGATCATGTCCAGCTTTTTCTCCCTCTGGTTCTTGCCCCTGCTCCACATCCGGTTGCGGGTTTCGTTGTAGCTCCGGTTGTTGAAGACGACCGTGATGATGGGCGCCTCGTGCCGCCGCATCGGCCAGAGCGCTTCGGTCTGATTGAACAGCATGCCGCCGTCGCCCTGAAGCGCCCAAACCTGATGATCCGGCTTGGCGAGCTTCACGCCGATCGCCGCCGGCAAGCCCCAGCCCAGGCACTCCCCCGTAGTTCTTCCTAGCTGGGTCTTCGCGCCGTAGCCCAGATTGAGATGGTCCATACACTTGTTGCGCTGCGAGCCGAACTCCTCCACGAAGATCGCGTCCTTGTCCGAGACCGCCTCGATTTCTTTCGCCAGGCGGTCCCACTCGATCGGCTTGCTGTCCCAAATCTTCTTCGCGTTCGCCTCACGTCCGGCGCGCAGGCGTTCGGTGAATTTCTTGGTTTCCTCAAAACGCGGCCCGGCGATTTTTTCGATCCGCTCTTTCGTCGCCATGGACTTCACCGCGTCGATCAGGTCGCGCATCGCCTCTTTGAGATTACCCACCAGCGCGTGCTCGATCGCCAGCGCGTCGCCCAGATGACGCACGTCGGTGCCGGCGACGACGGCGGGCACTTTCTTCTCCGCGATGAAGCTCTCGTCGGCATCGGCGAAGCGCTCGCCGAGATTGATGAAGAAATCGACGTTCTGCGGGTAACGCATCTGGTTTCTCATAGCGCCGAGATAAAGCGGGTGCTGGTTGGGAAAGACCTGGCACAGGCGGCCGCGCTCGCACACCGGAATGCCGAGCATTTCGGCCAGCTCGACCAACTCCTTCTGCGCGCCGCTCTGATAGACTTCGGGGCCGACCTGGACAAGCGGGCTTTTCGCTTCGAGAAGCATCTTTGCCGTCTTCTCGACGGTTTTGGAATTCGGCCGGACGTTCATCGGCACGTCGAAGGTGCCGGGCAGGAAGATCTTGGTCTTTGCCGTATTCTCAAACATCACGTCGCGCGGGAACATCATGTACGTCGGCCCGCAAGGCATCGTGGAGGCGACTTTGAACGCCTTGGCGACCCATTCGGGAACGCGCGCGACTTCTTTCGGAATCCAGCGCCACTTGGTGTACTGCTTCATCGGCTCGAGCATGTCTTCGAGGTCTTCATGGCCGTCGCGCCCGTCCTCCGTCGTGTCGGCGCGATCGACTGCGATGACCAGCGGAATCCGGTCTTTCATTGCGTTGTAGATATTTCCGCTGGAGTGCGCGGCGCCGACGCGGCTGTACATGCAAAAGGCGGTTTTTCCCGAGGCCAGGGCGTAGCCGCTGGCCATCGCGACAACGTGGGCCTCGTGCGTGGACAGAACCAGCTTGAGCTTGGGCCGGTCGATCACGGCGTCGCACAGCGCGCCCAGCCCCGAGCCGTTGCCCACGAAGAGATACTCGTTGCCGGTCTGCAGGAGCTGCTCGGCGAGCATGGCGCCGCCGTTTCCTTCGAATTCTTTCCAGTACTCTTTACCGGCGGTCTCGGCATGAGCGACCGGCGCAAGGTTCTGCAGCACCGACTCCGCCGCGGCCATGGTGAACCCGGCCGCCGCCATCGCTTTCAAAAAACCACGCCGCGAGAGGCCCTGATCGAGATAATTCTTAACGAGTGCGCGCATAAACACCTCCTTTTACTCCACCACTCCATTACTCCATTTCTTCACGCTGTCAATAGGAATTTTGGCACGGCGGAAGGCGCCTGTTTACTTTTCCACCTTCATTTCCAACGTTTCGTTGCGCTCCTTTTGCTCTTCGTACAGGGCCGTAAAGCTCATTCCCACCTTGAGATGGGAGCGGTCCGGGATTCCCTCGATGTCGGTCGCGTTGGAAATGCGCAGTGAAAGCTGCTGCCCGCCGTCCGTGATGATGGTTAGATATCTTCCTTCTTCTTCAATCTTGGCGATCTTGCCCCGCACGCTCTTCTCCGTCACCGGCGTAATCTCCGGCCCTTCGCCTCGTAGCTCGCGATAGATGGTCGAGGCGATGACCGGGAAATGGGCCTCCCGGTCCCATCCCTTATATTCGTTCATGTGGAATTGTTTGCGGATCGCTTCCAGGGTCATCCCCTTCTCCATCATCCCGCGCACCCGTTGGCGGGCGAGCAGCAGATAGTCGATCATAACCTGTAGATCCCCGACGTTCATCACAGGACCGTGAGCGGGCACTACGATCTTGGGCTTGAGCGCGATCAGCGCCTCGAGCTGCTTGAGCATTCCCCACGTCGTGCCGTGGCTGTAATCGGGCCGAATGTCCGGATGGCGCTCTTTGTAGGCGGCGAATCCGCCGTGCAGCACTCCGCTTTGAGAAAGCCAGACGGCGATGTCCCCGGGATTGTACGTGTCATCGACGTAGATCAGCTCGATGATTTTGCCACCGAGACGGAGCGTCATGCGATCGGAAAAAGTCGCCGCCGCGTCCAAGGGGTGAAAGTCTTTGAGCGCCTCGGTCCGATCCGGGAAGCGCTTGCGCCAGGTGTTGACCTGATAAGACTTCCAGGACGACCAGTCCTTGGCCACCCGCTCGTGGAGGATCACGGTCGCCGGCGGCGAGAAGAGCGGCGTGCCGCCGATGTGGTCGCCGTGGTTCTGCGTGATGATGACGTAGCGCACGGGCTGTTTGGTGACCGCCTGAATGTGCTTGAGGATATTGCGCGTCTCCGGCTGGTTGTTGCCGGTGTCGATCACGACGACGCCTTGAGACGTGACAACGACCATCGCGTTGGCGTCGTTCAGCTTGCCGACGTAGGCATAAACGTCGTCGGCCAGCTTTTTGAATTCGGGTTTATCGGGCGTGATGGCGTGAGCCTTTGCCGCCAGACTGATTCCGACGAGGAATGCGGCGCAAGCAATCGTAACGCGCTTTACGACCATCTCTCAATTCCCCTTGACGGATTTGTAAGCGACGTCGATGTTGAGGCCGAGACGATCCTGGTCACGCCAATCGGCGTACTCCGGCATCTTGAGCTCTTTTTTGATCTCTTCGAGCGATTTTCCCTGGCGCGCCATGTCGCCCACGCGTTTGACCAGCAACGTGTAGAAGCCCTCGTACTCGTCGAAAATTTTCGTCGTGCTTGGCGGACCGTGGCCGGGAACCACGACCTCGGGATTGAGCGACTTCATCAGCTTGTAGCTCGCGAGTACGTCGGAGATCACGACCGAGGGCTGAAGATTGATGAATCTTCTTACGTTCGCCGCCGACGCCGCGAACAGCACGCGTTCTTTCGGCAGCCAGATCGCGGTGTCCGCCTCGCTGTGGACGTTCTTGAGATAAATAAGCTGGAAGGTTCGCTCGCCCAGGTTGAGGGTCATCTTGTCCTTATACTCGATGTGCGGCGCGATCATTTTATAGCCCTGCACGGCCTCGCGCATCTCGGGCGATTGCGCGGCGAGCCTTTCCTGCCGCTTGGGA
>JBGPGE010000177.1:0-6679 GCA_041483675.1 Binatia bacterium
CATCAGTCCCGGCGATTCGTTGATGGGCTCCTTGGTCGTCAACGTTTCGATCGCGCGCTGGTTCGTGCGCATGCGCGGACGCGCCCTGGCGATCGCGAGTATGGGGCATGGCTTAACGAAGGTCTGCATGCCGGTGATAGCGGCGGCGTTGTTGCTTTACGTCGGCTGGCGCGGCTCCTGGGTGGTCTTCGGCGTTTTCGCCTTGCTGCTGGTGGTCGCGCCGGCGGTTCTGTTCATGCGCCGCTCCCCGGAGGAAATGGGATTGCTGCCCGACGGCGGCCCCGTGGAAGCGAGAGAAGCGGCCGCCGCGCCGGCCAAACGCCGCTACGCCAAGCGCACCGGCGCCGACAACGTCGAATGGAGCCGGCGCGAAGCGCTGCGCACGCCGGTCTTCTGGCTCATCGCCGTCACCTTCGGCGTGGCCCAGATCGGCGTCACCGGTCTCAATCTCCATGTGTTTTCTTACGTCACCGACCAGGGCCATCCCGTGCTGGTCGCGGCGACGGTGATGAGCGTCATCGCGGTGATGCAGTTCAGCACGCCGATAGTCTGGGGCATGCTCGCGGACCGCATGGACAACGGCGTCCTCAATACGGCCAAATGCGCGCTGCAAGGCGCCGGGCTTTTGTTGGCGCTCTCGCTGCCCGGGATGGCGCCGCTCTATGCCGGGTTTTTTATCTACGGCATCGGCATGGGCGGCACCGCGATCTTGGCGGAAACCATTTGGGCCGATTTTTTCGGCCGCGCCTCGCTGGGAAAAATCCGCGGCATGGGCTCGCTGGTGACCAGCGTCTTCTCAGCCGGCGGCCCGCCGTTCTTCGGTTTGCTCTTCGACTACACGCAAACTTACTACCTGTCCTTTAGCATCTTCATCGGCATGCTGTTCATCTCCGCCGTGCTCAGTCTGTATTTGCGACCGCCGACGAAACGACCGAAACCGGTTCTGTAAGTACGGCACCGAGCGCTTTTGTTACGATGCTTCCGCGTGCCGCCGAACGCAGCGTGACGCTTCTGCTTAATCGGGTGAACGATCATGGGGGAGGAAGCATTACGCGCGATATCTCGGCTACAAGATTGTTTAGATATCAATGCCTGACGCCTGTGAGCTTCTTTGCCGGAGAGCTGTGAACCCCTTGGTTTTATTTCCATTCCTTCACCTCACTGTTGAGATTTGAACAGTTCGGGTCAGATGCTGGGAGATTGTCGCCTGTTCCTGTTAAAGCTTGTCACAAAGTCCTGCATCGTCAAGGGTAGGACGATCTGTCGATGACACCCGCCGCGAGGCTGACGCCTACGCGTTCGAGTTGGCGCACTTATGGATCGAGGAAAAGCTCTGGGACGCGAAGGGGCATGGATAATGTCCTCAAGGCAGGTCCAATCCCAGTTCTTCTACATAATTTCTAATGTTCCTATTCTTGTCCGCTATTCCCTTACGTAGAAGCAAGATTTGAGAGAGCAACCGCTGGTCGTTAATTTTCTTAGCGAGGCCCTCTGCTAACCTTAAATATTTTGTTGATCTCTTAAAACAGTAGGTTATCTTAAATTTCGCTGCGAGGTTATAATATGCTTGCGCCAACTCGGTGATGTACTTGCCAGTCTTAAATTCTGAAATCGCAAGTTTGTAAAAGCGAATAGACTCCCCCTGGTCGATCATAATTGTTTTTCGGTCTTTACTTCTATACAAGAACCACTTTCCCAGTTTCCACCGTTTTATAAAGTGTATATTGCCAATTATATTCCGCATCCTTCCACCCCTAATAAAATCGACTTGGTCATGAAATAGTTTCGAGCTATACAAATCCGCAATTGCTGTGTAAATATGCCCTTTGAAGTAGTTATTTGTGCTCGACCGTGCCAGCTCCAAGACAGTGTTTTGTAACTCTGTTATTTCTTTTTCCAATTCCTCCCTTTTCTTTGAAATGGCCTCGTACTCCTTCTTCTCTCTCTCAGTTGAAAAGTTAATCCACCGAAAAACATATGCGGATAGCAAAAGATTTTTCTGTCGATAAATTAACAATCCGAGCTGGGAACGAAGAAAGATACTTTTCCTTGCAAGCAAAAAGCCGCGGATATCCGTTTTCCCCATCGATTCGGCGGTAGTAATACCAGCGTCGACAATTTCCAGAAGTTTGTCGTTTTGGGTTACAGCGTTGAGGATACCTATTAGAATCAGAATTGCGTCCAATTTAATGGCTGAGTTCGTCGAAGAATAGAGTCGCCAAAGTAACGGCGTCGCTTCATCGATTTTATTACCTGCAATAAGTCTCCGTGCCTCTTTTAAGGTATCCCATTCAGACATGGTATTTTCGACGCAGTTTTAGGTCTGCGATACGCTGTTTTGTCTTGTTTACCACGAAGCGCCACATAAAAATTGGATCAAGAGGGAACCTGCGAAACCAACGTCGTTTCACTCTAGAGGAGCGAGCAATAAAATACTCATGGGAATATGCGAACGTAGAGCGGTTAATTTCATGAATCCTGTCCTTTCCTATTTCCAAATAACCTCTTACGTTGTTAACCCAGCTGAAACACACAGCAACTTGCGGAGATAGCGGCATTCGCAATTCCACGTGCTTTTGTCCTAATCCTGGTGAGTAAGACCGTTGCCATTGCAGCTGAGAGTTGAACATGACACAAGGCGCATCAGAAGTTATGAACGAGTTCTCGTTGGTGGCGCACAAAAAGGCAACATTCATTTTCGTTAGTATTTCTGTGACGCGCGGAATAGACTTGATAAGACTTATCTTGTGCGCGTCTTCCCGTCCTTGCTTCCACTCACGGGAAGTCTTGGGTGAGATACCGTGTGATTTCTCTAATTCCTCGATACGTTCAATGACTTGATCAATAAAGTTCTCGATATTCTCTTTTTGTTTGGTAGTCCTTTGTAGCATTGCAGCAATAAATACGCACAGGACTACGTGCTCATAATCATCAAGAGGAATGCGGTGTCTAATCTTCTTGTCAAAAACAGCGGCGTATTCACTTTCGATTTGGGAAAGAGTCTTTTCCAGAGTATAGTCTTTGTCACCGCCGCGTAATTGTAGAGTGTAAAAATCCGTTCCTGTAAGTATATTTTTCGGCGCTTTTCTTTTCCCCTTCCTTGTTCCTCGTTCAAAGATCCATACATACGGCTCGTGGTTCGCTGGGGTATTCGGATCCACGAATTGCTTTAGATAGCATCGTGGGATGATATGTTGATTTTTAGGCCCAGCCATTTAACCGAACGTAGTTTTCGGTGCTATCAGCCTCAGATCTTTAAAGCTTGATAGCGATATTTAAACTTGACCACTCCCGGATCATCTCCGTCCCTTCGATATCGCGGGCCTGAGCCGACGTTTGACCTGTTCGATGGCGGCCCGGCGATGTAGCACGTTTTGTAGTCGGAGAAATAGAGTGCGAGACGGCCATGGGGATATGGCGATGTTTTGTTGAGCGCGATGCCGGAGTAGCTTCGGGTCAGTTGACCTGACCTACGGCAAATTTGTCTCCCCCATTAAAAACCGATCGCATTCGTGCGCGGCGCCGCGCCCTTCGTTGATCGCCCAGACGACGAGGCTCTGGCCGCGGCGGCAGTCGCCGGCGGCTGGCAGGGCCGCACTCTCTGTGATAAGTTACATTCTGAAAGGTGACGATGATGACCTGGATTGTTTCCGATCCTGAACATCTCGGAGGGGCGGCCCGCGTTCGTGGCACTCGTATCGCCATTGCTTTGCTTTTGGAGTGGATCGCTTCGGGAATGACGATTTCCGAAATCGTTAGCGAGTACCCCAGCCTCACGGAAGAATCGATTCGCGGAACCCTTCAAGAACTGGCTCATTCGGACCTCCTCTCCGCGCGGTGAAAATCCTACTCGATGAAAATCTCCCGGAGTCGCTGGTTGCGGCTCTTCGTAACTTCGGCCATCACGTCGATTCCGTGAACAGCTTGCGTCTCAAAGGAATCGATAACGGCGCGTTGCATCGCTTAGCCTGTCAAGCTTACGATCTATGTTTCACCAGAGACTCCGGATTTGCACACAACGTCCGCCAGGCCGAAGAACCCGCACAAGTCAAAGTCTTGCGCGTTGTTATCCCTCAGCAACGCGCCGCTCCCTTTACGGAGACGTTCATTAAGGCGTTCCTCGCGGCCGATTGGTCTCAATACGGCAGCGGGAACGACTGGCCGTAGTACCTCTTCGCCATCGGGTTCTACGGCAGGTTCGTTTCCCCCATTAAATACCGATCGCACTCTCGCGCTGCGCCGCGCCCTTCGTTGATCGCCCAGACGACGAGGCTCTGGCCGCGGCGGCAGTCGCCCGCGGCGAAAACGCCCGCAACGTTGGTCGCGAATTTGCCGTGCTCGGCTTTGGCGTTGGAGCGCGGGTCGCGCTCGACGCCGAGATCGGCGAGAATTTTCTCCTCCGGGCCGAGGAAGCCCATCGCGAGCAGGACGAGATCGGCGGGAAAGACTTTTTCCGTGCCGGGCACGTTCTTCGGGATAAACGCGCCGCTGTCGTTTTTCGTCCACTCGACACACACCGCGTGAAGTTCCTTGACGCGGCCGTCGCCGTTGCCGACGAGTTTCTGCGGCGACATCAGATAACTTCGCGGGTCGGCGCCGAAGCGCGCCGCCGCTTCTTCCTGGCCGTAGTCTAATTTATAAACCTTCGGCCACTCGGGCCACGGGTTGTCCGGCTGACGCGCGTCGGGCGGCCGCGGCAGGATTTCGAGCTGGACGAGACTCTTGCACTTGTGGCGCATCGCCGTGCCGACGCAGTCCGTGCCGGTGTCGCCGCCGCCGACCACGATGACGTGTTTGTCCATCGCTGAGATGTAATTGCCGTCCTTGTGATTCGAATCAAGCAGAGACTTGGTGTTCGCGTGGAGAAATTCCATCGCAAAATGAACTCCCTTGAGTTCCCGTCCCGGCACGGGCAGGTCGCGCGGCTTGGTCGCGCCCATGCAAAGAACGATCGCGTCGAATTCCTCTTGCAGCTGCTTCGCGGAGAGATCGACGCCGACGGCCGTGTTCGTGACGAACTTGACGCCCTCTTCCGCCATGAGATCCACGCGCCGCTGGACGATCGTTTTGTCGAGCTTCATGTTAGGGATGCCGTACATGAGCAGGCCGCCGATGCGATCGGCGCGTTCGTAGACCGTCACTAAATGGCCCGCATGATTTAACTGCGCCGCGCAAGCGAGGCCCGCAGGGCCCGAGCCCACCACCGCAACCTTTTTTCCGGTGCGTTTCGGCGGCGGATCGGCGGCGACCCAGCCTTGAGCAAAGCCGTTGTCGATGATCGCGGCCTCGATCGTCTTGATCGTGACCGGCAGCTCGTTGATGCCCAGCACGCACGAGCCTTCGCACGGCGCGGGGCAGACCCGGCCGGTGAATTCGGGAAAATTATTGGTCTTGTGCAGCCGCTCCAGCGCCTCTTTCCACAAGCCGCGGTAGACGAGATCGTTCCACTCCGGGATCAGGTTGTTGACCGGACAGCCGGAAGCCATGCCGCTGATGAGCGTGCCGGTGTGGCAAAACGGAACGCCGCAATCCATGCAGCGCGCGCCCTGCGCCTGCAGCTTGGTCTCGGCAAAATGCTCGTGGAACTCCCGCCAGTCGCTGGTCCGCTCCAGCGGCGAGCGGTCCGGCGGCAGCTCCCGCTCGTATTCCATGAATCCTGTCGGTTTACCCATCTCTCTCGGTTCTTTCTTGTAACAAAAATATCCGAAGCAACCCACATCCGGCCGCTTCGACCACCCTCACTCCAATGTTTTGAGGTAACCGTTAATTGCCGCTGACGCGGGCAGCGTCGTTCTTGTTGGCCTCGAACGCCGCCATCACCGCCTCCTCGCCCACCAGCCCCTTGCTCTCGGCCTGTTGCACGGCTTCCTGCATGCGCCGGTAGTCCTTGGGCAGCACCTTCACGAGCTTCGCGGCCGTCTCGTTCCACAGAGCCAGGAGTTGCCACGCCCGCTGGCTGCGCGTATAGACGGCATGACGCTTGAGCATCTCCTCGACCTCCCGCAAGTCCCTCTCGTCCAGCCGCTCCAGTGTAACGGTCTCCAGGTTGCAGCGGCTCTTGAAGTCGCCGCTCTCGTCGAGCACGTAAGCGATACCGCCCGACATGCCGGCGCCGAAATTACGTCCGGTCCTGCCGATCACCACGACGCGTCCGCCGGTCATGTATTCGCAGCCGTGGTCGCCCACGCCTTCGATCACGGCGCGCACGCCGCTGTTTCTCACGCAGAAGCGCTCGCCGGACACGCCGCGAATGTACGCCTCGCCGGCGGTCGCGCCGTAAAATGCCACGTTGCCGACGATGATGTTCTCTTCGGGGGCGAAGGTCGATCCCGCCGGCGGGTAGAGAACGACTTTGCCGCCCGAAAGTCCTTTGCCGAAATAATCGTTGGCGTCGCCTTCCAGCTCGAGCGTCAGCCCCTGCGGCACGAACGCGCCGAAGCTTTGGCCGGCGGAGCCTTGGAAGTGAAAATGGATCGTGTCTTCCGGCAGCCCTGCCGGCCCGAAGCGCCGCGTCACTTCGCTGCCGAGAATCGTGCCGACGACGCGATTGGTGTTGCGGATCGGCAGCGTGGCTTTGACTTTCTCGCCGCGCTCCAGCGCCGGCGCCGCCAGGTCGAGCAGCACCTGATTGTCGAGCGCGTTTTCCAACCCGTGATTTTGCGGGATCTGGCAGTAGCGG
>JBGPGE010000178.1:0-6640 GCA_041483675.1 Binatia bacterium
CCAACGGGGAGACGCGTCAGCTCTCCCCTTTGGTCGAACACTGGGATTCAATCCCCGTGTTCGATATAGCTTGACTATGGATGCCAAGAAGACTTTAAAGCGGGCGGGCGATGTCCTGCAAATCGAGGCGAATGGAATTCTATCGTTGATCGACCGCCTCGACGATGCCTTTGTGCGGGCCGTAGAGCTGCTCTATGGCTGCAAAGGAAAAGTGGTCGTTACCGGCCTCGGCAAATCGGGACTGATCTGCCGCAAGATCGCGGCCACGCTCGCGAGCACCGGAACCCCTTCCTTCTTTCTCCATGCCGGCGACGGCATCCACGGTGACATGGGAATGATTATGAAGGGCGATGTGATCCTGGCGGTGTCGAACAGCGGCGAAACCGAAGAGCTTTTAAGGCTCCTCCCCGTCGTCCGGCGTCTGGACCTCAAGCTCATCGCGCTCACCGGCAACCCCAACTCCGCGCTCTCGCGCGCCGCCGATGTCAGCCTCGACGCCGGCGTCAAGCAGGAGGCCTGCCCGATGGGGCTGTCCCCCACGGCCAGCACGACGGCGGCGCTCGCCCTGGGCGACGCGCTGGCGGTCGTGCTGCTCGAAAAGAGAGGGTTTAAGGAGGAGGACTTCGCGCTCCGCCATCCCGGCGGGGCGCTCGGCCGCAAGCTCCTGCTACAGGTGGAAGAGATCATGCACCGGGGCGACGACCTGCCGCTCGTAGACGAGGAGACGCCGATGAAAGAGGCGCTGTTTCAGATCACCTCGAAACGCCTTGGAGTAACAGGCGTGGTCAACCGTGCGGGGGAACTGGCCGGCATCGTTACCGACGGCGATCTCAGGCGCGGCCTGGAGAGCAAGGGCGACATATTCCGCTTTAAGGCCGGGGATCTCATGACGCGTAATCCAAAGACCATAGCCGCCGACGCCCTCGCAGCCAAGGCCGTCGCTATCATGGAGCAACATTCGATTACCTGTCTCTTCGTTTTGGGAAACAGCGGAAAAAAGCCTATCGGCCTCGTCCACCTCCACGACCTGCTCAAAGCCGGCGTCGTTTAGACGGTAGGGCGGGTTCCAAACCCGCCCCAAGGACTGCCGGGTCTAGCAAATTTCGTGCCCACCTGCTTTACAGTATTCAGCAAAGGTGCTATTTTGCCCAGGGTTAAACCGACTATGAAGCATCGGAAGTTAAGAACTATTCTGCTCATCGCGATCTCCGCTTCGCTCGGCGGAGTGGCCTACAAAACGGCCGACCACATCTTACAAAACAAAACCAAAATGATCAGAGACGTCGCCCTCAAGACCGTCGATCTTCTCCCCGAGGCCGCCCTCAAGATCAAAGATTTCCATCGCGCCCAAATCGAAGGGGATCGCAAAGTTTGGGAGGTCTTCGGCGACGAGGCCCGCTACCTCAAGACCGAAGGAGAGCTGTTCATCCAAAAACCCCGCATTTTCTTTTACCAGAAAGACAACAGCACCATTCAGGCTACCGGGACGGAAGGCTACTTCTGGCTTAAGGGAGAAGACCAAGGGATGGATAAGGCGCAGCTCAAGGGAAACGTGCAGGTCAACTTTCAAGGATATGTGCTCCATAGCAACGAGGCGCTTTACTTGAAGGAGAAGAATCAGGTGGTCCTGCCCGGCCGAGTCATGGTGAGAGGGACGGGCATGGAACTGGAAGGGGTCGATATGGAGTTCAACCTCGACAGCGACAAGCTGCGCGTGAACCGGAGCGTAAGAACAACGGTGGAGCCCGGCAAGATGGGAAAGACGAAGGGACAGTCCGATGAAACGACGGAACACTGATCGCCGCCTCTGCCGCCTTGGCACGCTGCTTTTGACCGTTGCTCTGCTTTGTTCCGGGCTCTACGACTCCGCTCTCGCGGGAGAGGCGGCCAAAGAGACAAAGAAGAAGCCCACCGTCGCTCCGAGCCGCGCCGGCAAGCAGAATCCCGCCGCCGGAGCGGAATCGTCGGCCACCGAGACCGACACCGCGAGAGAACCGAAAAAGAAATCCGAAAGCGCCTCGCGCCCTCTCAATAAACAAACCCCGATCGTCGTCACCGCCGACTGGATGGAGGCGGACCGGCAGAAAAACATGATCGTCTACAAGGGCCAGGTGGTGGCCGTTCAGGCCGACATGACGATGAGGGGCGACAAGCTCACCGCCCTGTTCGACCCGGCCTCGAAACAGATGAAAGAGGCTATCACCGAAGGCAAGAGCGTTCAGATAATCCAGGGAGACAAAATTGCCACCGGGACCAAGGCAGTCTTCGACAGCGCCGCTCAAACCGTCACGATGACCGGCAACCCGGTGGTCCGTCAGGGCAACAGCGAAGTTTCAGGCGAGCGGATCATTTTCTACATGAAGGAAGACCGTGCGATCGCCGAAGGCGGCGCCAACCAGCGAGTCAAAGCGACGATCTTCACCGACGAGATGGGCAAAAAGCCAAAGGGCGACGAGGAAAGCGTAAAGTAACCATGAGCCTACTCCAAGCGGAAGGCGTCACCAAATCCTACAACGGCCGGCGCGTGGTCGATGGGATCAACATCGAGGTCAACGGCGGCGAGGTGGTCGGTCTGCTCGGCCCCAACGGGGCGGGCAAGACCACGACGTTCTACATGATCGTCGGGTTGGTCCAACCGGAGCGCGGCAAAGTGGCGCTGAACGGGGAAGACCTCTCAGGGATGCCGATCTACCTGCGGGCGCGCGCGGGACTCAGCTATTTGCCGCAGGAATCTTCAATCTTTCGCCGCCTCACCGTGGAGGAAAATCTGCTGGCCATTCTCGAAACCCTCGACCTCACGCCCGAGGCGCAGGAAGAGCGCGCCGCGTCGTTGATGCGCATGCTCGGGGTTTACGACCTGGCGAAGCAAAAAGCGCTCACGCTCTCCGGCGGCGAGCGGCGCCGGGTGGAGATCGCCCGGGCGCTGGTGCTCGCGCCGTTTTTTTTGCTGCTGGACGAGCCTTTTACCGGCATCGACCCCATCGCCGTCGGCGAGATTCAGAAGATCATCCGCCAGCTCACCGCCACGGGCATCGGTGTACTGATTACCGACCACAACGTGCGCGAAACCCTGGGCATCTGCGATCGCGCGTACATCGTCAATGACGGAACGGTGCTCGAAGAGGGAAACCCGGACAAAATCGCCTCCAGCGAGAAGGCGCGCAAGGTCTACCTCGGGGAAGACTTCAGGCTCTAACCATGGCGCTCGAAATCCGCCAAGTTCAAAGACTCGCTCAGCAGCTGGTGATGACCCCCCAGCTGCAGCAGGCGATCAAGCTGCTCCAACTCTCGCGCATAGAGCTGGAGGAGATGATTTCAGAAGAGCTGCAGGAAAATCCCGTGCTGGAGGAGAGCCCCGCCGGCACCCCGGAGGAAAGCCAGACGGCGAAGCCCGAGGAAGATCTGCCCGAGCTCCCCGATAAACCCGAGCCGACGCGGGAGCTCTCGACGGCGGATAAAATCGGGACGCTCGACTGGCAGGAATATCTCGACACGCACTCCAATTCCTTGCACGGCTCGCTCACCGCGGAGGCGGGACGCGACGAAGACGACGGGCCGCCCTCATGGGAGAGCACTCTCACAAAAAAAACTTCGCTCGAAGATCATCTAGTCTGGCAGCTCCGCCTCTCCAAGGTCACGCCCCAGGAAGAGACCATCGGCCTCTATATCATCGGCAATTTGGACGAGCGCGGCTACCTGGCGGTTTCGGTCGATGAGGTCTGCGGGACGACCGGCTGCTCGGCGGAGGAAGCCGAGGGCGTGTTGAAGAAGATCCAGTTCTTCGACCCGCCGGGCGTGGCCGCTCGCGATCTCAAAGAATGTCTGTCGGTCCAGCTCGCCAACCTCGGCCTCGACGGCAGCATAGCGGCGAAGATCGTGTCCGACCACCTCGAACAGCTGGAGAACAGAAAATACGAAAAACTGGCGCGCGATCTCGCCGTCTCCGTGGAAGAGATCTTGGCGGCCTCACACCTGATCGCGTCGCTGGAGCCGCGGCCGGCGCGCGGCTACGAAGAAGAAGAGATTCGCACGATCATCCCCGACGTGTCGGTGGAAAAGATCAGCGGCGAATGGGTCGTTTTTCTCAACGACGAGGGGCTGCCGCGCCTGCGGGTAAGCTCCTTTTACCGGCGGCTGGCCGGCCAGGAGGGTAAGGAGGAAGAGCAGGCCCGGCAGTATCTTCAAGAGAAAGTGCGCGCCGCCACCTGGCTTATCAAGAGCATCCATCAGAGGCAGCAGACCCTCTACCGTGTGACGCAAAGCATTTTTAAAGTCCAAAAAGAATTCCTGGACAGCGGCGTGAGCCAGTTGAAGCCGATGGTGCTCAAAGACGTGGCCGGGGATATCGGGATGCACGAGTCTACCGTGAGCCGGGCCACGGCCAACAAATATGTCCACACGCCCCACGGGCTGTTCGAGCTTAAGTACTTTTTCCAAAGCGGCCTCAAGTCGGGCAACGGCGAGGACGTCGCCTCCGAGAGCGTGAAGGATAAAATCCGCGGCATCATCTCCGCCGAGGACCGCCGAAAGCCTTTCAGCGACCAGCACATCGCGGCCATGCTGAGCCAGGAGGCGATCGGCATCGCGCGGCGCACCGTGGCGAAGTACCGCGAGGCGATGGGCATCCTCCCCTCTTCGCGGCGCCGCCAGCCCTTCGCGAGCCGACCGTAACAACACGGAGGTGTTCGATGACAGCAGTGAAAACTTCCGTGACGTTCCGTCACACCGCGCCGACCGACGCCTTAAAACGTTACGCGGAAGAGAAGATTCACAAGATCGGCAAATACTTTAAGCGCCCCCTGGAAGCCCACGTGGTTCTCTCGGTGGATGGCAGGCAGCGGCAGGTGGCCGAGGTCACGTTGCAGGCCCGCGGAATGACGATCCACGGGCGGGAAGAGACCGACGATCTTTACTCGGCGATCGATCTCCTGATCGATAAAGTGGATCAGCAGGTCCGAAAGCATAAGACTAAAACGAGACTCAGACGTAGATAGAAAGGCGAAGCCTTGAAGATCACGGATTTTTTGGACGCGGGCAGGATCATCATCGAGCTCAAGGGCGGAGACAAGCGCGCCGTGCTGACGGAGTTGGCGGAGGCGTTGGCCGCGAGCTACCCTTCGGTCGACGCGCAAAAATTGCTCGGCGTCTTGCTCGAGCGCGAAAAAATCAGCAGCACGGCGATCGGCGAAGGGGTGGCGATCCCCCACGGCAAAACGGCCGAGGTCGAGAAAGTCTACGGCGTTTTCGCCCGCAGCCGTCGCGGCGTGGATTTCAAGTCCCTCGACGGCGGCGCGACTCATCTGTTTTTTCTGCTGGTGGCGCCGGAAGATTCCGCGGCCGATCACTTAAAGGCCTTGGCCCGGATCTCGCGCTTGTTGAAAGACAGCGCGTTCCGCACCCGGCTGCTGGAGGAAAAGAGCGCGGAAGATATCTTCAACGTCATCAAGCAGGAAGACCAAAAGTTCTAAACAGGGCCGAGTGCTGAGGACTGAGTGCTGAGAAAAATACTGAGCCTCTCAGTCCTCATAGCTCATGGCTCAGTCCAGTCTGTTTATGGCTGAGCGTTTGGATATTATAGTCGTCACCGGCCTTTCCGGCTCGGGAAAGAGCGTGGCGATTCACGCCCTGGAGGACCGGGGCTTCTTTTGCATCGACAATCTCCCTGTGGCCCTGATCCCGAAGTTTATCGAGCTGTCTCAGGGCTACGGCGAGGGCATCGGACGGGTCGCTCTGGGGATCGATCTTCGGGCGGGCCAGTTTCTTCAATCCTGGCCCGAGATGTTGGATCAGCTCAGGGCCGCGGGGCACCATGTGGAAGTTCTCTACCTCGACGCCGACGATGACCTGCTGCTGCGCCGTTTTAGCGAAACCCGCCGCCCCCATCCGTTGGCCGGCGACGGATCCGTCGAGGAAGGGATCGCCCGCGAGCGTATAGCGCTCCACGGGATGCGCGCGCTGGCCGACAAGGTGATCGACACGAGCGATTTGAACGTGCACCAGCTTAAAAAAGAGGTGGAGGACCAATACACCCAAAGCGTCAGCCCGCGGCGAATGAATCTATTTCTTACTTCGTTCGGCTACAAGTACGGCATCCCGAACGATGCCGACATGATTCTCGACGTGCGCTTTCTTCCCAATCCGTTTTTTCTCGAAGAGCTGCGAGGGAAAAAGGGCGTGGAGGCCGACGTGCAGGAGTTCGTGCTCAAACGGGAGGAGACACACGCTTTTCTAGACCGGCTATATGCGCTGTTGGAGTTCACTCTGCCGCAGTACGAGCGCGAGGGAAAGAGCAGCCTGACCCTGGCGCTCGGCTGCACCGGCGGGAAACATCGCTCCGTGGTGTTGGTCGAGGAGTTGAAGCGCCGGCTCGACGGCGAGCGCTATCGCATCCACGTCAAGCACCGGGACATGGACAAGTAGCCGGAGGCGATCGCAAGGCAAAGTGCAAAATGAACTACCCCGCAGCTTGCTGCGGGGTATCGAAAAACTTTATGATAATTTTCCCCATAGTTGTCACCCCCGAATGTTTTTATCGTGGTTCGACTGTGCTCACCACGACCCTGAGCCACGTCGAATGGGTCGGGGGTCCAGTCCGAGTTTCGCCTGGATT
This sequence comes from Binatia bacterium, assembly GCA_041483675.1. GTDB lineage: Bacteria > Desulfobacterota > Binatia > UBA9968 > UBA9968 > 2-12-FULL-60-19. Next base: position 6,611 of record JBGPGE010000178.1, read on the forward strand.
CCCGCTAAAAGCATGCGGGAATGACAGACC
>JBGPGE010000179.1:0-6621 GCA_041483675.1 Binatia bacterium
CCCTCTTTCTGGAAAACCTGGAGATGGGGCGTGTTGATGCCGATACCGATCGGGTAGCGGCCCCGCACCACCCACTCGGCGATCTGGCGGTAGTCTTCCGTGACAGTCTGGTCGCTTAACAGGCGCTTTAAGCCCTCTTCGCCGAAGTTGAGCAAGACGATCGTTCCGTTGTTGGTCCCGATCCCCTCTCTTCGAGGATCGTGCCAGACGATCTTGCCCTTCCATTTCGCGTCCCACAGCTCCTCCGGTTTAGTCAATTCCGGTTCCGGGACGATGTCGCGGTTAATGTAGACGGCGTAGTCGACGTAGCCGGTGAAGCCGTAGATGTATTTTTTTTCGAGGTCGATCCAGCCCTCGGCAAAGCCGCCCCGCCACGTCTTGTTGTCCAAAAGATCGGGCAGGATCAGAGCCGGTTGGAACGGCTCCAGGACGTTTGCCGGCATCAACACGTTGAACATCGTCGATGCTCCGCCGATGTTGATGTCCCAGAGGAACTGGCCGGCGCGCCGCTCCTGCATGATCCGCGGCGCAAAGTCCCGCCCCTGCGTCCCGACAAAATCGAGCTGGATGTCGGGGTAGGCTTTGACAAAGGCGGTCATGGTCTCCCGGTAGGCCTCGCCGGGAGGGCCGGCGACGACGACCTTGCCTTCTTTCCTGGCTGCGGCCAGCGTCTTCTCCCACTCCGCCTTCCAGGCCTGAGGAGAGGCAGTTCCCGGCAGCAGCGCCAGCAGCGCGACGACGACGGCGGCTCTTAACATGGCATGCTCCTTATGTAGATTGAAACGGCCGACGAGACACAGAGATATCGCTTTCCACGCTCATTTAAAAACTTCCTTGGCGAGCTCGTTCACTTTTTTTCGCATCTCCTGATATCGCTGCTTCTGCGCGTTGAGATAGCGCACGCCGGCTTCGGGCGTGACCTCCGGGTCCACTCCCTGCGCGTCGAGGCGGCGGCTGCTCTGTCCCGAGGTCTGAGCATACAAGCTCTGGGCCTCTCTGGACAACAGCCAGTTGAGATACACCTTGGCGGCGTTGGGATGGGGCGCCCGGTTGACGAACGAGACCGAGCCGAAGCCGGGAATGGTGGAAGCGAACTTGGGATCTTTAAACGGCCTCACGTTTTTTCCCAGCCCCTCGTTCTGAAAGGTTTGCAGATTGGGAAGATTGATGCCGATCCCGATCGGATAGCGGCCGCGCACCACCCACTCGGCCAACTGCCGGTAGTCTTCCGTCAGCACGATCGCCTGGTCTCTAAAGAGGCGCCGGAGCGCCTCCTCGCCGAAATTCACCAGCACCACCGCCCCCTGGTTCGTTCCGGTTCCCTCTCTGCGCGGGTCGTGCCACACGATCTTGCCTTTCGATTTAGGCTGCCACAGATCTTCGGCCTTGCCGAATTCGCTCTCCGAAATCGCGTCGCGGTTGATGTAGGCGATGTACTGGAGATAACCGATGAAGCCGTAGGCGTATTTCGCCTCGTCGTCCATCCAGCCGTCGTCGAAGCCGTTGCGCCAGTATTTGTCCTGCAATACTTCAGGCAGAATCAGGGCGGGGCGCAGCGGATCGAGCGCCTTGGCCGGCAAGAGGACGTTGAACATCGTGTTCGGCCCGCCGATGTGCACATCCCAGAGAAACTGCCCGGCGCGGCGTTCCTGCATGATGCGCGGCGCGAAGTCGCGTCCCTGAATGCCGATGAAATCGAGCTGGATATCGGGATAGCTCTTGGCGAACGCCGTCAGCGCCTGGCGGTATTCGCTGCCCGGGGCGCCGGCGACGCTGACTTTGCCCTCCTGCTTGGCCGCGGCGAGCGTCTTTTGCCACTCGGCCTGCCACGATTGGCCGGACGCACCGTCGCACCATGCCGCCAGCAACGCGAGCATCGCCGCGAGTATAAAGCGCGGATTCGCGCGCATGATCGTCATAACCATACGAGGCTCCTTCAGACCGCTTACTTGAAAATCTCCTTGGCGATCTGGCCTGCTTTGACTCTGGTTTCAATATAGTCCTGCTTCATCGTGTTGAGATATTTGAGTCCCGGCTCAGGGGCAAGCTCCGCGTTGACCGGCGGCACATCGAGCCGGCGGCTGTTGTCGCCGGTGTTCTCCGAATAAGAGCTTTGGCCTTCGCGCGAGAGCAGCCAGTTGATATAAATCTTCGCCGCGTTTCTATGCGGTGCGCGGTTGACCAGCGCCACGTTGCCGAAGCCGGGCGTCGCGGAGATGAGCTTGGGATCCTTAAGCGGTCTCACGTTCTTTCCCAGCCCCTCATTCTGGAACGTCCACAAGACGGTGTTCAAGACGCCGAGGCCGATCGGATGGCGGCCGCGCACCAGCCATTCCGCCTGCTGGCGGTAGTCTTGCGTCAACACGATCTCTTGATCGCGAAACAGCCGCTTCAAAGCCTCCTCGCCGAAATGGATCAGGATCATCAGCGCCTGATTGGCGCCGGAGCCCTCGCCGCGCGGGTCGTGCCAGCTGATCTTGCCTTTCCATTTCGCGTCCCACAGATTGTCGGCCTTGCCGAACTCCGCCTCAGGCACGAAGTCGCGGTTGATTTGAACGCCGTAAATCAGATAGTTGGGAAAGCCGTAGATATATTTTTTCTCGAGATCGATCCAGCCGTCGTCGAAGCCGCCTTTCCAGTTTTTGTCCAGCAACGCCTCCGGCAGGATCACCAAAGGCCGCAGCGGCTCCAGCACGCCGTTCGGCAGCAGAGAGACGAGCATGGTGCTGCCGCCGCCGACGTGGACGTCCCAGAGGTACTGCTCGGCGCGCCGCTCCTGCATGATGCGCGGCGTGAAGTCGCGTCCCTGGATGCCCACGTAGTCGACCTGAATGTCGGGATAGCTCTTGCGGAACGCGACGAGCGCGTTGCGAAACTGCTGGCCCGGCGGCCCGGCCACGACCACTTTGCCTTCCTTCTTCGCCGCCGCGAGCGTCTTCTCCCAGTCCGCCTGCCAGTCGGCCGAAGCCGCCCAAAGCGGGCTTGTGGCAAACGCCAAGGCGGCGAAGAACGCCGTGAGGATATTTTCCGCGCGCGGAGAGCTTCTTCTCATGACGCCTCCCTCGGGAAAATCGTCATTCCGGCCAAGTCAGCCTGAGGCTGACGCGAGCCGGAATCCAGGGATTGAGGTAATGGCGGTTCGCGAAACACTCCTGCTGGATTCCCGCTTTCGCGGGAATTACGGATGGGGTGTTTTTGGATGAACGAAGTTCGCATTCTCGAAAAAATCATGGACGTAAGCCCCCGGAACTTTAGACTTCCCTCTCGAAAATTCCCGCCGCGCCCATCCCGCCGCCGATGCACATGGTGACCAGCCCCAGGCGGGCCTGCCGCCGTCTCATCTCATAGAGCAGCGTGGTCGTGAGTTTGGCGCCGGTGCAGCCGAGCGGATGGCCGAGCGCGATCGCGCCGCCGTTCACGTTGACCCGGGCCGGGTCGAGGCCCGTTCGCTCGATCACGTGGAGCACCTGGCAGGCGAAGGCTTCGTTCAGCTCAACGGCGTCGATCTCGTCGAGCTTGACTCCGGTCTGCTTCAGCACTTTGGGGATCGCCGCGACGGGACCGGCGCCCATAATATCGGGAGGTACGCCGCCCACCGCGTAGCCCCGGAAAATTCCCAGCGGCTTGACGCCCAGCGAGCGCGCCCGCTCTTCCGACATCACCACCACCGCGCCCGCCCCGTCGCTCATCTGCGAGGCGTTGCCCGCCGTCACGGTCCCCTCCGGGTCGAAAGCGGGCTTGAGGCCGGCCAGTTTTTCGAGACTCGTGTCGGCGCGCGGCCCCTCGTCCACTTGAAAGACAATCTCTTTGGTCTCCTTCTTCCCATCTTGCTCCAGCACCAGCCGGGTTTTTACCGGCACGATCTCTTCCTCGAACTTTCCCCCCTTGATCGCTTTCAACGCCTTCTCGTGGCTGGCGAGGCTGTAGCGATCTTGTTTCTCACGGGAGACGGAAAATTTCTTGGCCAGCACCTCGGCCGTCTGTCCCATGGTGAAATAGGATTCCGGATATCTTTCCAGAAGCGCCGGATTGGGCGAGTATTTGTTGCCGGTCATGGGAACGAGCGTCATGCTCTCGGCGCCGCCGGCGATGACGACATCCGCCGCTCCCGCCTGAATCCGCTGCGCGGCGATGGCGATCGCTTCGAGTCCCGAGGAACAGAAGCGGCTGACCGTCATAGCGGGGACTTCGTAAGGGATGCCGGCGAGGAAGGCGCCGATCCTGGCGATGTTCATCCCTTGCTCCGCCTCGGGAAAGGCGCAGCCGAATACGATATCGTCGATTTCCCGCGGATCGAGGTTGGGAACCCGCCGGATCGCCTCGCGTATGACCGCCGCCGCGAGGTCGTCGGGACGCGTGTCTTTGAGACTCCCCTTAAAAGCCCTGCCTACCGCCGTTCTGGCCGCCGCCGCAATGACCGCTCTTCTCATCGGTTGTTCCCCTTTCTTTGCTTTAGGCCGCCGCCGAGTAATAAATGACGCCGTCTCTGTTCTCCGCAGACGCATGGCGCTCCCCTAACAGGAGATCGAGGTGGCCCAACACCTCCGAGACGACCAGATAGACGTCCATCTCCTTGGAAGCGCCGAAAAGTTTTTTCCCCAGCTCGTAGGCGGTCGAGCCTTGCCCATCGAGCAGCTGAAGCAGCCGGTCCTTGCGCCGCTGGTGGTGACGGCCGATTTCCGCGATGCGCTTTTGCGGCGATTCGACGGCCGGCCCATGAGCCGGCAGAGCGCGCTTGAGGTTCAGCCGCTCGATCTTTTTGAGCGAGTCGAGATATTGAACCAGGCTGCGGCTGCGCCGCTCGGGCGCGTCGGGGGCCGGCTCCACCGCCGGGTTGGGGCTGATGTGCTTCAGCAGATGATCGCCGCAGAAAAGTTCTCCCCGCTCCCGGTGGTAGAGGCAGATGTGCCCCTGCGAGTGGCCGGGACAATGAAGGACTTCGAGAGCGAAGGAGTCAAAGGCGACCAGGTCGTTTTCCCGGAGCGGATGGACCTCTTCGAGCGGGTCGAGGAGCGCCTCGGTCCGCCGGCTCCAGGCCGCCAGCTCCCTCAGTTGGTTCTCCGGCACGCCCGCCTCTTTGAGCAGCGGCAGCTTCTCCGCCATGAAGTCGTAGCCCCTCTCGGTTTTGCAAACGTCGTAGGGGTGAATATAGATCTTCGCGCCGCTTTCCTCGGCAAGCTCCCGCGCCAGGCCGAAATGATCGACATGGCCGTGGGTGATGACGATTCGGTTGATATCTTTCACGCTCAATCGCTCCGCCGCCAGCGCCCGGCGGATCGCCTCTCGCGCGTGCTCGGTCTTGGGCCCGGTGTCCAGCAACGTCGGCGGGTCGGCGCGGAACAGATAGAGGTTCATGCTCCCCACCGCGAACGGGACCGGGAAGGTGATGGAGGTTGCCAGCGGTCGATCGCTCATTCGTAATCCACGACGTGCTGGTAGCTGCGATAGGGATCTTTGGCCTCCAGGATGTCGGCCAGGATGCCTAAGACCATCTGCATCTGCCCCCGCAGGATCGGATCGTCCTCGTGGCAGAGCGCTTTGCTGTCCTCCAGCATGCGCTCGAGACGGTGCAGCACCGGCTCTTCGGTGTTTTCATCCGGCATTTCTTTCGAGCCCTTTTTTCCTCTCATCGGTCCACCTCCGCGCCTTGAATTCGTAGATCGGGAGTTCATTGCGTGGAACCTCCTTTACGGCCATGGTCACTCCGGTTTGTCTGAGCAGCTCGCGGGAGAGCTCCGCCGTCAGCCGCTCCTTTTCCTCGGCGGAGCGGGGAATTGAATCTTTAAAGGCCATCTGGACGAGCACGCGCTCTCGTCCCTGGGCGTCGATCCAGACCCGTCCTCCGTATTCATCCACCTCGGGACGGCCGAAGAGCACCGCGTCGATCATCGAAGGCCAGACGTTGGTGCCTTTAATCTTCATCATGTCGTCATAGCGGCTCACGTTGCCCGCTTCCCAGATGCTATAGGGGCGGCCGCAGGGGCAGTGGTTGTAAGGGTAGTAGCGGACCTTGTCGTGGGTGCGGAAGCGAACCACCGGCGAGGCCTCGCGATAGAGCACCGTCACCACCGCCTCGCCCTCCTCGCCCGGGCCGACCGGCTTGAGCGTTTCCGGATCGATCACCTCGGTGTAGTAGTAAGGATCGAGCAGGTGCATGCAGCCGCGCTCGCCGTGGCGCAGCACGCCGTATTCGCAGGTAAAGGCGAAGATCGTACCTCCCTGAGTCGAGCCGTAAAATTCATGGATGCGCGTGTTCCAGAATTCCTCCAGGTCGCGCGCCAGCGGAATCGGGTAACTCTCGCCGGCGATGCAGATCCCCTTCAAGTTCGGCAGGTCGCGCTGCGGCACGAGGCCGGTCTGTTGGGCGAGGAGCGTCAGACGCAGCGCGTAGGCCGTGGTGAGAGTGAGAAAGTGCGGGCGGAACCGCTTCATCAGTTGGAGCTTGGTTTCGCTGTCGACGCCGAAGGTTTGAAACGGCACCAGCCCCATTTTGTTCATGCCGTGGAAGGAGGAGAGCCCGGCGGCGAGGTTGGTCACCGGCTGGACCGAGAGGGCGATGTCGCCTTTCCTGAGGCCGATCCAATGCCAGTGGTTCATCCAGGTGAGTCCCGCCCCCTCGAC
>JBGPGE010000180.1:0-6499 GCA_041483675.1 Binatia bacterium
CGCGCCGTGTTTGTCCGTAAAGCAGGAGAGCAGGCTCACGTGGCCGAGATGCTTGTCGCACTCGCAGTAGCAGTAGAGTTGATCGAGAATATCCGGGATCTCCTGCGCCACCTGGTAGGCCCGCGCGGTCTGTCCCACGAACAGCGCGGGCGACAGCGGGCTTCGCTTTTCCCGCCGGACGTAGCCGCTCGCGGCATGCGACTCGCTTTTAGCCAGCGGTCCAGGCTCGACAACGCTCAGCCAGCCCCATAAGAGGAATCCGCCGGCGAAAAGCGCGACGGCGCCTCCGGCCCAAAGAGTTCGGCTCTTGCCGGGATTCTTTTTGATTTCCTTTTCTCGTTTCTTGCCCATCATCCACCTCCCTTTCGACAGTCTAGGCTCCGGTTTTAGAAGTTCGACGAAAAAGTCCCAGCGACCCCCCGGCGTCATTCCCGCGAAAGCGGGAATCCAGCTCCCTCACCCCGCCTGGATTCCGGCTCTCGCGTGCTCCCGCCCGCTCGGCCGGAATGACGGTTGGAACTAGGCGGCAGCTTTCTAAAGCGCCACAGTACGACCTCGACGACTTCACCTTTTCTCCAACGGCACGTAGCGCCGCGGCGCCGGTCCGAGGTAAAGCTGTCTCGGCCGGGCGATCTTTTGCTCGGAATCGAGCAGCATCTCTTCCCACTGCGCGACCCAGCCGCTGGTGCGCGGAATCGCGAAGAGCACCGGAAACATTTCCATCGGAAATCCCATCGCTTGATAGATGATCCCGGAGTAAAAATCGACGTTGGGATAAAGCTTACGCTTGATGAAGTAGTCGTCCTCCAGGGCGATCCGTTCCAATTCGGTCGCGATATCGAGCAGCGGGTTTCGTCCCGTGACTTCGAAAACCTGATCCGCGACCCGCTTGATGATCTTCGCCCTGGGGTCGTAGTTCTTATAGACCCGATGGCCGAATCCCATCAGCCGTCCCTCGCCGGCCTTCACCTTCTTGATGAACTCGGGGATGTTCGCCTTCGAGCCGATCTGCATCAGCATCCTCAGCACCTCCTCATTCGCCCCGCCGTGGAGCGGACCGTAGAGCGCCGCCGCGGCGGCGGCGACGGCGGAATAGGGATCGACGTGGGAGCTGCCGACGCTGCGCATCGCGTTGGTGCCGCAATTCTGCTCGTGGTCGGCGTGGAGGATGAACAGCACGTCCACCGCGCGCTCGAGGATCGGGTCGGGCTTGTATTTCACCTCGGTCATCTTGAACAGCATGTTGAGAAAGTTTCCGGCGTAGCTGAGATCGTTGTCCGGGTAGGCGTAGGGCAGGCCGCGGCTGTGACGATAGGCGAACGCGGCCAGCGTCGGCATCTTGCCTATCAGCCGGTGGGTCTGCTTCTTGCGCGACTCGGCGTCGAAGATGTGCTTGGCTTCGGGATAAAAAGTCGAGAGCGCGGCGACGGTGCTCACCAGCATCCCCATCGGATGGGCGTCGTGGTGGAAGCCGTCGATGAATTTTTTGACGTTCTCATGAAGAATGGTATGGAAGGTGATTTCGTGCTTCCAGTCTTCCAACTGCTTTTTGGAGGGCAGCTCGCCGTGCAGCACGAGATAGGCGGTTTCCGGGTAGGTGGCGCCCTCGGCCAGCTCCTCGATAGGATAGCCGCGGTAGCGCAAGATCCCTTTATCGCCGTCGATGTAGGTGATCCGGCTAATGCACGAAGCGGTGTTCATGAAGGCCGGATCGTAGCCCATCAAGCCGAAATCCTCTTCGTCCGTTCGGATCTGGCGCAAGTCCGCCGTGCGGATCGCGCCGTGCTGGATGGGAAGCTCGTAGCTCTTGCCCGTCCGATTGTCTGTGATGCTGAGACTATCCTTAGCCATGATGACCCTCCTTTTATTTTTCTGCCGGTAAATCGTCGCGGTTCCCCCACTCGCCCCAGGAGCGGTCGTATCCCCTGATCTTCGAATAGCCTAGAAGGCGCAGGGCAAAGTAGGTGTGCGCGCCTCGATGGTGCGTCTGGCAATAGGGGACGACCGTCTTGTCCTTCGTGACTCCCCGGCTCTCGTAGAGCTCGCGGAGCTGCTCGGGAGACTTGAAAGTCTTATCTTCGTTGAGGTTGAGCGTCCATTCAATGTTTTTCGCTCCGGGGATGTGGCCGCCGCGCTTCGCCCGGACATCTTCGCCGCGAAACTCTTTCGGCGTCCGCGTGTCGACCAGGGCCAGTGCCGGGTCCTTGAGGCTCTTCACGATCCACTCCGCCGTCGCTACCTTGTTGAGGTCGATCTTGCCGCTATAACTGCGCGGGGAGACCTTCGGGACTTCGTGGCTCAAGGGCAGGCCGGCTTTTTCCCACGCCTGGAGACCGCCGTCGAGCAGCGCGATTTTTTCATGGCCGAAGACATCCAATGTGAAAAACAGGCGCGACGCGTTCAACCCGCCGGTATCGTCGTAGATGACCACCGTCGTGTTTCTCGAAATACCCAGGCCGCCGAGAATCTTTTCTCCTTCGCTCTTGTTCGGCAGGCGAAAACCGCCGATCTCGACGGGCATACGAATGGCCGAGACCGACAGGTAAACGGAACCGGGGATATGCCCCTCCTCGTCGTATGTCTTGGAATCGGTCTGCATGTCCACGATGCGCAGGTTCTTGTTATGGAGGCGCTGCGCCAGCCACGCCGGCTCCACGAGAAATTGGTCGTTGCCATAGCCTGCCGCCCAAGATGGAGAGGCACAGCAAAGGACGATGAGGAGACTTAACCGAAAACTTGCAAGTCGCTTCATGCGTTCCTCCGACTCATCCTATCCCACCGGCGCGGCGACGCCGGGGAAAAAATATTGCACGCCGAGGCCGATCAGATAGCCCAGGCCGGCGGCGCCGACGGCGATCGTGAAGAATTCCAGCCCCGAGGCGAAGAGCGGCCTGGCGGCGAGATGGCCTTTGAAAACGCCGACTGAAAAAAGCGTGACGCCGCCCAGCGCCGCGGAGACGACCAGCGCCGTGTTGCCGGAGACGATCAGATAGGGCAGCAGCGGAACCATGGCGCCGACGATGAAGGAGATGCCCATCACGATCGCCGCCTGCGCGGGGCGGTTGAGCTCGGCGGTCCCAAGGCCGAACACTTTTTCCTGAAACGTCCGCAGAAAAACTTTTTCCTCTTGCGTCAGGAGCTTCACGATCCGATAGCTCTGCTCCTTCTGCAGGCCTTCTTGGTTCAGCGCCCGGAGCAACCCCTCCGCCGCCAGGTACGGCTCGTTGGCCGCGAGCGTCTCGGCCTCGCGCAGCTCCTTGTCGAAAATCTCCTTCTCGGCGCTCGACGAGAGGTAAGAGCCCGCCGCCATCGAGATCGCGCCGGCCAGCATCGCTGTCAATCCAGTGAGAATCACGATCGCGTTGCTCTCCGTCGCTCCCTGCACCCCCGCCAGCAGTCCCACGGTGCTGATCAGTCCGTCCTGAATGCCGAAGATAAACTCGCGAATCCGCGCACGGCTTTCGATCACCGCTCTTTTTTGTTCGATCAGTTCCAGCGCCATATCACGCACAAAGCTGTCGCAATGCAAAATGCAAAGTGCAAAATGTAAAACTCAAAATGTCGTAAGAGGCAATCCAGCAAACGTCCGCTTCTGTATTCTTTTCCCGAACTTTGCATTTTTCAATTTGCATTTTCCCTTTTGAAATTAACAGACCTAGTATCTCAGCTTCGGGTTGCCCGTCTCTTCTCCCGGCTTCCAATCGGTGGGGCAGAGTCGCTCGGTGCGGAGCGCCTTGAGCACGCGTAGCGTCTCCTCGACGCTCCGTCCCACGTTCGTGTGGCTCACGACCACGTAGCTCACCTCTCCCGCCGGATTGATTATGAAAGTCGCTCTCAGGCTCACCCCCTCCTTTTCGTTCAACACCCCATAAGCGCGGCTCAGCTGTTTCTCCGTGTCGCTCATCAGGGGGAAATTCACGCCGCCCAGCTCCTCCGCCCACGCCCGGTGCGTCTCCACGGGGTCGACGCTGACGCCGAGAATCTCCGCCCCCTCGGAGCGAAACGCTCCGGCCAGCTTGCTGAAGCCCAGGACTTCAGTGGGGCAGATGAAAGTGAAATCCGCCGGGTAAAAAAACAGCACCAGCCATTTTTCCCGATACCGTTTCAAAGAAAAATCCGCGACGCGGCCCCGATCGATGCCCTTCAACGTGAAATCCGGCGCATTCGCTCCTATGGTCAACATGAGCCTATCCTACCCGATCGTCATTCACCGCGGAACAGCCGCGCTTTTTTCCTTCAGATCGCCGATTTGCCTTACCTTCAATATCGCTTGCAACTGCGGTCGCTCCACCACCTCTTTCTCCAGCAGGAGTTTGGCCAGCTCTTCCAGCGCATTGCGATGCGCCGCCAGGATCTCCCGGACTTTCACATGCGCATCGGAGAGTATTTTCTTGACCTCTTCGTCGATCAGCCGGGCGGTCTCTTCACTGAACTCTCTCGGGGCCTGCGTCGGCACCGGCAGGAACAGTGGAGTCCTCGGCCCTTCCAGCGCGACCAGCCCCAGCTTTTCGCTCATGCCGAATTGCGTGACCATCGTCCTGGCTATCTCCGTGGCCTTCTGCAAGTCGTTCTGCGCGCCGGTGGAGACGTCCCCGAAGGTTATCTCCTCCGCCACGCGTCCGCCGAACAGGACGTGAATCCGCGCCAGCAGCTCCGAGCGCGTCATCAGATATCGATCCTCCGTGGGCAACTGCTGCGTGTAGCCCAGCGCCGCCATGCCTCGCGGAATGATGGAGATCTTCGAGACGGGATCGGCCCCGGGAACCAGCTCGGCGAGCAGGGCGTGGCCGGATTCGTGATAGGCGACGATTTTTTTCTCGCGCTGGCTCATCACCCGGCTCTTTTTCTGCAAGCCGGCGACGACGCGCTCGATCGCCTCGTCGAAGTCGGCCATCTCCACCGCCTCCTTGCCCTGGCGCGCGGCAAGCAGCGCGGCTTCGTTGACGATGTTGGCCAGGTCCGCCCCCACGAAGCCCGGCGTCTTCGCCGCCACGGTGCCGAGGTCCACGGCGGGGGAGACCTTGATCTTCTTCGCGTGCAAAGCGAGAATTTTTTCCCGGCCCTTGATGTCGGGACGATCCACCAACACCTGCCGGTCGAATCGGCCGGGGCGCAGTAGCGCGGGGTCGAGAATCTCCGGGCGGTTGGTGGCGGCCATGAGGATTACGCCCTGGTTGGGCTCGAAGCCGTCCATCTCCGCCAGCAGCTGATTGAGCGTCTGCTCCCGCTCGTCGTGGCTCGTCAGCATGCTCATGCCGCGCGCCTTGCCGAGCGCGTCGAGCTCGTCGATGAAGATGATGCTTGGCGCGTGCTCGACCGCTTGCGCGAAGAGATCCCTCACTCGCGCCGCGCCGACGCCGACGAACATCTCGACAAAGTCGGAGCCGGTAATGCTGAAGAAGGGGACGCCGGCCTCGCCGGCCACGGCGCGCGCCAGCAGAGTTTTTCCCGTGCCCGGCGGGCCGAGCAGCAGCACTCCTTTGGGAATGTGGCCGCCGAGCCGCTGATATTTTCCGGGGTTTTTGAGGAACTCCACCACTTCGATCAGCTCCGCCTCCGCCTCGTCGATTCCCGCCACGTCGGCGAAGGTGACGCCGGTCTTCTTTTCGATATAGACCTTGGCCTTACTCTTTCCGATCTGCATCATCCCGCCGCTGCCCGCTCCCATCCGTTTCAGCAGATAGCTCCACACGATGAAAAAAATCGCCACCGGCGCCACCCATGATAAAATCGTGATGAGCCAGTCGGAGGAGACCTCGCCGCGAAAGGCGATCTCCGCCTCTTCCAGCTCGGCGGCCAGCTTCGGATCCTCGACTCTCACCGTCATGAACGGATGGGCCGTCTTGCCGTCGGGCTTGAGCTGTTTAAGCTTTTCCTCGGGGAGAACCTCTTTGAGCGCCTCTCCCTTGATATTGCCCTTGATGGTCTTTTCCGCGATCACGAGGTCGGAGACCGCCTTCTCTTTGACCAGCGTCTTGAACTGGCTATAGGCGATCGTCTCGACGTGCGGAGCATTGATGAAGTAGGTCTGGATCAGCAGAAATGCCAGGAACGCAACGATGAAATACCAGGTGAAAAAGGGCTGCTGTTTGTTTTCCATGAGCTACCCTGCGTCTTTGCCTCCCAGAAATCGCTCCACCAACGCGGCGAGCGGGCCGCGCGAAACTTTTTTCATGATCTGTTCCAGCTCGCCGCGGTCAAGCCAGATGCCGCCGCAGCTCGCGCAGCGGTCCAAAATAATTTCCAGGAAGCTGTAGCTTTCGAGTTTGCCCGGACACTTGGGACAGGCCAACACCGGCGCCTCTGGCCGGGGCTGGAGTTTTTCCAGACGGGCCTTGAGCTTCTGGATCAGCTCGCGGTCTTTGGCGGCGAAGTAGATATCTTCCTTCGCCCGCTCCACCAACCGCATCTTGTCGCCGAAGCGGTCCTTTTCGTTTTCCACGAGGGTTTCCTCCGTCCGTCTCACCGTTTCTCCAGCACCTTTCATGCCAATGAAAAC
>JBGPGE010000181.1:0-6468 GCA_041483675.1 Binatia bacterium
ACCGGCAAGGACTTGCGCCCAGGGCTGCTGCACAAACTGCGCCAGCGTAGCCGGAAAGATCAGAATCGACGAGGCGAATATCGGAGGGATCACCCCGGAAGTGTTGATCTTCAGCGGCAAGTGCGAGCTTTGCCCGCCGTACATCTTGCGTCCCACGACTCGCTTGGCGTACTGGACCGGTATCCGCCGCTGCCCCCGCTCCATGAAGATAACCGCCCCGACCGAGGCGACCACAATCAGCAGCACGAACAGAACGATAAAAATTCTGAGCTCCCCTTCCTGGATAAACTGAAACGTCGAGGTGATGGCCGATGGGAGGCGCGCCACGATCCCGGCGAATATAATCAGCGAAATGCCGTTGCCGATGCCGCGCTCGGTGATCTGCTCTCCCAGCCACATGATGAACGCCGTCCCGGAAGTGAGCGTGATGACGGTCATGATGCGAAAGCGCCAGCCCGGATCGAGCACGATCGCCTCCCCACCCCCGCCGCGGGTCCCTTCCATTCCCATGGCGATCATCCACCCCTGGACGATCGATAGAACGATAGTGCCGTAGCGGGTGTACTGCGTGATCTTCCTGCGCCCCGCTTCGCCTTCCTTGGACAACCGCTCGAGGTACGGAAAAACCACTGTGAGCAGCTGCAAAATAATCGACGCGCTGATGTAGGGCATGATGCCCAGAGAAAAAACCGAGAACTGCTCCAACGCGCCGCCGGAGAAGAGATTAAACAGGCCGAAAATCGTGTCTTTGACGCGGTCGAAAAACGACGCCAGCGCTACCCGGTCGATGCCGGGCGTCGGAATGTGGACTCCGACGCGGTAGACCACGAGCATGGCCAGGGTAAAAAAGACCCGGCGCCGGAGCTCGGGGATCTTGCTCGCATTTTGAAAGCCTTCAATCATGGGCCGCGATCAACTCCGCCTTGCCCCCTAAGGATTCCAGTCTCTCTTTGGCCTTTGAGGAAAAAGCATGGGCTCTGACCGTCAGGGGCTTGCTCAACGAGCCTTCCGCTAAAATTTTTACGCCGCGGCCCTTCCCGGTAATGAAGCCCCGCGCCCGCAGGATATCCGGCGTTACTTCGCTCCCCGAGTCGAAAACCTCCAGCTGCCCAAGATTCACCACCGCCGGCTTGTTCTCAGAGGGGTTGTGAAATCCCCGCTTGGGAACGCGTCGTCTGAGCGGCATCTGCCCGCCTTCAAAGCCGGGCCGGACGCCCCCTCCGGAGCGGGCCCCCTGGCCTTTGTGGCCGCGGCACGACGTCTTGCCGTGGCCCGAGCCGGGGCCGCGTCCTACTCGCTTGCGCTTCTTGGTCGATCCCGGCGCGGGCTGTAAATTGCTCAGGTCCATAGGCGTTATCGGATCTCCTCCAGCGATTTTCCTCTTCGAGCGGCGACATCCTCGGGAAACTCAAGATCCCTCAGGGCTTCGAACGCCGCCTTTACGCTGTTGTGCGGATTGGTGGAACCGATGCATTTCGTGAGCACGTTCTGGATTCCGGCCGCTTCCACAACCGCGCGTACGCCTCCGCCCGCGATCACGCCGGTGCCGTCGGAGGCGGGCTTCAACATCACATGCCCGGCGCCGTAGCGCCCGGTCACTTCAAAAGGGATCGTTCCGGCAATGATTGGAACTCTGATCAAACTCTTCTTGGCCTGCTCCAGTCCCTTGCGGATCGCTTCGGGCACCTCTTTGGCTTTGCCGAGGCCGTAGCCCACCAAAGACTTGCCGTCCCCCACGACGATCAGGGCGTTGAAGCTAAAACGACGGCCGCCCTTGACCACCTTAGCCACGCGGCTGATGTGCACGACCTTTTCTTTCAGCTCCAGTCCCTGTGGATCGATTCTTTCCATACTAAAATTTTACTCCGCCTTCGCGCAAGGCATCCGCTAAAGCCTTGACGCGCCCATGAAACATAAATCCATTACGGTCGAACACGACGCGAGAAATATTTTTCTCCTTGCATGCCTGAGCGAGCGCCTGCCCCACCTGCTTCGCCGCGTCCACCGACTTGGCGCTCTTGAGCTTGCCGCTCTTGATATTCGGGGAAAGAGTCGAAACCGAGGCCAGAGTCACGCCCTTATCGTCCGATATGATCTGGGCATAGATATGCTTGAGGCTCCGATAGACGCAGACCCTGGGCAGCGTGTCCGACCCACGGACTTTCTTGCGCACGCGCTGCTGCCGCGCTTTGCGTGCGATTGCTCTCTGATTGTCCAACATCTCTCGACCTTATGAATTATTTAGCTGGAACTCGCCGCTCCGACCGCTTTTCCAGCTTTCCGTTTGATAACTTCCTCGCGGTATTTGACCCCTTTTCCTTTGTAGGGCTCGGGCGGCCTAAAGCCCCTGATCGCGGCCGCCGTCTCACCCAGCACCCGCCGGTCGGCGCTGGTGAGCGTAATAATAATCTGACGCTCCACCGAGGCCGCCACTCCCGCCGGCAAGGGAAACACGATAGGATGCGAATAGCCCAACGTCATATGCAGCTCGGTCCCCTTGACTTCCGCTCGGTAACCGACGCCGTTGATATCCAGCACGCGCGTAAAGCCGCGGCTGACACCCTCGACCATGTTGGCAACCAGTTTGCGCGTCAGCCCGTGCAGCGCCTTGCTCTTTCTGTCCTCGGTCTCGCGTGTGACGTTGATGATGTTCGCTGCCACCGCGACTTGGATTCCACGCGGGAGTTCCGTGCGAAGCTTTCCCCTTGGTCCCTCCGCGCGGACTCCATGGTCTTCGAGGGAGACTTTGACTCCCGCGGGAATCGATATAGGCAACCGTCCGATACGCGACACGTTTCTCCCCTATTCCTCTACCAAACCGAGCAGATGATCTCTCCGCCGACCTTTTTCTTTTTGGCCTCGCGATCCACCAAAATGCCTTTGGGGGTCGAGAGAATGTGGACCCCGAGCCCCGCGCGCAGCGACGGTATCTGCTCGATGCCCACGTAGACCCGCCGGCCCGGGCGGCTGATGCGGCGCAGCCCGGCCATGATCGGCTTGCGGGCCTTGTCGAATTTCAACTGCACGCGCAGCGCCTCGCCCCCGCGGTCCTTGGCTTTCACCCTTTTGAAATCTTGCAGGTAGCCTTCCGCAACCAATACCTTGAGGATCGCCTCTTTAACGCGCGACGCGGGCATCTCGAGGCTTTCATGCCCGGCGCGGGCCGCATTGCGGATGCGGGTCAGCATATCGGCGATCGGATCGGTCATTGCCATCTTCTCTCTCCCAACCAGCTACCAGCTTGCCTTGATAAGTCCGGGAATGTGGCCCTTGCGCGCATGATCGCGCAGGCAGATCCGACACATCCGAAAACGACGGTAAAACGCGCGCGCCCGCCCGCAGAGCGGGCAGCGGTTGTACTGCCTTACCTTAAACTTGCCTGGCCGTTCGGCCTTTATCCTGAGACACGTTTTAGCCAATGGCTCCCTCCCTAACCCGCAAACGGCATGCCCAAGAGCTTGAGCAGCGCTTTCCCTTCCTGGTCGGATTTCGCCGTGGTAACGATCGACACCGTGAGGCCGCGGGTTTT
The DNA here is from genome assembly GCA_041483675.1 of Binatia bacterium. Lineage (GTDB taxonomy): Bacteria > Desulfobacterota > Binatia > UBA9968 > UBA9968 > 2-12-FULL-60-19. The sequence continues at coordinate 3,530 of JBGPGE010000181.1, forward strand.
GTCCACCTTGTCGGCCTGGATCTCGGGAAAGATGATCTGCTCGCGCAGCCCCAGGGAATAATTGCCGCGGCCGTCGAAGGCCCGGTCGGGAATTCCCTTGAAGTCCCTCACCCGCGGCAACGCCGCGTGGATCAACCGGTCGAGAAATTCGTACATCCGCTCGCGCCTGAGCGTCACCATGCAGCCGATGGGCACGCCTTCGCGTAACTTGAAATTCGCAATGGCTTTTTTCGCGCGGGTGATCACCGGCTTTTGGCCCGTGATCGAGGCGATCTCGGCGGCGGCGTCGAGGACCTTGACGTTTTCCCGCGCCTCGTTAAGGCACATATTCAAGGTAATCTTTTCCAGGCGCGGCACCTGAAGCGGATTGCCGTAGCCGAACTCCTTCATCATCAGAGGGACGATCTCCTCCTGATATTTCTTCCTAAGCCGCGTCATCTTTGTTTCTGCTTTAACCGCCATCGTCAACACTCGAAGCCCGAGACTGAAGACTCGGGACTAATCTATAGGATCCCCACAGCGCCGGCAGACGCGCGCCTTGTCGCCGTCGCCCATAATCTTTCTCCCGATCCTGACCGGCGCGTTGCATTTGTCGCACATCAGCATGATGTTGGAGAGGCGGATCGGCGCCTCTTTCTCCACGATGCCTCCGGGCTGCTGCGGCCCGCGCGCCTTGGCGTGGCGCTTGACCAGGTTGACGCGCTCGATGATGGCCGCGTCTCGATCGGGCATCACCCGCAGGACCTTGCCGGTTTTTCCCCGCTCCCTGCCGGTGACCACCATCACACTGTCGTTTTTCCGAATATGCATGTTCCCATTTTCGATTTTAGATTTTGGATTTTCGATTCAATCTAAAATCGGCAATCTAAAATCTAAAATTCTAAAGCACCTCGGGCGCCAGCGAGATGATCTTCATGAACTTCTTTCCGCGCAGCTCGCGCGCCACCGGGCCGAAGATTCGCGTCCCGATCGGCTCCCGCTGGTTATCGATCAACACCGCTGAATTCACGTCGAAACGGATATAGCTTCCGTCGGGCCGCCCCAACTCCTTGGCCGTCCGCACCACCACCGCCTTCGTCACTTCCCCCTTTTTGACCTTCGCGTTGGGGATCGCCTCCTTGACCGAAACTACGATTATATCGCCCACGGAGGCATATCTCCGCTTGCTCCCGCCGAGAACTTTGATGCACTGGACCTTGCGCGCCCCCGAGTTGTCCGCGACATCCAAAACCGTCCGCATCTGAATCATACGACGACCTCAATCCCCAACGTTCAAGCCGAAACGGGCGCGCCCGGCGAGCCCGGCTCGACGTCCTCCGTCGCCACGGCCCGCTCGATAATCTTGCTGACCCGCCACCGCTTCTCGCGGCTCAGCGGGCGCGATTCGACGATCGATACCCGATCCCCCACCCGGCACGCGTTGGCTTCGTCGTGGGCCTTCAGCTTCGTGCGCCGCTTAAGATACTTTTTGTATTTCGGGTGGAGCACGGTCCGCTCCACCGCGACGACCACGGTCTTCTGCATCCGGTTGCTCAGCACCACGCCCTGGCGCTCTTTGCGCATGCCTCGTGGATTCATCTCAGCCTTCCACTCCCTTGAGTTCCCGCTCCCGCAGGATGGTTTCGATCCGGGCCAACTCCCGCCTGTTTTGCCTCAACTTCATTGGAGCCTCCAACCTGCCCGTGGCCCGCCTGAGTCTGAGATGAAAAATCTCCTCTTTGAGTTCGACGCGCTTTTGCGCCAGCTCGTCTTTGCCCAGCTCGCGCAGCTCCTTAGCCGGCATGGCTAAGCCCCTTTCGCTCGACGAACAGGGTGGCAATCGAGAGCTTATGCGCAGCCAAGCGGAATGCCTCCCGCGCCAGGTCGCGCTCCACGCCTTCCATCTCGTAAAGCACCCTGCCGGGCTTTACCACCGCCACCCAACCCTCAGTCGCGCCTTTGCCTTTTCCCATTCGGGTCTCAGCCGGCTTCTTGGTAATCGGCTTATCCGGAAATATCCGAATCCAGACTTTTCCGCCGCGCTTGAGATAGCGGGTAAGCGCGATCCGCGCCGCCTCGATCTCGCGCGCGCCGAGCCATCCCCGATCGAGCGCCTTAAGCCCGTAATCCCCAAAGGCCAACGTGGATCCCCGCTGGGCAAGTCCGGCGCGTCGCCCCTTCTGTTGCTTACGGTGTTTAACCTTCTTTGGCTCTAACATTTCCCAACCCCTTCAAGCTTCCGCCCATCCCCAATTTTGGATTTTAGATTTTCGATTTTAGATTGAATCCAAAATCGGCAATCCAAAATCTAAAATTCTTTCTTAGCCGCCCATCGCCGCCTTTTGCTGCTCCTCTTGCTCCGTTAAAACCTCACCCCTCATGATCCACACTTTAACCCCGATCACTCCGTAGGTCGTCTTGGCTTCGGCGAATCCGTAACTGATGTCCGCGCGCAACGTGTGGAGCGGCACGCGGCCCTCCCGATACCACTCGGTGCGCGCAATCTCGGTCCCGCCCAGCCGCCCCGCGCATTGAATCTTTACCCCTTCGGCGCCCATCCTGAGCGCGCGAGAGACGCTCTCTTTCATCGCGCGGCGAAAGGCCACGCGGCGCTCCAACTGGAGCGCAACGTTCTCGCCGACGAGTTGCGCGTCCAGGTCGGGGCGGCGCACCTCGATGATGTTGATATAAGCTTCCCGATCCGAGAGACGCGAGATCTCCTGCTTGAGCTTTTCAATCTCCGCGCCCTTTTTGCCGATGACGATCCCGGGACGCGCCGTGTAGATGTTGATCTTTGCCTTGTTGGCCGCTCTTTCGATTTCGATCTTCGAGATGCCGGCGTGATAGAGCCTGGTTTTGAGAAATTTTTTGATCTTCAGATCCTCATGGAGCAGCCGCGCGTAATCGTGCTGCGCGTACCACTTGGAATCCCAGGTGTCTATGACTCCGATGCGGAAAAG
>JBGPGE010000182.1:0-6457 GCA_041483675.1 Binatia bacterium
CGATCAATTCCCGGCTCCGCCTCCACCTGCCCTGAACTCCCCGCAATACGCGGCCGCGTTCAATGAGGTGAAGAACTACGGCGGCTGCGGAGATGACCTCGTTGCTTGCGAAGGCGCCGCCGGCGGGTCGGTGACGCCAACGATGCGAACCCCGGAGCAGACCCGGATCGGCACCTATTGGGGCTACGACGGAACGCCCGGCCTGGGCACGCCGCCGCGGCTATACAATCAGATCACGGTGCAGATCGCCGAGCAGATGGGATCGGATGGCGTAGAGCTGGCGCGCCTCTTGGCGCTGGTGAATGTGGCGATGGCCGACGCCGGCCTCACGTGTTGGGCGACGAAATACAGCGAGGAGTTCTGGCGCCCGATCACGGCCATCCGCGAGGCCGCCGGCGACGGCAATGCCGACACCGCGGAAAACATGTTTTGGACTCCGCTCGGTGCGCCGGCCAGCAACAAGATCGGCCCTGACTTTACTCCACCCTTCCCGGCTTATACGTCCGGGCATGCCACGTTCGGAGCCGCTGTGTTCGAGACGCTGCGTAACTTTTATCGAACCGACCGTATCCGGTTCACGTTCGTCTCCGACGAGTTCAACGGAGTTACTCGAGACAATCGAGGGAACGTTCGGCCGCGCATCCCACGGACCTTCAAGTCGTTGTCGCAAGCCGAAGAAGAAAACGGCCAAAGCCGAATCTATCTAGGCATTCACTGGTCGTTCGACAAAACGGAGGGCATCGGCCAGGGGCGCAAAGTGGCGGATTACATTTTTCGCCATGCATTCACCCCGCGGCCCTAGTGAAGGGACAGGTAATGAGGATTAGGCTGAGTCGCGTGCCTGGATCGAATATCGAGTCGTCGCACCGGAGCGTTCATCGTATACGGCCTCACCGGAGCGACTTGGCGCGCTGTTGTAACTCCTGCGCCGTGATCTCTTGACCGTACAAAGGCGCGCCCTGCGCAAAGTCCTTCGCCCGGTCGAGCGGGCCGATAATCACCGGATCGAAGCCCGCGTCCCGCACCAGGGCCGACGCCACGGCCAGCGCCTCCTTATCGTCGCCGGCCATGGGGATGCCGATGCGGCCTTCGGGGCGGTTGGAGTTGCCCGCAAGCCTGCGAAAGCCGAGCGTGTTGAACGCGCGAACAATCCGCGCCCCCGCCAGATATTTCGCCGACGTGATGCCGATCCCCTTCTCACGCGCTTCCTTGGCGATCTCGCCGTCGCGCGCGAGGACCGCGTTTCCCGCATCGATCACAATCTTGCCGGTAAACTCCCGCGCGTAATCCTTGCCGAGCTGCGGGTAAGCGCCGTAGGGCACCGCGACGAAAACCACGTCGCCGAATGCCAGGGCTTCCAACACCGTGCCGGCGCGCGCCAGCGGTCCGAGACTGTCCGTTAATTTCTTGAGCTCCTCGGGATGCCGGGAAGAGAACAGCACCGGATGGCCGCTCTTCACCCACAGCGTCCCTACCACACCGCCCAAATTGCCGGAGCCGATGATTCCGATCTTGACGGCAGAGCCGCCGGTTGCCGCCTGAGCAAAAACCGCCCGCGGCGAAGGTCCTAACGCAAGAACCAACGCGGCGATCCCGACGACGCAGTGAAACGCGTGACGACTTCGATTCGAGCCAGCCTGATTTGTCATAACCGATTTCCTTTCGTTTTGGCTAACTGGTTTAAGCTACCATAAGGGAGCCACGGTCGGATACTACGGCTATATCCCGGAAATCGGCAAAATTCTCGAAGGCAAGGCCGCCAAGCTTACCAGTACCAACGCGAGATAGAGTATGAAGGGCTATATGTGGGGTCGGCCGTGTAGGAGTCATTACGGTTGCCGTTTACGGTTGCCATGGGATATGGTAATTTACGATTATGCAGCTAAAGAAACGAACCTTAAAGGCAGCGACGAAAACTGGCAAAATTGACCGGGCGCAGATTCGTACTGTGATCAGAGCTTTTCACGTAGTCCCGAAGTCCGGCGGGTGGGTGGTAACAACGAGCGGCGCTAGACGCGCTACGCAACAGTTTCCACGCAAGCAAGACGCCGTGCAATTTGCGGAAGAGGAGCTTAAGAAGATCTCATTCGCCAAGCGGCAAAAGACCAGCCTGATCGTCCATGGACGTGACGGAAGAATCGAAGAGGTTGACTCCTACAGCGGCGACCCTTTCCCTCCTCGTGATCGGAATCACTGACGAATGGCCTTTTACGAGGACAACGTCTTTATTAATTGTCCCGTCGATCCGGAATACATCCCAATTTTTTACGCGATTGTCTTCGCAGTTCACGACTGCGGCTACGTTGCCCGTTGTGCGCTTGAAATGGATGATTCCGGCCTGGTTCGCATTCAAAAAATCGAACAAATTATTGCGGATTGTCGCTTCGGTATCCATGACATCTCTCGTGTTGAACCGGATGCACACACTCAATTGCCGAGATTCAACATGCCGCTTGAGCTCGGGTTGTTTTTAGGGGCGAAGCGTTACGGGAACAAACGGCAAAAGATGAAGTCTTGCAAGATCCTCGATACCGATAAATATCGCTTTCAGAAATTTTGTTCCGATATCTCAGGACAAGACATCTCTGCGCATCATGGTAATCCGGAAGAAGCTATCAACACTGTGCGGAACTGGTTCGGTAAGACCAGGCGGAATGTTTTAATTCCCAGTGGCTCGAAGCTTTGCGAGCGTTATCGTAAATTCCAAGATGATCTGCCCATTTTGTGTCAGTCGCTAAAACTCGCTGTCGCGGAGCTGACATTCCTCGATTTCCAAAATATCCTTGTGGAATGGCTCCGCGCGAACCCATGGTAAGTGAATGAAGGCAAAACTCCGGAAGGACTGTCAAAAATAGAAAACCTGCCCCCTCGACATTGACGCTAATCAACTCAGGGACGGCGAATCTGCTACTTTGCTTTTCCGGCGCTTTTATATAGAATGCTCTCATGCAGCTCCAGCGTATCACGATCAAGCCCGACGTTTGCGGCGGCGAGCCGACGATTCGCGGCATGCGGATCACGGTGAGCCATGTGCTTGAAATGCTTGCCGGCGGGATGACGCCGGAGCAGGTCCTGCAAGACTTTTCATACCTGGAAAAGGCCGATATCGACGCGTGTCTTGAATATGCGGCGCGTCACGTCGCCCACCGCGAAATCCCGCTGAGCAAGTGAAGTTTCTTGTCGATGCGAATCTTCCGCCTCGGCTATGTGATTGGTTGCGATCGCGGCGTCACGAAGCCGAACATCTCGTCGATCGAAATCTGTTGACGGCAACGGATACCGACATTTGGGAACGCGGCAGACTAGAGCGCGTTGTGATCTTTAGCAAGGACGTGGACTTCTACGATCGCGCGCTGCTTTTTGGCGCTCCGCCCCAGGTTGTCCATGTCGCTGTCGGCAACTGTAGCAATATTCGGCTTTTCGACATCCTGGCTTCCGAGTGGTCTGATATCGAGAGGGCTCTATTGTCCGGCTCAAGGCTGATTTCCATCACGACGGCAAAGATGGAGGTCTTCGCGTAGGGGATTTCAGTTGAGGCACCAGGTTACTCGAACAGGGTGAATGCCCCCTGAGCCTAATCCAACCAATCTCTCTCTATCAACATCAGGCGAGAGGCTTGAGGCGAAAGGCGTGAGTCAAGCAGCCATCATCCTTCAGCTTTCAGTTCCGATTTTCTCCCGGAACGCTCGATTTGCCGTTATTTTTCTTGAAATCAAGCCCGTCATCGGATACTTTTCAACTGAATAAGCATCGAATGGAGAGTCCACATGGCGTTTAAGGGGAAGTTACTCATCATCGGCTGCGGCGCGGTATCGCAATGCGCGGTGCCGCTCGTCTTGAAGCTGATCGACATGCCGGCGAAAAACATCACGATCATGGATTTCGTCGACAACCGCTCGCGCGTCAAAGACGCTTTGGACCGTGGAGTCACTTACGTTTTCGACCGCGTCCTGGAAAACAACTACCGCCAGCTGCTCGCGAAATACGTCGGCCCCGGCGACATGATCATCGATCTCGCCTGGAACATCGAGTGCAACGCCATCCTCCAGTGGTGCCGCGACAACCGGGTGCTCTACGTCAACACCTCCGTCGAGGAGTGGGATCCCTACAAAGACTCGCAGCGCAACGACCCGACCAAATACACCCTGTACACGAGGCACATGGAGATCCGAAAACGGATCGAGACCTGGGGCGACAACAAAGGAACGACGGCGATCGTCGATCACGGCGCCAATCCCGGCCTCGTCTCCCACTTCACCAAACATGCCCTGCTGGGGATCGCGGAGAAAATCGTCAAAGAAAGACCGGCAGACCCGCGCCGTCCGCAGTTGGAAAAAGCGCTCGCCGACAAAACCTTCGCGAAGCTGGCCCAGTTAGCCGACGTCAAAGTCATCCACATCAGCGAGCGGGACACGCAGGTCACCGACCAGCCCAAGCGGGTGAACGAGTTCGTCAACACCTGGAGCATCGAGGGCTTCTTCGAAGAGGGCGTCGCGCCCGCCGAACTCGGCTGGGGCACGCACGAACGCTACGTCCCCGAGAACGCCTTTTTCCACCAGACGGGGCCGAAGAATCAAATTTGTCTCACCACGCTCGGGATGAAAACCTGGGTGCGCTCCTGGGTGCCCTGCGGCGAGATTACCGGCATGGTCATCCGCCACGGCGAGTCCTTCAGCATCTCCGATCGCCTGACGGTCTGGCAAGACGGAAAAGCCGTTTACCGTCCGACAGTCCACTACGCCTACTGCCCGGCGGACGTCGCGATCAATTCGCTCCACGAGCTGGAGATGCGCCAGTTCAAACTCCAGGAAAACCAGCGCATCATGAGCGACGAGATCACCGACGGCGAGGACCAGTTGGGCGTCCTGTTGATGGGACACGACTTTAAATCCTGGTGGTGCGGCAGCCTGCTCAGCATCCACGACGCCCGCAAGCACGTCCCCCACCAGCAGGCGACCACGCTGCAAGTGGCGATCTCCGTGGTCGCGGCGGCGACCTGGATGATCAACCACCCGAAAAGCGGCGTCTGCCTGCCCGACGACATCGATCACGAAGACATTTTGAAGATCGCCGTCCCCTACATCAGCCCGTTTATTTCCGACCCGGTGGACTGGACGCCGCTCGCCCATCTAAACACGCAGTTCAGCAAGTTCGATATCCCGCGGCCGCCCGAAGAAGACGTCTGGCAGTTCACCACATTTCTAGTCGATCACGCGGAGAGAAAACGTGCCTATAGCGCCACCAAAGCCGGCCGCTAGTCCGAAGGCGTCCAAAGCCAAGCCGGACTTGAGCGGAGTCGAAAATCTGATCCGCGCGATGCTGAAGAGGCATCGCACGCCGTTCATGTTGATCCGCCGGAGCGTTCTCGAAAGGCAGCTCCAGCGCTTCCGCAAATGCCTGCCCGAAGTGACGCCTTACTATGCTATTAAGGCGAATCCGCACCCCGGGATCATCAAGACCTTCATCAAGCTGGGAGCCGGCTTCGACGTCGCCAGCGCGTCGGAGATGAGGCAGGTGCTCGCGCTCGGCGCCCACCGCGGCAAAATCATCTTCGCCAACACCGTCAAGTCGGCCGAGGATGTCATTTCGGCCCGCCGGCGGCAGGTGCGGATGATGACGTTCGACAGCGAGCCGGAGCTTTACAAAATTGCGGAACACTATCCGGGGGCGCACGTGCTGCTCAGGATCAAAGTGGTCAATGAAGGGAGCGTGGTCAACCTGTCGCTTAAATTCGGCGCCGATCCCGAAATCGCTCATCTCATGCTCCGCAAAGCGCGGACTCTCGGATTAGTCCCGACCGGCGTCAGCTTCCACGTCGGATCGCAATCCACGAACGTGGAGAATTATCTCCAGGCGCTGGAAATCTGCGCGAATATCTTCAACGAGGCCAAAGAGCACGACGTGCTCCTTAAAATCATCGACATCGGCGGCGGATTTCCCATCCAGCATTTCGACAATGAAATCGGCGTCAATTTCGAGCGCATGGCGGTCCAGATCCGCAAGCAGATCCGCCTGCTGTTCGACAAGAAAGTCCAGTTCATGGCCGAGCCGGGCCGCTTCCTGGTCGGGCCCGCCGGCATCCTGGTGACGCAGGTGATCGGGCGGACGTTCCGCAACAACAAAAATTATTACTACTTGAACGACGGGATCTACGGGGATTTTTCAGGAATGGTGTTCGACCATTGCAAGTACGAATTCAAAACGCTCCGCCGCGGGCAAACGTTCCTGAGCGCGCTCGCCGGGCCGACCTGCGACTCGTTCGATACGCTCTCGCTCGACGTGGAAATTCCCGAGCTTTACGTGAACGACGTGGTCTACGTGAAAAATATCGGCGCCTACTCCTCCGCCAGCGCGGTGGCCAACTTCAACGGCTTTCCTCCCGCCAAGATCGTGATGGTTTAATAGCTGTCAGCGCTCAGCCTTTAGCTCTGCTCTGCTTGCCGACATCAGCTAATAC
>JBGPGE010000183.1:0-6449 GCA_041483675.1 Binatia bacterium
GCGACGGGCGCAGTGATTTGGTGAGTATCGGCGGCGGCTCTGTCACTACATTCATTTCGAACGGTGATGGCACGTATAATCGTGTGGCCATACCCGAATCGGGGTGGAGTGCCAGCAAATTGTGGACTGGCGACTTCGATGGCGACGGAAAAGGAGATTTTTTCACCGGTTCCACAAACAACCAGATCACTACCTTCTTCTCCAACGGCGACGGCACCTACCGGCCGGTTGTGCTAACCACGCCCACCGACTTTTCGGACACTAAGCTCTGGGTGGGCGACTTCAATTCTGATGGAAAATCGGATCTCCTCACCGTAAAAAACGGCAAACTTACAACCATGCTCTCCAAGGGAGACGGCACCTTCGATATCAGACAAATTTCGCCGCTTCCTTCGGGCTTTGCCGACACCGCCGTGTGGATTGCGGACGTAAACGGCGATGGTAGAGCAGATATCATCAGCTCCGGCGGAGGCAACGTCACCATCTTTTACTCCAAGGGCGACGGCAACTACTGGAGCGCGGCTATTCCGGACACAAACTGGAGCAACCTCAAAGCGTGGATCGGCGAGCCCAGCGGCGACGGGAAGGGCGATGCCGCGAGTGCTAAGAACGGCCAGCTCACGACCTTTATCGCCAACGGCCCCTTCCCCGACCTCCTGACCTCCATTACCACCAACCTGGGCGGAAAGATCGATATTTTTTACAAGCCGATCACGGACAGTACCGTCTATACGAAAGACAACGACGCCAAGTATCCGATCATGGATCTCCAGATCCCGATGTACGTGGTGGATAGCCATATCGCCAGCCCCGAAAGCGGCACCGGGCAAACTTATGAGTTTACGTATGACTACGGCGGGGCGAAGTTTCACCACCTGGGGCGCGGCGGTCTGGGTTTCCGCTGGACGCGCATCGTAGACGAGACCACGCAGGCCAGGGTCGAGAACGCGTTTAAGCAGGTCAAGGTGGACCCCGTAACGCAAGCGCAGTCGCCCGACTTCCCGTTCATCGGCATGCTCGCGAATTCCACCACCTTCGACAACACTACCGGGGCGATCTTCGCCCAGGTCACCAACGAATACGACGATCTGGCCACGCAGGACACTCAGGTCAAGGTGCGCTTCACGGCCGTCAAGCGGACGGTCAAAGATCAGTGCGACGGCGAGCCGCTCTGTTTAAATACCGCCGTCAGCTTTGAGTACGACACGCAAGGTCCCGGAGGAAAGACCTTTGGAAACGTCAAGCGGACGCTCTACGAAGGGGATACGTCGTTTAGCGGCGACGAGAGAGAGGAGCTGACCGACTGGGCGATCGATCCAACTACCGGCATTCAGCGCCCGAGTCATACCACGCTCTCCGGATTCGATCTCTCCACCAATACCGCTACGCTTATGCGCGAGCGCTGGCTTACGCATGATTCCAGCGGCCGTCTTATCAGCGAAGAGAGCCGGCTTACAGGCGGGCAAGGCGATCCGGGCAATCCGGTCGTCACACACGGCTACGATGGCTTCGGCAACCGCACCTCGACGACCGGCCCCCTGGGCTGCACGACCATCACCACGATCGACACGCTCACCAAGACCTTCCCGGCGACGGTGACGAACTGCCTCGGTCACACGACGACCTTCACCTGGGACCCGCGCTTCGGCGCGAAGCTGACTGAAACAGATCCCAACCACACTACTGGCGATCCTATCATTACCACGTATACCTTCGACACCTTCGGCCGGCTCACGAAAGTCGTCGGCCCGCTCGATAGTCCCTCGTTCCCAGCCACGACCATCGAGTATCTCAACTGGGGCAATGCGGCGACTCAGCGAATCAAGACCTCCAGGAGGAAAGATTACGGCCAGGCGGCGGTCATCGTGCGGGAAGATTGGTTCGACGGCCTGGGGAGAACCGATCTCATTAAATCCACCGGACCCAACGATCCCGTCACGGGGCTGGCGCGGATGATCGTGGAAGACAGCGTCTACGACTCAAGGGGCTTGGTCGTTTCCAAGACCCCGCCGCGCTTCGAGGGGGAGACTGTTCTGCCTTCGTGGGAATATACCCACGACGTCCTGGGCCGTCAGGTGCGGGTGGACCATCCCGATTTCAGATTTGCCACCGTCCAATACAAACCCGGCGAAGTAATCATCACGGATGAAAATGGCCATCAAAAGCGGAAGCTTTTCGACGCTTATGGCCAAGTGGACGAGATTTGGGAGATCAACGGCTCGGAGACCAACAAGACATTCTACGTCTACGACGATGCCGGCTCGTTGATCCGTGTGACCAACCACCTGGGCCACAACACTTCGATCAAGTACGACCCTCTGGGCCGCAAGATCGCCATGTGCGATCCCAACATGGGCGCCGACCCAAGCCTCACGAGCTGCGACACGAGCACGCCAGGCGCGTGGGTCTATGTCTACGACAAGGCGGGAAATCTTCTTAATCAGACCGACGCGAAGAATCAGACCCTGACTTTCGACTACGACGCGCTAAACCGGGTCAAGGACAAATTCTATGCCGGCGGCGCCGGGACGATCACCTACACCTACGATGACCCGCTTGTGCAGTTCTCCAAAGGCCGGCTGACAAGAGTCGACGATCTGAACGCGATGGTCACGACCTTCCTGTACGACAAGATCGGCCGCGTCACGCAGACCCAGCGCGTCATTGACGGCCCGACCTACACGATGTCTCAGACCTACAACGCCTTGAGCAAAGTTACGACTGAGACCTTTCCCGACTTAGAGAGCGCGAGCTACACCTACAACGAGGCCGGGGGAGTAAAAGCCATCACGGATGGAGGCACCAACTACGTCAACCAGATCGACTACAATGCCCGCGGGCAGAAGACGAAGATTCAGTATGCCAACGGCGTGACGACGAACTTCACTTTCTTCGACCAGGACGATCCCAACAACCCCAGCGATTTCATCAACTTCCTGCCGAAGAGCCGCGTCACGGGCGGCGGCAGCCTTCAGGATCTTGAGTACACTCACGACAACGTAGGCAATATCCTCGCCGTGGTTGACCACATGACCAACGGCACGGCGGGCCGGACGTTTGGCTACGACGACTTAAACCGCCTTACCTCGGCCATCGGAAAGTTCGGCCCAGCGCCTCAGGGCAGCACGGTTCCGACCGATGCCTCGCAAGCCTACAGCTACGACGCCATCGGCAACATCCTGACCAAGGGTGGAGTCCAGTACTTCTACGAAGATGCCAACCATCCCTCCTTCGTCAGCAGAACTTTCGATCAAGCCACCTCCACTACAAAACTCTACACCGCAGATATCAACGGCAACACGCTGACCGGCGCAGGACGGACTTTCGCCTGGACGGCGGATAACAGAGTCGAGTCGGTCACTATGGGCAGCACGACCACGATGGACTACGACTACACCGGGGCGAGGATGAAAAAGTGGGGTCCTTTAGGTCTCACGGTTTATCCCTTTGCCGGCTACGAGATCGGGCCGGATGGGACAAAGACCAAATACTTCAAAGTCGGCAATGAAACTCTTGCCTCGAAGCAAACGCCGACCGCCAATCCTGAGAAGAAGCTCTTTTACCACAACGACCATCTGGGCGGAGTGAATGTAATCACGGATATTACCGGAGCTAAAGTTCAGCTCAATGAGTACGATCCGTGGGGGAAGGTGTCGCGCACTGAGGGGAACGTTGACCCCGAGAAGAGATTCACCGGACAGATACTTGATCCAGAGTCCGGCCTCTACTACTATGGCGCCAGATACTATGATCCAGAGCTTGCCAGATTCATTTCCCCCGATCCGATCGTCCCGTCTCCCGGCGATCCGCAGACGCTCAACCGCTATTCGTATGCTAGAAACAATCCCGTCAAGTACATCGACCCGAGCGGGATGTCGTTCTGGAGCGCCATTGCCAATTTCTTCAAAGGCTTTTTCCGGTCCGTCCCTGCTCTGGTCACTGGAATCGCCGTCGGCTGGGCCACCTGGGGCGCCGGTCCTATCCTTGCCGGCATTCTCGGAGGTGTCACAGCCGCCGTTGTCAACACAGCCATCAACGGAGGCAACTGGGGCCAGGCGATTGGAATGGGTGCCGTACTCGGCGGCATCATAGGAGGCATAGGGGGTGATGTTTTCAAGGGGTTTGGTGGAGTAGCGGACAAGGGTTTCAACTGGGCCAACTTCGTTGCTGGCGTTAAAACTGGCGCGGCGTTTGGCGCGGTCATCGGCGGAATCAGCACCGCCATCCACGGCGGCAACGTCCTCCAGAACGTCGCCATGGGCGCCTTGAGCGGCGCAGTCTCCTCAGCTGCGGCTTTCGGAATAATGAAGGGGGCGACGGAGGCGTGGAATAGTTTTCAACAGTGGTTGGATGATCCCAAAGTGGAGATCGGTTCACGACCGGTGGCCGGAAGTGATTTCGAACACAAATTCATTCGATTCCCCGGCGGAGGCCCGCTCGGCGGAAGAATCGTGGAGGCGGGGCCTGATGCGGCCGGTAACTACACAGTATACGATACCGCTGCATCGCCTGGTACACCTGGCGTAGAACCTAACGCTCTACCCGATACGGCGCGTCATATTCTGCGTTACCCTGAGGCGATCAACTGGACGGAAACGGATATCAGCATGAGTCGCTTTAATACTGCTCTAAAAACGTGGATGGCCGACTTTGTTGGGAAACCTTTTAATATTGAAAATAGTTTCTTCCTGAACAGCAACCACTTTGTCAACTATGTCATTTCGAATGCGGGTGGCAATCCGAGTATCCCTGGAGCCTTTGCACCCGCTTGCACTCCACAAGGTTGCACTTATAGGTGAGCAATGGCAAAAACTGTCCAGTTAACCAAAATTGCGTCGATACTTGTTTTCGCGGGCATGTTCTTCCTGCTATCTTATCAGGCAGCAACGGACAGTACCCTGCCCGACCCACTGGCAGAGATTTTCAAAAAAAAACAGTGGATAACCGTTTTGAGCAGATATGTCCCCTCTGAAGGGTCCTATATCGTTGTCAAGATTGGAGATGAAGAGAAGATTGTCTACCGGGGAGATCCGAGACATTCAAACCAAGGGCTTGTCGCTATTTCTCCCAAGGGGGAAAAGCTTGTGTTCGCGCAATTTGTGGAACCCACCGGCAGTGAACAAGCAGTTCGAAAGGTTTGCACAATAAGGATCGACGGCTCAGAGTATAACGAGGTCTTGGATATTAAGGACGTATTTTACGATATCGCCTGGTCCCATGACCAAGAGAAAATAGCCTTCCTCGGCGAGCTGCAAAGTGGCTTCTATGGTCTAGTCGTACTTGATGTCAGTACACAACCAGTCGTGATAGCAGCCCAGCGCCCGCTCCGGAGGGGAATGAGCTTCATCAAGCTAACCAGTCAAGCTTGGGCGCCAGACAATGAGCGGCTTGTGTACGTTAATGCCCAGGGACATATGATTATCTTGAATGTTAAAAGCGACACCGAAGAAAACCTTGGGCAGGGCGACGATCCCACATGGTCTCGTGATGGTGCGTTCATTGCCTACCGAGCGGAGGGGTCTGGGAAGGCGCCCGGCGACTACTTCCTGCTCTCTGTGATGTCGTCGCACCAACAAGAGAAGCTGCTTTCCAACAAACGGTCGGCAGCAGACATCATAGTGTCGCGAGGGTACTATCTTGGAAAGCCCATTTGGTCACCTGATGGCCGATTTATTATGATCATGCGTATCGTAAGCCTAGCTGAGTTTCAACAGCCTTACGTAATCGACTTGAAAACCGGTGACGTCGAGGCCTTGCCTATAGGGTCGATGGGAGACATGCGTTCCTGGGGCGGCAAGCCGTAACCAACCCTCGGCAACTCAGAGTCCGGCCTCTACTACTATGGCGCCAGATACTATGATCCAGAACTGGCACGCTTCATCTCTCCCGATCCGATCGTTCCGTCGCCGGGCGACCCGCAGACTCTCAACCGCTACAGCTATGCCAGAAACAACCCCGTCAAGTACATCGACCCCAGCGGGATGTCGTTCTGGAGCGCCATTGCCAATTTCTTCAGAGGCTTTTTCCGCTCTGTTCCTGCACTGGTCACGGGAATCGCCGTTGGCTGGGCCACCTGGGGCGCCGGTCCTATCCTTGCCGGCATTCTCGGAGGTGTCACCGCCGCCGTTGTCAACACAGCCATCAACGGAGGCAACTGGGGCCAGGCGATTGGGATGGGTGCTGTGCTCGGAGGCATCGCAGGAGGTATAGGCGGCGATGTCTTCAAGGGGTTTGGCGGAATACCGGACAACGGTTTCAACTGGGGCAACTTCGTTGCCGGGGTTAAAACCGGCGCGGCGTTTGGCGCAGTCATAGGTGGAATCAGCACCGCCATCCACGGCGGCAACGTCTTCCAGAACGTCGCCATGGGCGCCTTGAGCGGCGCAGTCTCCTCGGCAGCGGCTTTTGGAATAATGAAGGGCGCGACGGAGGCGTACGCCGAAGCAAAA
>JBGPGE010000184.1:0-6277 GCA_041483675.1 Binatia bacterium
AACTGGAGCCCGGCGTACGCCGTGGTCGCGCTGACCTGCTATCAGACCCCGCAGGAGCTGAGCCCGCAGCTGCCCGACGAATTCGAGGACATCGACATAACGGCCTTCATGTCACGCCTGCGCGCGCTGTCGAGCCAGATCTAGAACACCCGACTCCCCCCGGAGGCGGGACGTGCCCTTGTGGCCGGCCCGCTTTTTTTTCTACCGTCGGCGGCCGACGGCCGGGCCTCTTACCGCTCGCACGAAGCTCCACCCGCAGTAGGGACGCCAGCGAGTTAACGCCGCTGCAAGGCGGCTCTCTTTTTGTCCGTGCTTACGCGCAATGTTCCGGGGGGCGGCCCCGGGCGCCGGTGACTTTCTTTTTGCTCGCCCATAAAAGAAAGTCACCAAAGAAAAAGGGCGCCCCGGTTCGCCGCCGCTACCTCGTGAACTCGTAGCGGTGTCCTGCGCTGCTCGCCAGGGTGGGGCGGCTGCGGAACTCGCGCAATGTACGCGCTTCTGCACGAACATCAGGCGGGAAATTTCCTAGGATACGCATAGGCAATCGTGGCTCGCCCAGTCCTCGCCGACGACCCCCCACCCTGGCTGCGACTGCTCGGCGGCGAACAGGGGCCCCGAAAAAAAACAGGGTCTTCTACAAGGTGAGTGGGTAATTTTGGGTCATTTTAGATCGCTGGGAGCATGCAAGTGAGGATCTTGAGCCGCAGGTATTCCTGGTCGCGCAGGCCGTATGCGCGTCGCTGGATGACGCGAATCTTATTGTTCAGTCCTTCCACGAATCCGAGAGAGACCTTGTTCTCTGGCTTGCAGTAGGCAGCGATCCCATCCCAATGCCGATCGATCATCTCAGCAAATTTCTCGTAGGGTTCGAGTCGCTGCCACTTCAGGCTCGCGCGCCAGTTCTCGAAGAAGCGCCGCGCCCAACCTTCACGCTCGTAGCCCCAGAGTTGACCAAAGAACTCCTTGAGCAGGTAGGCCGTGTTCAGGCGCTTGTTGGCCACCAGCAACGTCCTGAGAGACTGCCTGCCCTCCAGGGTCAGGTTCTCCCGATGCGAGAGCAGCGTGTATTTCTGGCCCTTGATGTAGCGGCGATCCTTGCCGCTGAGCCGCGCGTACTCGCTTTTTCGTACCTTGTCGAGCGCTTCTCCCAAGTGGCGAATGATGTGGAACTTGTCAAAGAGAATCGCCGCCTGCGGCGCGCGCGCGAGGGTTGCATTGCGAAACGGCTTCCACATATCCATCACCGCCAGACGAACGCCCCGGCTCTTCTTGTCTCCCAGCCAGTCATAGAACTGCGCCATGCTCGCCTCCGAGCGATCCTCGCCGCCGAACCAGATCGGGCGACGGCGATCGAGGTCGCTCACCACAATGCGGTAGGTATGGCCTTTGCGGATCGAGATCTCGTCAATGCCCACAGCCTTCGGCCCAGGCGTGCCGATGCGGCGCAACTGCTCGAACATGTATTGCTTGTCCAGTTCCTTCACGGCGCGCCAGTCCAGACGCAGCTCACGCGCCACATCCGAGATCGTTGCCGTCCGACAGCGTTGTCCGACAAAGAAGGCAAAGCGCTTGGTATAAAACGGGCTGTCCGCCAACCAAGGAAGTTTCTCCTGCTTCACCGCACCACAGCCGCGGCACCATACACGCCGCAGTTCGAACTCCAGGTAGATACGGGCATCTCCGCAGGAGAGGTCCCGAACGCGGCGAACCTTGCGGTCGTAGATGCCGCGCACAAGCGTGTCGCAAACCCCGCAGCGGTTTTTTTTCCACGTCGCTCCAAGCGAAGCACACGCGCCTTCGGGTCGCCGAACACCCCTCGCGCCGTCGCATATGGACGAAAGCCAGGGAAACGGAATAAATCGGTAAGTCGTCGAGAGGTAGCCATGCGCAAATCATGCCAGATTTTTTCATGCTCACGAACCCCGCAAACCCTTATTCCATACGGCTTTCAGACAATTTACCCGTTTGCTACACCCATTTGATCTGCACAAGATCCAAAAAACAAAACCCCACCGAAGCGGGGTTTCGCGGTGCCGGAACGGACTTTAGACTCGCGCGGGTTGTCGTCCGTCGGCAAGCATGCGTCAACCGATTAGACTGACGGCACGAAATTCAAGATTTACGACCCGACCCCCTCATCGTCACACCAGGGCAATCTTATCCTTGTCTGATGCGCCGCTCTGGGCAAGATCCAGTGTTCCCGCGTCCGGTCGCCCGATCGCGTAGCCCATCGCGCGGTAGCCGCGCTGGCGCTTGTTCCACATCCGTGTGAGTGCCGGATGGCTGGCGTCCACATAGTCGTAAATCCGGATATCCGACTTGGTCGCGTGTGCCCGGTGGAGACGCCCGGCGTATTGCTGCAGCGTCCCTTTCCACGAGATAGGCATCGCCAGCACCAAGGTATCGAGCGGCGGGTGATCAAACCCTTCGCCCACGAGCCTGCCGGTTGCCAGCAATACCCGCGGTGTTTCACCCGGTAGTGCCTCCAAAGCACTTAACTGCGCCGCGCGCTGTTTCCTCGACATACGTCCGTGCAGGACAAACAATTGATTAACTTCACCGTCAAGCCCGCCTTGCAAAGTATCAAGATGGTCGGTGCGCTCGGTCAGGACGATCACTCGCCGCCCCCCGCGGTAGGCCGAAAGCACATCGGCGACGATCCGGTCATTCCGCCCCCGATCGGCTGCGAGTTGACGAAACACCTCTTGAATGCCGAGTTCGGAATCGCCAACGAGTTGGGTATCGAAGAAGCGCGGGACGACCTCCAACACACGCGGTGCGGATTCCGGACGGGCGGCGGTATGGTGGATCGGCCCGCATTGCATGAAGATGATCGGATGCTGGCCATCGCGGCGTATTGGCGTTGCGGTCAGACCGAGCACATACTTTGCTCGGCAGCTCTTCAGAATCGCTTCGAAAGAAAACGCGGAAAGGTGGTGGCACTCATCGACGACCACGTGACCGTAGCCTTCCACCAGGTCGCTGATCTTCCCCTTGCGCGAGAGCGATTGCATCACTGCGACGTCGATCTCGCCGGTGCGCTTGCGATTGCCGCCACCGATCACGCCAATGAGCTTCTGCTCAATACTCAGAAATGCGCTCAAGCGCTCCCGCCACTGGTTCAAAAGCTCCGTGCGGTGAACTAGGATCAGCGTGTTTACGCCACGCCGGGCGATGAGCGCAGCGGCGGTGACGGTCTTGCCGAATGCCGTCGGCGCGCAGAGGACACCGATGTCATGCTTCAGCATCGCCGCCGCAGCGGCCTCCTGATCAGGGCGCAACTGCCCTGCGAATGAAACCTCGATTGCCTGCCCTGCAAAACGTTCGTCACGGATATCGAGTCGTACTCCATTCTTTTTAAGCAAGGCCCTCACCGGATGCAGGCAACCACGCGGAAGGGCGATGTGACGGGGATGATTCTCCGCGCAGCCTATGACGCGTGGCTTGTCCCAAACAGGTAAGCGCATCGCTTGCGCCCTGTAGAACTCCGGATTTTGGAAAGCTGCCAGCCGAATGAGCCGGTTCGCGAGCGGCTGCGGAAGGCCCTTCTTGTCGAAGAACAACTGGTTCGCCTGAACGACGACTATACGCTCGGGCAGCGGCCCAGGAATCCTGGCGGTCGGGAGCGTCGGCCGCTTCCATGGCTCTCGCTCATCCTCGTCCGCAATGAAGGCGACGTCGAGCGGATGGCCGCCACCGGTCGCTTGGTGAGTGAGCGACCCGATTCGTTCGGGGGCAAGTGGCTTGATCGAAGCCAGAAATGACCACTGGTCCGGGTATGGGGCAAGGAGGTCGTCGACGAAAACACTCCGCCCTTCCTCGCGCGGCTTTTTCTGCAGCGGGAGGGCAATCAGGTTTCCAAAACCGCCCTTCGGCATCGTGTCCTGATTGGGAAACAGCCTGTCGTAGGAGCTGAGCTTCAATTGTCGTGTGTGATCGCAGGTGCGGCTGATCAGTGCGGAACCCAGCCGACGCGCCTCCCTCGAAGACACCGCCGCCGCAAAGAAAATCCACACATGTGCGCCCGCGCCTGAGCGCGAGATTTCCAACGCCGCGGGCACTTCCAGTGCCCGGCACGTCTGCACTAGCGCTCGCGCATCGTTTCGCCATTCTGCTCCATCGAGATCTACCGCGAGGAAGTAGCAGGTTTCGTCGGGCATCAGAGGATAAACACCAACTGTGTATTTGCCCGCAAGGTGACCGTAAATAACGTCATCCGTAACCGGAAGAAACCGGCGATTACCGCACTCAGCGCACTTGATACGCGGTTTCTCACAGATGCCCGGTTTCCATTCGTTCGCGCAGGCCGGTGCGTACCCGGATCGCCCATCCTTGCCCTCCCAGCGGACAGGGTAGACGTCGGTCCGGCCCCGGAACAAGCGCGCAAACAAGGCCACCTTTTCCTTGGTCGAAAGGTTGAGCGGGTGGGGCTGCGCCTCGGCGTCGAAATGCGGAAGCTCGCCGAAGATCGTGGCGTGCGTGACTTCGTCAGGATGGGGAATGCCGTGTTGATTGAGCAGCGCAATCAGTCGTGCATTCTCAGCCCGAAGCCTTTCGTATTCGGCAGTAGGGTCCGGCTTTCGCTGACGCTCTGTCGTTTTGTCCGGCTTCACGGCGCGACACCCGTCCGATCGAGCAAATAGTTCATGTCATCCTTCACCCCATATCCCACGTCGGTGCGGTCCCGCACTGCCACCAGACGCTCGATCGCACTCTTTCTGGAAGTTTCGTTCACACCGCTCAGTGCTTTCAACGCCGCTTCGAACTGGCGCAGCAGTGCATCGAAGTACCCTTCATCCGCATAGCCGAATTCCATTGAGAATGACGACGCCGCTTCGCACCAGAAGAGACGCAGTTCAAGCAAACCCTCTGGCCGACCGATTGCCTTGCGGTACTCCGAGATCGCTTTTTTCGCATCAGCTACCCGCACCGGTTTGTTCGAGTCCGGAGACAGCGCATCGTGGATGCACCTCTTGTACGTCGCGAGGGAATCCTTCCCCAGCGAGAAGCGCGCATGCAGGAACGATTGATTGGTCTTGCTCAACGCATAGAGGTCGGCGACAAGACCGATTAACGCAACTCGATCGAAGTCGGCAAGCTTTGCCTTGACGTCACTCCAAGAAGGTTGTGACTCCGATTTCCTGGCAGCAGGCATGGCGAAGAGTGCAACCGGAAGGTGCTCAATCGTGTGCGCTCCGGCGTCGTCGAACCAAAGACAAGCAGGACGTACACCTTTCTTACGACTGTAAGGATAAGCCGTTAGAAATAATACACGTACACCGTCACGACGACGATCTCACCGGCTTCCTCGACGAACACCGGCCGCACCTGCTTCGAGACTCGCTTGGGGGAAGACTCGCTTAGGGGACCACTAAGAACATTGTTGAAGTAAATCAGCTCTCTTCAATCTTTAGTGGTCTGTCACCTAAGGTTGATAACAGCTATGCGCCAGGTTGCACGATACGTCGGCTGGCACCCGGAGCGTCGGCCGGGCCACATCTCCCGTCGGCCGTCAACGCTTCCGCTCGTGCGGCGTTGATCGAATCAGGGTCAGTGATAGGATCGGCAGTTGACTTATGTCAGATCGGACATATAATGCCATCCAATGCTAAACGCGACAAACCGCTGGTGTGGCTGCACGGCGAGATCAAGACACCGCCGTTATCGGCCGCCGCAAGGGTTGAAGCCGGGGTGCTGCTGCGTCGTTTACAGCGCGGCGAGTCAATCGCCATGCCGCATTCGAGGCCGATGGCGGTAATCGGGAATGCCTGCCACGAACTGCGAGTGCAGGACGCGGACAGGACCTGGCGGATCATGTATTGCGTCCGGTCTGATGCGATCGTGATTCTCGACGTGTTCGCAAAAACAACGACGAAGACCCCGAAGTCCGTTCTGAAAGCGTGCAGCAAGCGGCTGCGGCGCTACCAGCAAACCTGACAGAGAGGAAACCATGAAAGCGGCGAAGGCAAGACGGCTCAAGGCAGCGGGCTGGAAAGTCGGCTCCACGAAGGAGTTCCTGCGCCTCAACGACCAGGAGGCCGCGCTGGTGGAAGTGAAGTTGTGCCTCATGGACGCCTTGCGCCAGGCGCGGCGCAAGCGTGGCATTTCGCAAATCGATCTCGCAAAACGGATGGGCTCGAGCCAGTCGCGCATCGCAAAAATCGAGGCGGGCGATCCGTCGGTGTCGCTCGACCTCATCTTGCGGGCCCTGGCCGCGTCCGGCGCCTCGCGGCGCGAGATTCAGGAAACCCTGGCTTCCGGCTACCCCGCGTGAGAT
>JBGPGE010000185.1:0-6221 GCA_041483675.1 Binatia bacterium
ATCCTTTCGATCCGATGCAGGTGGACTGGGCGATGTCCACGCGCTTTCAGGCGGACAAGGACGCCATCATCGTTCCGCGAATCGCCTGTTCCACCCTCGACCCTTCTTGTCCGGAGAACCGCGTCACCGCCGGGTTGGGAATCGACGCCACAGCGCCGATGAAAGAGCGCTGGCGCTTTGAGAAAGTGGAAATCCCCGGCGTCGACAAAGTGAAGTACGTGTAAATGTCCGTGAGAGCCGCAGCCCATTCTCCGAGCCCGCGCAATATGGAAGTACTTAATCCCACCGCTAGTGTCGGATGCGCGGGCTCTCCGAACGGGCCACGGCTCTCACTGGTACGGTCAGAAGTGTAAGCTGACGCTGAAAAACTTTATGAGAGACTTCGAATATCTCGAACCGACCACGGTTGCCGAGGCCTGCGCGATGCTTAAGCGCTACGGCGGCGAGGCGCGGCCCTACGCCGGCGGCGCCTATCTGAGCATCGTGATGAAGCAGGGGCTGATCCGGCCCAAGGCGCTCGTCAACATCAAGAAAATCCAGGAACTGAAAGGCATCCGTTTCGATCCGAGCGAAGGGTTCGTCATCGGCGCGCTCGCCACACACCGCGAGCTTGAAACTTCTCAGCTGATCCGGGAGAGGCTGCCGATCCTTTGCGCGGTCGAGCGCGAGGTGGCCAACATCCGCGTGCGCAACGTCGGCACGGTCGGCGGCAATCTCGCCTCGGGCGAGCCGCTCACCGACCTCGCCCAGGTTTTTCTCGCCCTCGACGCGCGCGTGGCGATCTCCGGCCCGTCGGGCGACCGGACGATCCCGCTTGAGGAGTTGTTCGTCGATCTCTATCAGACGAGCCTCGCCGACGAAGAGATCCTGACACGCGTGATCCTGCCGCCGCCTCCGCCGGCCACGGGCATCGAATACATCCGTTTCTCCAGCAGCTCGGTGGTCGATAAGCCGTGCGTCGGCGTCGCCGTGAGAATCTCCTTGAATGCGGACAAAAAAAGCTGCGACACCGTCCGCATTGCGCTCGGCTGTGTCGCGCCCAAGCCGATGAGAGCGCAAAAAGCCGAGGGGGTTCTACTTGGACGATCGTTTTCGCCGGAGGTTATCGAGCAGGCGGCGGCAGCCGCGGCGGAGGAATGCAGTCCGATAAGCGACCTGCGCGGCTCGGAGAAATTCAAAAGGGGCATCGTTCGCGTGCTGGTGCGGCGCGCGGCCGAGCGCGCCTTCGAGCGCGCGGCGCAAGAATGAACTACCCCGCAGCAAGCTGTGGGTAGCGAAAGATTTTGTGATCATTTTCCCCAAAGTTGTCACCCCCGAATGTTTTTATCGGGGGTCCAGCCCGAGTTCGCCTGGATTCCCGCTAAAAGCATGCGGGAATGACGGACTTTGAGACTCGGAATCGTCATTACGCAACAAGCTACGGAGAATTGACGCGAAGAGATTAAGGCACAACCATGAAGAAACAGATTCACCTCCGCGTCAACGACATGGACCGAAGGCTTGAGGTCGAGGCGCGCACGACTCTGCTCGACGCCGTGCGGGAGCAGTTGGGTCTCACCGGCGCGAAGCTCGGCTGCGACATGCAGGTCTGCGGCGCCTGCACGTTATTGCTCGACGGCAAACCGGTGAGCGCCTGCTCGTTTCTCGCCGTAGACGCCGACGGCGCCGAGATCCTGACCATCGAGGGCTTGAGCGGGACAAGCGCGCTGCATCCCCTGCAGGAGGCGTTCATGGAGTTCGGCGCGCTCCAGTGCGGCTACTGCACATCGGGATTTATTCTCACGGCCAAGGCGCTGCTCGACGAGCAGCCGCGGCCGAGCGAGGAGCAGATCAAAGACTATCTCGGGGGAAATTTCTGCCGTTGCGGCTGCTACCAGGAGATCATGGAGGCGGTGAAGAAAGTCGCAGGATGCTGATTCAGGGAATACTCCGAAACCTTGGCGCTCTTGGCGTCTTGGCGCGCCCTCACCCCTTCCCTCTCCCGCAAGCGGGAGAGGGTGAGGGAGAGGGTATCTCGCGCAAAGCCGCAAAGGGCGCAAAGTACAGACGGGATATGTAGATGGAACCAGCAGCGATCGGTAAAACGTTTCGCCGGTTGGATTACGAGACCAAAGTGACCGGCCGGGCGCAGTATCTGGCGGACATGAGCGTGCCGGGCATGTGCCACGGCAAGATACTGCGAAGCCCGTACCCGCACGCGCGGATTATTCGAATAGACGCATCCAAAGCTCGCGCGGTTCCCGGCGTGGTGGCCGTGCTGACGCGCGACGATATTTTACACGACGAAGGCATCGAACCTTTTTACGGCCCCGTGTTCAAAGATCAGACGATCGTCGCGGTGGAAAAAGTCCGCCACGTCGGCGATCCGGTGGCGGCCGTCGCGGCTCTAACTGTGGACGCGGCGGAAGAGGCGCTGCGCTCGATCGAGGTCGATTACGAGGAGCTGCCCGCGGTCCTGAGCGTGGACGATGCGCTGAAGCCCGGCGCGCCGCTGGTGCACGAGTCGGTCAAGCTGCCGGCATCCGGCTTTGCCGATCTTGCCGAGTTGAAACCCATCGAGGGCACCAACGTCTGCACCCACTTTCGTTTGAACCGCGGCGATATTCAAAAAGGCTTCGCCGCGGCGGATCGGATTTTCGAAGACACTTTCACGCTGCCGGCGACGCAGCACAGTTTTCTCGAAACCCACGCCTGCATCGCGTCCGTCGAGCCGGGCGGGCGGATCACCGTCTGGGCGACGACGCAGAATCCGTTCGTCGTGCGCACGCAGCTCGCGAATATTTTCAAAGTGCCCGTTTCCAAAGTCCGCGTGATCGTGCCCTATCTGGGCGGCGGATACGGCGGCAAGGTCTATCCGAAAGTCGAGCCGATCACCGTGGCCTTGGCGCAGAAGGCCGGGCGGCCGGTGCGCCTGATGCTCACGCGCGAGGAGGTTTTCTACACCATCACCAAGCATGCCGCAGTCATCAAAATGAAGACCGGCGTCAAAAGCGACGGCACGCTGGTGGCGCGCGAGTGCGAAATCCATCTCGACACCGGCGCCTACGCCGAGATCGGGCCGCGCGTGGCGAAAAAATCGGGCTACACCGCCGC
This sequence comes from Binatia bacterium, assembly GCA_041483675.1. GTDB lineage: Bacteria > Desulfobacterota > Binatia > UBA9968 > UBA9968 > 2-12-FULL-60-19. The sequence continues at coordinate 3,094 of JBGPGE010000185.1, forward strand.
CGGCCCGTACCGGATTCCCAATCTGAAGATCGATTCTTATTCCGTTTACACCAACAAGCCGCCGGCCGGCGCGTTCCGGGGCTTCGGCGTGTCGCAATCGGCGTGGGCCGTGGAATCGCAGATGGACATTATCGCGGCGGCGCTGAAGATCGATCCGCTCGCGCTCAGAAAACAAAACGGTTACGACGAAGGGGATAAGTTCGTGACCGAAGAGACGCTCCGCGCCGTCGGGCTTAAGCAATGTCTGGACGAAGTCGCCAGGTCCATCGGATGGGGGCGAATGGAGCAATCGAGCAATGGAGCAGTGGAGCAATGGAGCAGAGGGAAAAACATTAAGCGGGGGAAGGGGATTGCGTGCATGATCAAGGCGACGATCACGCCGTCGATTTCCTCCGCCGTGGTGAAGCTTAACGAGGATGCGAGCCTATCCATATATACCGGCACGGTCGAGATGGGGCAGGGCTCGGAGACGGTCATGGCGCAAATCGCCGGCCAGGAGTTGGGCATTCCACTCGAGACGATCCAGGTTCTCGGCGTCGACACCGACGTCGTGCCTTACGATCTCACGACCTCGTCGAGCCGCTCGACGTTTCACATGGGCAAGGCCGTGCAGCTCGCCGCGCGGGACATCCTCAGCCAGTTGAAACAGATCGTCGCCAAGGAATACGGCGTGCCGGAAGATCAAGTGACTTTCGCCGATGGCAAGATCCGTTTGCCGGAAGCGCAGCTTAATTATTCGGACGTGATGTTCAAGCGCTTCGGCATGCAGGGCGGCACGCTGGTCGGCGAAGGGCAGGTCAAGACTTCCACGAAAAACGAATTCGGCGAAAAGAGCACCTCGGCGTTTTGGTTCCTAGCCGCCGGCGCCGCCGAAGTCGAAGTCGATGTCGAGACCGGCAAGTTAAGTCTCGTCAAATACGCGGCCGCGGTCGACGTCGGCAAGGCGATCAACCCACTCGGCTGCCGCCAGCAGTTGAACGGCGCCGCGATCACCGGCATCGGCCAGGCGCTGTTCGAAGAGATCGCCTACGACAACGGCCAGCCGATCAATCCCAACCTCGTCGATTACGTCCTGCCGTCGCTCGGCGACATGCCGGAGTCGATCGACCCGATCTCGGTCGAAACGCCGGACCCTAACGGCCCGTTCGGCGCCAAGGGCATCGGCGAAAGCGCGCTGATTCCGGTCGCGCCGGCGATCGCCAACGCTGTCTTCGACGCCGTCGGCGTAAGGATCAAAGATTTGCCGATCAAGGCGGAGAAGATATTTCTGGCACTTGAAGAGATGAAGGCCAAAGGGCGATGATTCGATGAACTACCCCGCAGCACGCTACCGGGTCGAAAAACTTTATGACAAATTTCCCCAAAGTCGTCACCCCCGAATGTTTTTATCGTGGTTCGACTGTGCTCACCACGACCCTGAGCCACGTCGAATGGGTCGGGGGTCCAGTCCGAATTTCGCCTGGATTCCCGCTCAATGGAACATTGGAACAATAGAAATTGGATCAATAGAAAGAGGATGACTGCGAGCTTCCACTGTTCTACTGCTCCATTGCTCTATTTTCTGCGCCCCGGGCGCTAAGCATGCGGGAATGACGGACCCTGAGAAGACATGGTTCAAAATAGTTCAAGGCGGTTCGGTCTAATCGCCGCTTGCCTCATTCTCTTGCTTTCGGGTTGCGAGCAGGAGTTGACCCGCCAACAGGCGGAGACGATCCGCCAGCAGGAAGAAGAGATCGCGCGCCTCAAGCAAGAGCGCGAGGAGACGGCCGCCGCCAGGCAAAAAGCCGGGGAGAAAAGAGCGGCCTGCAACCAGGCGTTCCGCCATTTCGAGAGTGCCCAGGCGGCGAAAAGCCCCGGCGACGCGGTGGCGCAGTACCGCGAAGGTCTCACGCTCTGCCCCGACGACGACGTGGCGCGCTATGAGTTGGGGAAGGTGCTCGCCGGCATGGGCCGGAAGGAGGAGGCGCAAGCGGAATTCGAGGCGGCGCTCAAGATCAATCCGAAGTTTCAGGGCGCGAAACAGGAGTTGGAGAAGCTGCAAAAAAAATAGTTCATCCCGCCCTCGACCTTGCCCGGCGCAATCCCGCAAGCCGGAGCCATCCGAAGAACTTCTTTTTTCCCAGGTCGTCGAACAGTGAATACGCGACCGGCGTGATCAACAGCGTGATCAACAGCGAGAGCGCCTGGCCGCCGATGATGACTTTGGCCATCGAGGCGCGCGAGGCCGCGCCGGGGCCCCGTCCAAGCGCCATCGGCAGCATGCCGAAGACGAGCATCAAGGTCGTCATCAAGATCGGGCGCAGCCGCCCGTGGTTGGCCTCGACGATCGCCGCGTCGCGCTCCATGCCCTGGGCGCGCAGCGTGTTAGTGTAGTCGATTTGCAGGATGCCGTTCTTTTTTACGATGCCGAACAGCATGAACATGCCGAACATCGCGTAAATGTCCATCGGCTGCCTGAGCAGGATCAACGAGAGAATGGCAAACGGCAGAGTCAGCGGCAGCGCCAGCATGATCGTGACCGGATGGAGAAAACTTTCGAACTGCGCGGCCAGCACCATGTACATGAAGATCGAGCTCAGCAGAAAAGCGTAGGCGAAATTGGCGCCGGTCTCGGCCAGCACCTTGGCCCGGCCGCTCAACTCGGCGGTGTACGTGGGAGGCAGGTCGAGCTCGTTGATAAATCCCTGGATTTTTTCCACCGCTTCGCCGAGCGGCAGCGTGGGAAGGAGGTTCGCCACGATCGTAACCTTGCGCTGGCGGTTTTGCCGGTCGATCTGCGACGGACCGAGATCCTCGCTCAACGTGATCAGATTCGCGAGCTTCACGAGCCGGCCGTCTTTGCCGGGAACCGAGAGATTCATGATCGCGTCCGGATCGTCCCGCTTTTTTTTCATCGCCCTCAGCCACACGTCGTATTGCTCGTCGTCTTCCTTGTATTTGGAGATCGGCTCGCCGCCGACAAAAGTCTGAAGCGTCGAGGCGATATCCTCGATCTGAATCCCGAACTCCGACGCCTTTTTGCGATCGACCAGCGAGCGCAGCTCGGGCGTGCGCACCGAGAGCGTCGTGTCGCTGTCGACAAAGCCGGGCACCTCGCGCATGCGCGCGATGATTTTTTCGCTGTACGC
>JBGPGE010000186.1:0-6130 GCA_041483675.1 Binatia bacterium
GGCAGCGCAAACGAGCGACGGCACAAATGGAAATAACGGTGATGCGGGTAGCGCCACCACTTTCGGTGTGTGGCTAAGGGCCAATAATGGCACGGGCGGCGGCGGCGGAACAACCAGTGCGGGAACAGCCGGAACCGGCGGAATAAGCTTTTTCGATGGCGGGGCCGGCGCAATAGGTTCTCAAACCGCAACGGCAAGTAAAACGACGGGAGGCGGTGGCGGTGGTGGCGAGCGAAATGGCGTATCTGGCGGCGACGGCGCGGCGGGAAGCAGTAACATCAGAGCAACGCCATTGACAGGTGGTAGCGGAGGGGCTGGTTGCGCCGCCGGTGTTGCCGGCACAAGCGCGTCAACGAATGAGCCTTCCGGCGGGGGCGGTGGCGGTGGCAGCGGCGGCTGCAACTCGGCGGCGGCGGCTCTCGCGGGTGGCGCGGGTGGCAAATATGGGAGCGGCGGCGGCGGCGGCGGCGCATCGGCCAATGGTTTTAACTCCGGCGCCGGCGGGGCGGGGGGTGATGGAATCGCGATCGTAGTGACGTACTTCTGACGAGTGAAATTCAATGGAATCGATTCCCGAAACAGTCCTCAAATGGCGCGATCTCGCGGCGATGGCGAAGGCGTTTCGCTTCCAACCGGCGCTCGTCCTCGCCGTCATCTGGACAGAGTCCGGCGGCGATCAATGCGCGTGGAATCCGGAGCCGGCGTATCGCTATCTCTGGAACGTGCGGACGAACGCGCCGTTTCGCGCTCTGACGCCGGGAGAATCCGCGTCTGAGTCGCCGCCGTCGGACTTTCCGTTTCTCGCCGGCGACCGTGATCAGGAGTGGTGGGCACAACAGGCGAGCTGGGGTCTCATGCAGCCGATGGGCGCCGTCGCGCGGGAGTGCGGGTTCAAGGGGCCCTACCTTACGCGGCTCGTCCAGGATCCGGAACTCAATCTCCAGATCGGCTGCACGCACCTCCGAAAGCAGCTCGACGCCGCGGGCAACGTGCGCGACGCGCTCCGGCGCTACAACGGAGGGCCGGGAAACATGGACTATAGCTACGCGGACGACGTGATTCGCAAAATCGCGGAGGTGACGAGTGGGTGAAGAAGACGCGGGCAATGGGATCATGGCTAAGGAGACAACATGGCAGAGTTAACGCCGATCATTGCGCTCGGGCAAATTATAATCATTCTCCTTTTAGGAGTGGCGTTGAAGTTGATCGTGAGCATCAGCGCTAGGATCGCTTCGATAGAGACTTGGAAGGACATGCACGAGAGGCAGGACAACGAGGCTCACCTGCGGGCAACGGTAAACATTGATCGTCTGTGGCAGAAAATCGAAACGCGATAGGAGGTTTCATGGAACAATTCAAAAGTGCGATTCGGCCGCTCGTGACGCTGCTGTTCTGCCTCGCGTTTATCTACATGGCGATCGCGGGCTCGATCTCGAAGGATGCCTTCATCGGGATCGCAACGCTGGTTATCAAATACTGGTTCGACGAGCGGGCGGAGAAGAGCGCGATCCCAATCCTCGGCGAGCCGCTGAAACCGGACGCGCCGGCGCAATGAAGACGAGGAGATTTCCGTTCATGCCGATTCCGACGATCATCGCCGCCGTATCGCTTGTCTCTTTAATCGGCGGCGGCGCACTATACCTCGGCAAGCCGCCCTACGCGAACGAAGGATGGGTCTCGGCGCAACTCGCGGGCCAGCAGGTGCAAATCTATCAGCAGCGCCAGGATCAACTCGAACGAAGAATCTTTGAGTTACAGGTGGAGAAGTCGCGGGGTAGGTGGTCGGCGGTGTTCGAGCAGGAGTTGAAAAGGCTACAACGCGAGCTGGCCGACCTAACAGGCCAGATTCAGCGGATACAGGGGAAATGATGGGAATTATATAGATGATCCCCTACTACCAGGACAATGCGGTGACGATTTACCACGGTGATTGCCGGGAAATTCTGCCGCAGCTTGAGCCGGTGGACTTGGTGCTGACCGATCCGCCTTATCTCAATTTGATAGGTGGAACTGTTCAGATATCCGGCGGGGTTGCGCCGCGTATAAATAAAAGCGTGACTGTCGGCGATCCCTGGGTTGCTTCTTTGGAATGGGTCGATGCCGCTTGGAATCTATGCCAGCTTGGATTTTTTTCATTTTGTTCTTTCCAATTTGTAGCAGAAATGCGTCTCGCTTTACCTGTTCGGCCAACTGCACTTCTAACTTGGTATGCCAGAAACAAGCCGCCATCGGCCAACAACGCGCCGCGATTTACCACAGAATTTATCTGGACATTTCAGAAATCTCCCGGCCTCAACTGGCGTGCCTTAAATACTTTGATCGACATACCCAAACTACAGGCGGGTTGTATGGCAACCGAACGATTCTTAGAGCACGACGGAACGACAACGCATCCAACGCAAAAGCCTTTGTCTCTAATCAATTATTTGCTTCAAGTTGGTGGCGAAACCATCCTCGATCCCTTCATGGGCAGCGGCACCACGCTACGCGCCGCCAAGGACTTAGGCCGCAAGGCCATCGGCATAGAAATCGAGGAAAAATATTGCGAGATCGCGGCGAAGAGGATGGGGCAGGAAGTGTTTAAATTCGCTGTAGGGGAGTCAAGTATATAGGTTCCGAAATGATGCACCCGCCGATCTACTACCGCGAGGGGTATAAATACCAGTTGTCGCGGGATTGGACAATCAACGTCGGCTTTGGCGCGCCGTTTGATATTGTGACGAAGTTCATCGACTTCGACATGGAGGGGAAACTAACAATCCGCGCTGACTACGCCTGGGACGGCGCGAGCGGCCCGACATTCGATACCGACAGCGCGATGCGCGGACCGCTGCCGCACGACGCCGGCTATCAACTGATCCGCCTGGGACTACTCGACCGGAAAATCTACAAGCCGCAATTTGATCTATTGATCTTTACATTGATGATGGAAGATGGGATCGATCCGGTCCCGAAAAAGAACTGGCTCGAAGAGGAGGGGCGGGTTGTGCTTAACGAGGCGTGGACAATCCATTGCAAAGCCTGGTACGACGCCGTGACGGTCGCCGGCGGATCTTCGGTCGATCCCAAGAACGAAAAGAAGGAACTCTGTGCGCCGAAAAAAAATTGTAGGGAGATCGAAGCGCCATGAAACTCTGGCTACCTCTCGCCGCTATCCTGTTTCTCTCGATCTTCGCCCACGAAGGCCCCTGGGCGCGAGATCCAAAGCAGGTGACGGCGTTCCGCAAACTTAACGCCTGTCCTGCATCGAAGCTCTTTACCGGGCCGTGCAAAGGGTGGGTTGTAAATCACGTCCTGCCTTTGTGCCTTTTTCCCAACTTTGATATTCCGGCCAATATGAAGTGGGAAGGCAAGGCGGAGAGTTATCGAAGGGACGTAATTGAGCGGGAGATGTGCGCGATGAAAAGAAAACTGGAGGGGAAACCATGAAGTTCTTTTTATTGACGGTGTGCGCGCTAATCGTGTCCGGCTGCGCCGCCTACAATCCATCTGTCCCTCAGTGTACGCCCGACACCGATAAAATGATCTTCGATTGCGGCGTCAAGACGCGCGACTTTTATCTGGCGCGTTCGGCGAAAGCGAAGGTCCTCGGTACGTCCGGCGCGATCGGCATGGCAGGACTCTCGGCCGCGGGCGTGGCGATGAGCCAAGCCGGTGCAGGCGCGGCGGCTTTAGCGACCGTCGGTACAGTCGGCAACTTCGTCGGTCAAGCCCTCGGCATCGTAGAGCCTACAGAACGCGCCAACGCTTACGACGACGGCGCACATGACATGGTAGGTGTGCTGTCCGACTATCTTGAAGCAAGTTCCCCTGACTCCGGTACGACGAAAGTTCCATTGGACGGCTATACGCGCTTCGGGGCCATCCTTCTCAGGAAGATTGGCGCGGTGATCTATGCCGTGGACATGCAGTTGAAAACAATGCGGCCAACAAAGGAAACGCTCGATCTGATAACGGCGAAGTTCGCCGATCTCGTGAAGTCGAGGGTGGAGGAGAAGATAACCATTGAAAGACCCGTTCCTGCTCTCGATCTGCGGACTCTTCCTTCTCCTTAGCGGCTGCGCGCTATTCACGCCGCCGACGCGGTCGTGGCTGTTTTGCGTCGGCGAGCCGGAGAACGGGCGGCTTATCATAGGCTGCAGGCCGATGCCGCCGCCTGGGGATAAATAAATGCCGATAATCCAAGAAGTAAAAGACGTTCAAACCGGGATCGTCGCGCCGCGCCGAAGATCGCCGTCCGCCCTCGGCGAAGGCGGGTTTGGAGGGGGATTTGCGTCGGGGTTTGATCAGGCCCAGGCCGAGCTGCAGAAAAACCAGGATGCGATCGACTACAGCCAACGGACGGCGGATTTTCGCACCGGCCTCGACGCTCTCGACACAGCCACACAATCCGAGCCCGATCACTTAAAGCGCATCGAACTGTATCAAAAGGGCGTCGGAGATCTGCAAACGTCTGCAATGAAAGACGCGTCGCCGGCGGTGCGCCAGATGATGCAGGTCGAGCACACGGCGATCGCGGCGCAGAAGCAGATCGAATTCAAACATAAGACGATGGAGGACTGGGGGCTCAAACAGGCCGCCGACATCGAGGCGATCAAGCCGGACTACGTGGACTTCGCGACGCGCGAGCCGGACCCGGTCGCGCGCATGCAGATCATGGGCGAATACGAGGGGCTTTTGAAGGGCACCGGCGCCGGCGCGAGCCGGGTGCGGAATCCGATGCAGGTGCAAACATCGATCGAGGACTACCGGGCCAAGGTCAGGCAGGGTCTAACCTCGGGGATTGGGGACCAACTCGATAATCTCACGAACCAGGCGCTGCGCGATCCGGGAAACGCCGGCCGCTACCAGCGCCAGGGCGAGGAGCTGCTCGCGGGGAGCGCCGTCGATGTGCTGCCGCCCGAGAAGGTCAACGAGGCAAAGAGCACGTTCAAAGACGCGGTCTGGAACAGCGCCGTCCGGGGCAAGATCGACGCCGATCCGTACCGCGCGCAGAAGGAACTGAAGGCCGGGATCTACGACAGTTATTTGAATCAAAAAAGCGTGCTCCAGCTCCAGGGCGAGGCGCAGAGCGAGATCGACCGGCGGGAGGCAAAAGCCAAAGCCCAGCGGGCCGAGAACGAGAAATATCTCGGCAAGCTCGTAACCGATTTCAAAGAGGCGAAGATGTCGGGCTTCGAATGGCGCGGGCCGGTATCGGAGCAAAAGCTCGGGGGGATGGTGCGGGGCAGCGAGCATGAGAGCGATTTTCTAAACGCGCAGGCCGCGAGCGGCATACTCGGAAAATTCAATCAGCTCCCGCCGCCGGCTCAGGAGCAATATCTCCGCCAGGTGACCGAGGGAGCAAAGACCGGAACCGAAGCGAAGCTCTATTCAACGCTGGAGGGCGCGCACCGGAAGACGGCGGAGGGATTGAAAAGCGATCCGCTCACGTTCGCGATCCGCCAGCGCGTGATTCCGGCGCCGCCGGCGCTAAATCTTGATGACCCGGCGACGCTGGCGGCGCGATCGCGCCTGGCGGGGGTGGCGGAAGAACGCTACGGCGTGCCGGTAAGCCCGCTCTCGGACGACGAGGCTGCGGCGCTGAAAACGCAGCTCGATCAGGCGCCGGCCGACGCACAGGCGCTGATTCTAAGAAAGCTCCGGGTCGGGCTGCAAGATCGCAACATCAAAGCGATCGCGGGGCAGTTCGCGAAAAAGGACGACACGTTGATGGCCTTCGCGATCGGGACAAGTCTCGACTCTCCGGAAGTCGCGAGCCGGATTTTACAGGGGAAGCAAGTCCTTAAGGATAACCCGAACGTCATGCCGAAGGGCGCGGAGTTGAAGATCGTGCAGGACGCGATACAGAACTACATCGGCGATGCGTACCAGCATAATCCGGAGCACAACGGCGCGGTGATCGAGGCGGCGCAGGCGATCTATGCGCATAAATCGTGGTGGGCGCGCGATCTCAGTGGCACGCACGACACCGGCCGCGCGAAGGCGTCGGCCGAGGAAGCGACCGGCGGGCTGCTCACGATCGGGAGCGGCATTTTCGGCGGCGGCTATAAGATCCAGCCGCCGAAGCGCGGAATGACCGAGACGGACTTCTGGACGGCCGTCAACGGGGCGAAATACGCGGGGCTGA
>JBGPGE010000187.1:0-6097 GCA_041483675.1 Binatia bacterium
CAAGCGCCTTGGCGTGGTCCAGCCCCGCATCTCCGAGATCGCGCGCAACAAGGTTGACAAGCTGTCTCTGGACTACCTCGTCGGCCTGTGCGCAAAGGCCGGTGTCTCAGTCGCCGTGAAATTGGCCGCCTGACTCGTCGCTTAACAACACCATGCACTGGACACCCACCACGACCGCCTTCAGGATACAACCACCCGCACCTTACTCTTCGCCCTTTCGGTTTCGGAGAAAAATCCGGCGCGGTCGCCGAGCGTAGCTGGCAAAGGCTGCAATGATGCAGTGTTTGTCGGATCAGGTCTTTCGTTGTTAAGTGCTGAAAATAAATATAGAATTCCCGGCAATTATGAAATCGCCGTTGGGGAGAGATTGACCTATTCACTTATTGGTTATCCGGTCTCGGGACGGTGAGGCGGCAAAGCGCCAGCTTGAGGAATTCAGCGTTGAAGAGTAGCATGTACCACATGGACGCGGTTCGAATTGAAACCACAGTGGACGAACGCGGTGAGGTTCACCTCACGAAACTGCCATTCCCCGCGGGGGAGCCGGTTGAGGTGACGGTTGTCCCAAAGCCAGCCCGTCAGCGGGGCAGCGGGTTTCCCCTGCGAGGCGTTCCTGTCGCGTACGACCGTCCTACTGACCCGGTGGCGGAAGAGGACTGGGACGCGCTGCGGTGATCCTGCTTGATACCCACGCGTGGGTCTGGTGGGTTCACGGAGATGCCCGCCTTTTGGAAAAGCAGCGCGAGATGCTTGACGCTCATACCGTTGAGGGCATCGGGGTGAGCATCATCTCGTGCTGGGAAGTCGCCAAGTTGGTCGAATATGGGCGGCTGAAGCTTCCGCAGGACGTGGCCGAGTGGCTTGGAGTCGCCCTTGCCTGCCCCGGCCTGCGGTTGCTTGACCTCACCCCTGCTATTGTGGTCGAGTCGACTCGCCTGCCACAGCCCTTCCATAAGGACCCGGCGGACCAGATGATCGTTGCCACCGCCCGTATCCATGACTGGCCACTCGCAACCGCTGGCGATAAAATTCTCAACTACGCTCATGTCCGAACTGTCGGCATCGGCTAACGCCTGGGTTGAGCAAGGACGCGGCGAACCGCGCTTCTCACCCATGACGTTAGCATCGGCAGCTCCTTCACTCTGATGTCTATTTGGAAGCGCGGGGCTCCTGTTTTTTACGATTGAAATATTCGCGCCTTGCCTTCCGGTTCTTAATTCGCTGCTTCCGGTACAGGTTTTTTCTTGCGTCCTGTTTCATTCGAACCACCTCCTCTCCTATCGTCACATCGAATCTTGCACATGGGCCGGGTTGCCGTGTTTTTTCATTTTCCAGAATACTAGACCGTTTGAGAGACTAACGCCATCTTGAACGGCCTAATCGTTTGAATCGCGACGAAGTCTCGTTCGTTCTGAGTGATGACAGTGGCGCCGATAGAACGGGCGGACAACGCAATCAACACGTCGTTCACGAGGCCATAAGCGCTCGCCACAGTGTAACCCCGAAGCTCCTGAAGCCGGCGCAACACCTCGCCGGCCTCTTCGTAGATCGAAACCGCGGGCGCAAGAATTCGCCCGGCCTTGGCGAACGCGGACTTCACTTCGTGCACGAGCCTGCGATCTCTGACGGAAAACGCTCCTGCCGCCAGCTCCATGAGAACCACCGCGCTAAGATACTTCACGGCCTCGCGTTGAAAAAGGATGTCACCGTGCCGGCCTTCGTTCAGCCAATCGATATAAACGTTCGTGTCGATCACGACCCGCTCCATCCTAGCGGAAAACCTTTCGGATCCGCGCCTTGCCGCGCGCCTTCCTAAGCGCCGCATCTATCTCAGCTTCACTGACGACGATATCGAGGGCCCGCTCCAGGGTCTCCGTTTCGGTTTTGGCGCCCAGTATCCGTCGGGCCCGGCTCAGCTTTCCCTGATCCAATTCAACGTGCTTGTGCCGCCAGGATGGACTCGCCATGACTACCCCCATTTCCGGTGATGGTGTACATATTATTCAAAACTATGAACATCTGCAACTCCCGGAGAGCGCGTTTCTCTATAGAGCGTTTCGCCGGCGTTCAACGTTGTTGGAAGCGGTGAAAGCAGTTCAATCTGCGTCCCGGGGAGAGGGACTGAACACGGCCCTCACTGTTCTTTCGTTGAGCGGGCAATCCATTCTTTAGCCTGGCGGCTAAAAAAACGCTCCAACTCCTGGTGGTCGATCTCTTGGCGCATTCTGAGGCCCCCAAGCGGCGGCAGGGGCTCCAGGAACCTTCCTCTCAATATGTGCTCCACCCCTTTGACGCCGAATTTAACCCCTGCATCGCGAGCCAGTTGTCCGAGATCGAGGCCGGGATAGCTTTTCAGGGCGCAGTAAAGATCGACATAATCTTTGGGATCGCGTCGGTCCGTGAGGGCCGCAAGCTTGTTGGCGAGAATATCCTTGAGACTGTCGATCTGTACGCCGTCTACTACCGGCCCCCGCTCGAAACGGGGAAAAGGATACGTAGTGAACTCTACTTTCATAACCTCCGACTCGGAAAACCGGAGCAGGAAGATCTTCCGGTCATACTTGCGCTCATACTCGGGCTGCCGGGCGAGAGGGAGAGATTTAACCAAGCCGAGAACTTCTTCGATCTGCACGCTTTCCTCGCTAAAGAAGTCCATATCTTCGGACCAACGGTGTTGAAGATAGAAGGCCGATAAGGCGGTCCCGCCGCTAAGATAAAAACGCTCGGACAGCGGAGAGGAGCGGAAATAGGCTAGAAGCCTCTTCTGGTCGTCCGTGAGTATCGGATTGTCGGAGATCGCCATCAGGTTTCGACCTCCCAGACATGGTAATATTCTTCGATCAGGGCTCTGGTGGCCCCGTCCAGCTTGAGATCATTCCTGTGGATATAGAGCTCGGCAACCGTTTCACGATCCTTGCCATAAAGCGGGAAGAAGTCGGCGATACGCTGCAGCCGCCACAATATATCTTCCGGCGGTTCGGCATAATCCCACAGAATCTCCTTAGGAACGGGTATCATGGCGTCTCCTCTGTGAGACTACCATACTCGCCGGATGTCGGCGACCGCGTAAAGCGGCGAGGCCGCCACGCGGCTTTTCGCCGTGACGGGACCTCTTGCGCGAGAGCGCTTGGTCTGAGGTAAACAGTAGTCCTACAGCACGCTCTTTCCGCCGAAGCGGCTCTGCCACTGCGGGATGACTTCCTTGTTGTAGACGTTGTCCGGCACTTCGCCGCGCAACGCGGCGATCACCGATTTGGTCGCCCAGGCGACGCCCGGCTTGAGCCCGCTGCCGACGTTGGACGAGACCATGTGCGGCGAGATCAGGACTTTATCGCCCATCTTGCGCAGCGGGCTGTCGGCCGCGAGCGGTTCGTTCTCGAATACGTCGAGCGCCGCGCCGACGATCTTGTTTTTCTGCAACGCGTCGATCAGCGCCGCTTCGTTGACGCAGGAGCCGCGCGACGTGTTAACGAGTATCGCCGTCGGCTTCATCGTCGCGAGCTGAGCCGCGCCGATCATGTGTCTCGTCTCTTTGGTCAGCACGACGTGCAGCGTGACGATATCCGACTCGCGGAGCAGCGTGGAAAAATCCACGCGCTTCACGCCGAATTCCTCGAACTTTGCATCCGGCACATAGGGGTCGCAGCAGATGATCTTCATCCCCCACGGCCGCATCAGCTTGGCGATGCGGCTGCCGATCCGTCCCAGGCCGACGATGCCGAGGGTAATGCCGGGATAGCCGTCCGGGCGGGAGCCGAAATAAGTTCCCTGAAGCTGCATGTCGCGCCATTCGCCGGTCTCTTTGAGACGGCGGTCGCGCTCGCGGACTTTTTTGAGCAGGGTGAGCATTGCCGTGATCGTCCCTTCGGCCACGCCGCCCCAATTCGATTCCGTCGGCGCGTGCGTCACGAGGATTCCCAGCTCCGTCGCCGCATCGACATCGACGTCGTCCACGCCGATCGTGTATTTCGCCACGATGCGGATATTCTTGGAGCCTTGCATAATTTTCTGCGTGATCGGTGTGCTGCGGATCGAGGTCCCGACGAGCGCATCGCACCCCTCGGCCAACCTGGCGATCTCCGCCTCGCTGTTTCCTTGAGGCGTGTCCCAGTTGGCCTTCCCCTGGAGCAGCTCGCAGCCGGCGCTCTGAAGAATTTTGTCGCTCTCTCCGGTCGGATCCGCCGGCGCAAAAACAAACACTTGAGCCTTTGCCATTTTTCCTCCCGTGAAAAGTCGGTCTCTGAATTGAGTTTATAAATTTACAAGGCTGCATCATTCCAAGTCAATAGCTCAGGTTCTTCCCTGTTGACTGAGCGTTGGGAACTCTGCCTCCAGGCCGGTCAAAAAGGTCCAAGTTGAGATAGCCACAAGGCGCGCGCCGATCTGACGAGCGCAGGCGTACTCTTTGCAGTACGTCGAGCGAGGCAGATCAAGCGCAACCATCACAACCGCCCGCCTGGGGATCTCTCGGAGGGCCGATGCGTGGGACGAGGAGATGCAAGCGTAGTTCAGAAGTACTATCAGCTCCTGGAGGCAGCGTAACACCGACGTATCGCATCGGCCCGGAGAGAGATTCCCGGGCGGGCTGACGGTAGACGGGCCTTTTTCACCGGCCTCTACGAGCGATAGCGCCAGAGCTGGGGAATGGCGCGAGTAATGCCGACAATCATCAGCAAACAGAGCAGACTTCCCAGCACCAGCGCGTTGGGCGCGCCCATGACTTCGGCGGTGATGCCGGCGAGCAGCGCGCCCAGGGCATTGGTCGTCTGCGCGAAGACGGTGATGAGACTCGCCGCGCGGCCGCGCATCGTATCCGGCGCCAAAAGCTGGACCACCGTTCGGCGAATCGCCACGCTGATCGAGTCGGTGAAACCGAGTATCGCCACCGCGACCACCGCCATCCAGAACCATTTGGAAACGCCCAGGAGCGCGAGGCTCGCGGCAAAGAAGATCGCGGCGATGACCGCGGCCGGTCCTTTACGCCTGATGTCGCCGGCGACGAGCAGCGAAGTGGAGCCGGCCAGAGAGCCGATCGCCGGCGCGGCGTACAAGATGCCTAAACCCGTCGCGCCCATGTGAAAGACGCTCCCGGCGAAGATAGGAAGAATCGGACGATAGAAGCCGACCAACGTCACGCCGAAGTCGAGCAGAAAAAGCGATAGAATGATCCGCTGGAGCCAGATGAATTCCAACCCTTCGACCATGCTCCTGAGACTTACGCGCCGACGCTCTCCCTCCACCCTGCCGGAGCTTCTGAGCGCCAGCACGGCCAGGACGGCGGGGACAAGCGATCCTGCGCTGGCGAAATAGGCCGGCGGCAGGCCCAAATAGTCGATCATGATGCCGGCGATCGCCGGCCCGACAAGGAAGCTGCTCTGCAAGACCATGGAATTCAGCGTCACCGCGTTCATCAGATGAGATCGTGGAACCAGGCCGGGGACGATGGCAAAACGCGCAGGCCAACTGAAAACGTCCACCAACGAGGAAATCACACTTAACAGGTAAATGTGCCAGACCTGCACCGCGCCCGTGAAGGTGAGAAACGCCAGGGTCAGCGTCGGAATGAGGTGCAACGAGTAGGTGACGGCCAGTAGTTTTTTTCGATTGAAAGCGTCGGCCACGACGCCGGCGAAAAGTCCGAAGAGAACGTGAGGAAGCGCCTGGAAAAAGCCGGTCAGCCCCAGCTGGAACGACGAGCCGGAGATTTCATAGACCTGATAGAGGCTGGCGACGTTGCGGATCTGCGAGGCGATGGCCGCCAGGACGCTGGCACTCCAGACCAACCGATAATCTCGAATGAGCAGCGATGACCACGGCCGGATCGGTTTGTTGCCGGCATCTTCGTGCTCTATGTCAATCGGGTCACCCACTTACATCGCCGAGGCACATCTTCATCGTGAATCAAATTATGCAAGCATACGGCCGGAGTCAAGAACGAAGCAATTTTAGATTTTCGATCAATCCTGTCCCAACGTTGACATGAAGTTTCGTTGTAACGCTTTGAACACAATGGAGTTAGTAACAAATCTCCGATTTATCGATTTGAATTCGGAATACATCCAAACCCATACTTCCGTAGCTTTACGGAAGGAGATCA
>JBGPGE010000188.1:0-6090 GCA_041483675.1 Binatia bacterium
CGATGTGAATTATCTGGCGGTCCACAACCGCTCGGCTACTTATCGAGCCACGGTCAAGGGGTCGTTCCGGCGGCACACTCGAAATAGACCCGTGGTGGGCCGCTAGCCGGAGCACGTTCCCTTCGAGGAGTCGAATTATTGCGTCATCCGCGCCGCAAACTCGCGCCGCATTTTCCGCGATGGTGTTAAGGACCGGTTGGAGATCGGTCGGCGAGCGCGCAATCACGCCTAAAATTTCACTCGTCGCAGTCTGCTGCTCCAACGCCTCAGTAAGCTCTTGGAACAGCCGCACGTTCTCGATGGCGATCACCGCCTGGTCGGCGAAGGTTTCAAGGAGCTTGATCTGCGCCGGGGTGAAGGGGCGCACCTCGGTGCGACGCGCGTTCAGTGCTCCAATGAGTTCCCCCTGCTGACGAAGGGGAACGGCCAAGATGGTGCGGAAGTTGCCGAGGGATCCCATCATTGGGAAATCGTTCTGCTCGCGGACGTCGGGAATGTGGAGCGCGCCGTGCTCGCGCATCCAGCGATGCTGTGGCTCATCAATACTGATCTCGACGCGGCCAATGGGTATAGGACCAAAATGCGCCCGCGGAACCATAGTGTTCCCCTCGCGGAGTCGCAGCAGCACGTCATCAACGCCACAAACCCGGGCGGCGCTCTCGACGATGGCGTCGAGGACCGGCTGCACGTCGGTGGGCGAGCGGCTGATGATGCCGAGCACCTCGGCTGTTGCCGTCTGATGCTGCAGGGCCTCCCGCAATTCTGCGTTGCGCTCTTCGAGCTCCTGGAACAACCGGACGTTCTCAATCGCAATCACGGCCTGGTCGGCGAAGGTTTTGAGAAGCGCGATCTGCTTATCCGAGAAAGGACGGACCTCGGTGCGGCGAATCACAATCGCCCCGATGGGAACTCCCTCGCGAAGCAACGGTGTGGCAAGCATAGTCCGAACGCCCCTTGGGACGCCCCGGGTCCTGGCCTCAGGGAAGTCGGCTTCCTCAGTCGCGAGGTCATGGACATGGATTGTCTGCCGGTCGATGATGGCTCGGCCGGTTACTGCCTGCCGGCTGATGGGGCGAATCTCGCTGGTCGGCAGTGGGCCGTACGAAGCCACTAGCCGCAGGATGTCACCTTCGACGCGAACGATCTGAGCGTCGGTTGCCTGGCATAACCGCGCGGCATTCTCAGCGACCGTGTCCAATACCGGTTGGATATCTGCCGGCGAGCTGGCAATTACACGCAAGATCTCACTCGTCGCAGTCTGCTGCTCCAAAGCCTCAGCGAGTTCGCGCCTCAGCGCGTTAAGCTTCTGCTCCAGCTTGGAGGAAGACTCCTTGACGGAAAGGGCCCGTGCCTTTACCGCCGGCTTCTTCGAGCTTTTTTTGGAGATGTTTTTCACAAAGCAAAACCCGGGGCGGAAAGCCATCCAGGCTGATGACAGGACAATTCAAAGATGTGGCCAGATCGGATGGCCCGTTTAAGACCTTCGCTTGATTGAACCGTTACTTATTCCAACCGGCAGGTAGGGTCAAGCGGAACACATGGCAGGAAGGCAGTGTACTTTGTAATACTATGCCTGAAAGTTTTCGCGGCCTGCGCAAATTTTTCGACGGCCCGGCACTCTGGGACGCGGGGATTTACTCGCGCCAAGCTTGTTTCCTAAATTCAAAATTCGAATATCGAAATCCGAAACTCAAGTCCGAATCAAATTTGTTTGGAACATTGGTCTTTTTGTCATTTGATATTGTTTCGTGCTTCGGATTTCGTGCTTCGAATTTACCCGTGTATCCCTTGGCGGCCTTTGCGCCTTTGCGCGAGACAATCCGAGACTGACCGGGACGCGAAGCGCACCCTACGAAAACCTTCGTGTCCTTCGACCCGTATAGCGCTACGCTTTTTTGGGTCTTCGCTTCTTCGGGTCTTCGTGCCTTCGTGGTGAATCCTACTTTTCTCATTTTGGTTGCGGCTTTGCCGCGCTGTGCTTCAAACTGCTTCTTTAAACTTCACCACATCTATGGTCACGCGAGCAGCCGGCTTGGCGCGCGATGCAGCAAGCTTCTCCATTGCCTTGTAGACGGCGGCTTGGAAATACTTCTCGCCGCACTGTTGGCAAACGCCTGCAGGAACATTCTCGATAACCTTGAGCTTTTGTCCCCAGCGGAAGTCAACTTTGGTTTTCGTTTGGACGACTTTACCTTTACAAAAATAACATTCCGTCGTCATCGGTTCAGGTTCTTCGGGCTTCCGTGTGGCTCACCGCAGAGGCGCAGAGGGCGCAGAGTAAATAGTTTTTGATTAAAAAATACTCCGAACTCTGTGAACTCTGTGCCTCTGTGGTGAAAACTCCTTCACAATAAACCCGGAACAGCCTCAGTTCACTTGGCATGAACGCTTCTACCCCGGCAACAAACTCACAATCGGGTTGCCGCTGCCGGAGGAGGGACCGTGCGCTCTTCTGCCATCCGCGGCGTGTGCGTGACGATCAGCGCGCCGACAATAGCTCCCATCGTATCGCTCCCGCTCTACAGAAATTCGAACCCGCAGCATACCTGGGCGTGATGAATTACACCCCTACTGCCTGTAAAATCAGATTTTGTTAAACGACGTGCCGCTCGATGTCACGCCTTGGATCTGAAGGCCCGCGGCCTTTTTCGACAACTTGTCCTGTCTCTCCAACAGCTTGTCGAGGCCTTCGTCACCCTTCAACCCTTCGAGCTTGATTTTAAGCCGCAGGTTGTTGGCGCTGTCGGCGTTGATCAACGCCTGCTCCAGGCTGATCTTGCCGTCTTTGTAAAGCTGGAACAGCGACTGATCGAACGTCTGGCAGCCCTCGTAAATTCCCTGCTCCATCGCCTCTTTCAGAATGTCCACCTCGCCCTGCTTGATCAGCTCCGTGACCCTGGGCGTGTCCATCAGAATCTCGACGGTCGGGACGCGCCGCCCGTCGAGCGACGGAACCAGGCGCTGCGCGATTATGGAGCGGAGATTGAGTGAGAGCTGCATCAATATCTGCGCGTGGCGCTCGCGCGGGAAAAAATTGAGGATGCGCTCGAACGATTGGTTGGCATTCGTGGAATGGAGCGTGCCGAGGCAGAGGTGGCCGGTGTCCGCGAAAGTGATCGCCGCCTCCATTGTGTCCGAATCGCGGATCTCGCCGATCAGGATCACATCCGGCGCCTGGCGCATCGCATTCTTCAACGCTTCTTGAAACGAGTGGGTATCGAAGCCGACCTCCCGCTGGTTGACGATCGCCTTCTTGTGACCGTGGACGAACTCGATCGGATCTTCGACCGAGATGATGTGGCCTGACTCGTTGCCGCTGCGATAGTCGATCATCGAAGCCAGCGTGGTCGATTTTCCCGATCCGGTGGCGCCGACGACCAGCACCAGCCCGCGCTTGGTCATGACGATGTCTTTGAGCACCGCAGGCATGCCGAGAGCTTCGAGCGACGCGATCTCGACTTTGACGCGCCGGATCACCAATCCCGCCGAGCCGCGCTGGCGGAAGATATTGACGCGAAAGCGGCTCACTCCCGGCAGCGACATGGCAAGGTTCATCTCGTGCTTTTCGTTGAACTCTTTCTGCTGCCAATCGTTCATCACCGACTTGGCGAGATACTCGAGTTCCGCCGGAAGAAATATGTGATCTCCGATCGGCTGGACTACGCCGTCGACCCGGTACATCGGAGTGCTGTGCACGGTAAGGTACACGTCCGAAGCCTCGTGCTTCAACATCGTTTCAAGAAACTCGCGAATCTGCATAATTCCCCTCCAGAGAAACTTAACGTCCGCGGCCGGCCGGCCCGCCCGCGCCGAACGCCCCACCGCCGAACAGGTTGGGCGTCATGCTTCGAGATTGCGCTTCTTCCTTTGTCACCAACCCGCGAGCCACCAGCTCCATCAGCGCCATGTCCATCGTCTGCATCCCGTCTTTCTGGCTGACCTGCATGGTGCCGGGCAGTTGGTGAATCTTGCCTTCCCGGATCAGGTTACGCACCGCCGTGGTGCCGGTCATGATCTCCACCGCCGCCGCTCGCCCGCCACCCTTCTTCTTCAGCAGCGTCTGCGTAATGACGGCCTCGATCGATTCGGCGAATTGGGTGCGAATCTGGGACTGCTGCGAGGGAGGAAACACGTCGATGATCCGGTTGACCGTGGCGGGCGCGCTCGAAGTGTGGATGGTGCCGAAGACCAGATGGCCGGTCTCCGTTGCGGTGAGCGCCAATTGGATGGTGTCCAGGTCGCGCATTTCGCCGACCAGGATTACGTCGGGATCTTCGCGCAGCGCCGCTCTCAGCGCGTTGGCAAAGGAAAGGGTGTGCGGACCCAGCTCCCGCTGATTGATCAGGCACTTCTTCGCCTTATGCACAAACTCGATCGGGTCTTCGACGGTGAGGATATGGCCCTCGAAGTCGTTGTTGATGAAGTCGATCATCGCCGCCAGCGTCGTGGACTTGCCGGATCCGGTGGGACCCGTGACCAGGATCAACCCTTTTTCTTTCCGGCACAGATCCTTCATCACCGCCGGCATCCCCAACTGGTCGAGCGTCAGCACGGTGGTGGGGATCGTGCGGAACACGGCCGCCTCTCCCCTGAGCTTCATGAAGGCGTTGACCCGGAACCGGGCGATGTCTCCCAGCTCGAACGAGAAATCGACTTCGTGGAATTCCTCGAAGGTCTTGCGGTTGGCGTCGTTCATGATGTCGTAGACCATCCCGTGAACGTCGTCGCGGCTAAGGGCCGGGTGCTCTAATTTCTTGAGATCGCCGTGAATGCGCAGCATGGGCGGCTCGCCCGAGCTCAAATGGCAGTCCGAAGCGCCCTGCTCGACGCCGAAAGCGAGTAACTGGGTAATATCCATAGAAACCCTCCGCAGGTCTGTCTATAATACACCAGTCGACCGTAATCTGTAAACGTGTGGAAAACTCTGCTAGTTTATGGCAGTATTCACGTCTAAGTAACCAGAGCGAGGATCAACCGGAGGCATAAGTTCATGAGCCATTGCACAGCCCCAGCTCCGGCAGCCAGGCGATTGACGCAGCGGAGCTGCCGGATTTTACTGGTTCTTCTGGTTGCTTTTCTCTCGGCGCCGGCGGTCACCTCTCACGCCTGCCCGCTCGTGATCCGGACGGGAGCGAAACAAAGCGCCCAGGCGATGATCGGGGGCTATTGCCGGATCAACGGGCTACAAAACAACAGCCCGGCCATCGCCGGCTCGCAAGTGCGACGGCGAGCCTTCATCACCAACAGCGATGGAGACTCCGTCTCCATCATCGACCGGGACACCTATCAGGTTCTCAAGACGCTGCCGGTGGGGGACTACCCTCATCATATGATCGTTTCCCTCGACGGGCGCTACCTCTACGTCGGCAATACGCATTCGAACACGGTTTCGGCGATCGATCTCGCGACCGAGAATATCGCCAAGACCATTCCGCTGCTCGACCCGTACAATCTGTTCTACTCTCCCGATCACGGCCTGCTGGTCACGACCGCGACGCGGCTCGGCCGCGTTGAAGTGCACGCAGTGGAAGACTGGACTCACTTAGAAAGCGCGAAAGGATGGAAGCGCATCGCGCAGATCCAGACCGGCAAGGATCCGAATCACTTCGCCTTCAGTCCCGACGGTCACTTCATGTACGTGAGCAACGAATACTCGCACCAGCTTTCCGTGATCGACCTGATGGAGCATAAACTCGCGCGCCAGGTCGACACAGGGCGCAGGCCTGTCGATATGGCGCTCGCGCCGGGGGGCAAGACCCTCTTCGTGGCGATCTACGGCGAGGGCCACGTGAAGGCTTTCGATACGGAAAGTTTTAACGAGCTGGAGCGGATCCCGACCGGCGCCGGCGCGCACGGCATGGCGATGACCGTGGACGGAAAGCGACTGTTTGTCACCAACCGGGACGCCGGCACTGTATCGGTAATCGATGTCGCCACCCGCAAAGTGATACAGAGCGTTTCCGTTCCGACCGGACCGGACATGATGGAGGCGACCCCGGACGGAAAAGAGCTATGGGTAACGGGCCGATACGGCAAGCAGGTGTTTGTGATAGACCTTGCGACCTACAAGATCACGCAGCGCATCCGCAC
>JBGPGE010000189.1:0-6029 GCA_041483675.1 Binatia bacterium
ATCTCGTATCCGAATCTCGTAGGCGCCAGAACCGACGGTCGGAAGCGGCTTGAAGTCTGCTGGTTCACGCCCGACTTGCACCATGAACAACTCGTATCCGGCTTGTCGACGCGCCAACTCGGGAAAGGCCGCTAAATCGCGGCGAGCTGTGCCGAGAAAGCGGGTCGCCTTCATCGCGAGGATTTATACGACTATTCGTATGTGCTTGCAAGTGCCCCGCACGCTTAACGTCCAAGCTCAGCGACCGCCGCCGGGGACGCGCTCCGGCTGCACTGGTCGCTCACGAACCAACCCGCGCCGTCCGACTGCAAGCGCGGGCGGCGGTTCGCTAGAGCGCATCGGTTAGGCGGCGTGCCTTTTATTGAAGCTCATTCCGCTCTGCCGCTCGCTTACACAGCCGGACAATCACCGCGAACACGATGAGCGCGAGAATGCCACTGGGAAATGTGCCCATAGCCAACAAGCCCAGCACACCCATCCTATATAACATCTCGCCGATGTCTTTCCCGAAGACGATGCACGAATGGACGCCGCCCTCATCCAGCTTGCAGCCGTAGCTCGCTGCGATCACGCCGGCCACGATGGCGGGAATCAACGGCGAGAACATCCAAAAAAGGATGATTCCGTAGCCGATTGCTTTGGTGCGTGGCTTCATATTTCAACCGCCGAACGGCCAAGCTCAGACGCGGCGTCGCGTTAGCGGCGACGTCGGCCGGAGCGTGTTGTTAGAGCACGTATTCCGCTGTGCCCACATTACGCACACCCTACTGCACGCCTATGGCTTTGAGTACGAACGTTTGCACATTCATCACATTGTCCTCAGTCAAACCACATGCACGTCTATCTTTTACGTCCAAAACGTATCGCAAAAACGCCAGTTTTTCTCCATTTCGCCGATCGGTAACTGTGAGCTCATATACAACCATGCCCTGGTCCTTAGCAGCGTTTCTGAGTTCTTCCTCCGGCGTTAACTGATATTCAACCAGAACGTCAGCGGTCAGAGCTACAATACCGTAGAAACCGCCGTCGCGGGGAAAGCGAACGTATGGACCAGGGGCTCCGGGTGGCAATCCTTCTCGGTCTGAATGTTTCCGTTCAGTAAACGTGATAGTGCTGGGATAAGGGGAATCTAAGCGGCTAAACGAACTAACCCGGCCACCGAACTCCAATGAATATTCGTTATAGGTAGGCGCGGCCTTAGTTTCCCAATCGTAGGCAATAGAATGCACGGGGAGTGCAGGTAACTTATAATACGTTGGGCCTGCGGTTTGGCATGCGCTAGTGAATGCCGGTGATTCGCGTTCAAGAAGAGAAATCCCGTATTTGCCAACTTCGAATACGTACAGCACACCCATAACAAGGGGCAACGGCAACACCAATACAATTGCAGCTTGATGCCCCTTTCCCTGTATAGCTTTCCTGCGTACGTAAAAAAATGACCCAATGTGTGCCGCTACGAGTAACCCACCAATAAGATAGGCGAACTGGAGCCCACCCAACAAGGCAAACACGATACCCATGGAGGAAAGAAGCAGTCCGATTGCAGCTGCAACGATGTAGATGACGATGTTCATAGTGCTCTAACCGAAGCGCGCTTCTGCTGCGCGCGCTTTCAAAATCATCCGCGCTCGTCTGCGGCAAGCGCTGGTTGGGCGGCGGATCACCGGAACATTTTCTCGAATGTCGCTGGATCCCGCGCCGGGAGCCGGTCAGCGAGCTCGTTCACGTAAAACATGTCCGCGGAAAACCTCTGAGCCCTAACGAGCATCTGATACTTCGGTTCCTTCGGGTTCGGATCGAAGAGCACGTCTTATGGCTGCTGCCGCCAGCGTTTCAGTGTTCGGATGGTCTTCCTGGCTAGCACAAACTCGAATCCTGCGAACACCAGATACATGACAACAAGGAAAACTGAGTCCAGATACCGCTGCTCGGAAATCGTTTCGTTAATACCTATCGCTATAAACACCAAGCCAATGAGGAG
Source organism: Binatia bacterium (assembly GCA_041483675.1). GTDB lineage: Bacteria > Desulfobacterota > Binatia > UBA9968 > UBA9968 > 2-12-FULL-60-19. Next base: position 1,982 of record JBGPGE010000189.1, read on the forward strand.
AAAATATCCCCCAAGAATCGTAAGCGCCCCGAGCCCCAAGCCGAGCAGCAGCGTGCCACGACGCTTCACTTTGCCTCCCTCATTCCCCGTTGAGCTTGACGCAGCAGGGCAAGCAAGTCGCTCCCATATTACAGACCCATCATCTTCACAAGTGAAATCCGAATCGGTTGTAATATCCGCCAGCCACCCCAACTTGTCAACAACTTGCCGGCCGCGAAACACCACCGGATTGAGCGGCCTATTTCCCTAACGACCCGCAGCCGATCTCGGATCAGCGAAGTGAAAAATCTTTCCTCGGGCCGGTCAAAAAGGTCCAAGTTGAGATGGTCGCAAGGCGCGCGAAGGTCCGCCCTTTCGACGACGCTCAGGGCAGGCGAGCGGAGGCGTACTCTTGTAGTACGTTGACGCCCTAGCCCGCCACTGGCGGGCGTTCGACTAGCCAAGCCAAGCGCAACGAAGCAGATGAGCCTTTTTCAACGACCCGGCTATGCTTTGAAGCGAGTGAAGAGCGCCTCCGCGTTTTTCTGAAAGATCTGCGCTTTCTGCTCGGCGCTCAGCCAGGAAACGCTCTCGATCGTCGGCCGCACGTCGTCGTACCAGCGCCCGGTGCGCGGATCTTTCTTGGAGCCGGCGCCCGGCCGCTCGGTGCCGAACAGGCAGCGCTCCGGCCCGGCGATCTTGAACAGCAGGTCGAGTGACTCGACGTTGTAGAGCGCCGTGTCGAAGTAGAGCTTCTTCAAGCGCTCATCGAAGTTCTCCGTGTCGTTCGGCCCGCGCAACTGCGAGCGCCAGCGGCCCGCCTGATAGGGAACCGAGCCGCCGCCGTGAGAGATGATGAGCTTCAACTTCGGAAAATCTTCGAAGACCTTGGAATTCAGCAGCGAGAGAATCGCGACGCTCTCCTCGGTGATGAAGTGGCCGTGGAACGACTCGCGGTGATTGCGGCAGCTCGCGCCGTGGACCAGCGCGGGGATGTCATCCCGGACCAGTTTCTCATAAAGCGGATACCAGTATTCCTCCCCCATCGCCGGCGTCTGCCAGTCTCCTTCGCCGGGATCGGGGTTGATCATGATGCCGACGAAGCCCAAGTCTTTGAGGCAGCGGTCGAGCTCGTCGAAAGTGTTCTTCGGGCTGACGCCGGCGCACTGCGGCAGCCCGCCGACGCCGCGAAAACGGCTGGGTTCGAGCTTGCATTGCAGGGCGATCGTGTCGTTGACCGCCTCGCAGTACCAGTGGACGATCTTTTCCGGTTTTTCCGAATGCATCATCGTATAGGGCCGGGGTGAGATGAACGCCCAGTCGGTGCCGACTTCTTTTAATACGTCCGAGTGGCTGTGGCCGCGCCAGCGCGCGCGCTTGATCGAGTCTTCGGTCACGCCGTGGTGTCCCTTGCCGTGAAAGCCGCGGCTGGCGATCAGGCCTGCCTGATACGCGCCGAGCTCCCCGCCGGCGACGATGTGGTTGTGAATATCGATGATCATGTAGCTCTCCCCCAGTTAGAATAAATTTCAGCTTGCAACTTATCAGCTACTCGCCGCCCCTTGTCAACAGGTCCCTGCCATCGCTGCCATAGGGCCAGCGGGCAAACAAGGAGTCAGGAAACGCATTGACAGAAACCGCAGCAAAGACTAGCTTCAATCGCATGGGAGCGGAATTTGAAAAATATCGGGCGGCGGTGGTTCAGGCCGCGCCGGTTTTTCTGAACCGCAAGGCCACGACGGAAAAGGCGTGCAGGCTGATTCGAGAAGCCGCGAAAAACGGCGCCAAACTCGTTGCCTTTCCCGAAGCCTGGATTCCGACCTTTCCCCATTGGCCCAAAGCGCTGCCGAAGGGCGAGCGGGATCTCAGCCGGGAAGCCTGGGTCCAGCTCTATCAAGAGTCGGTCGAAATTCCCGGCGAAGAGACTCTGGCTTTAGGCGAGGCGGCAAGGGAAGCCGGCTGCCAGGTCGTGATCGGCGTCAACGAGAAGTCGAAAGAGCCGGGGGCGACGCTCTACAACACGCTGCTCTTTCTGAGCGATCAGGGTGAAATCTTGGGGAAGCGGCGCAAGCTTCTGCCGACGTATGAGGAGCGTTGCTGCTGGGGCGCGGGGGATGCCTCCGACCTGCTGGTCGTGGAGACCCGCCTGGGCAACATCGGAGGGCTGATCTGCGGCGAGCATTACCATCCGCTGCTGCGACATGCGCTGGCGGTCAAAGGAGAGCAGGTGCATATCGCGGTCTGGCCTAAGGGCGCCCAACTCGACCATGCCGCGGAGATTTTGAGCCGGAGCCACGCGCTGGAAAGCCAGGTCTATGTTCTGATGGCCTGCGGCCTGCTTGCCCCCGCCGATGTCCCGGACGATTTTCCGCTTAAGGAGCGGACGCTGTGGAACGTCAACGGCGGCAGCGGGATCATCGGCCCCGACGGCGAATACGTCGCCGGCCCGGTCTACGACAAGGAGACGATTCTCTACGGCGAGATCGATCCTAAAAAAATTCTCCGCGAAAAGTGGAAGATCGACACCGTCGGCCACTACAGCCGCGACGACATCGTGCGGATCGTGTTCCGCGACGACAAAAACCGCCCCTAACCGTCTCGGTGTTCTTCTCTTTCCCCTCTTGCCTACTTCAAGTATCCCCGCTCGCGATAAAATCGCCGCGCGCCCGGATGGAGCGGCACGTCGTAGGGCCCCTCTTCGTCGTTGGCGCAGAGCTGCGCGATGTCGAGCGGCTTGAAGGTGTCGGTGGGCATCGTCTTGCGCCGCGCCTCGATCGCTTCACATAGGGCGTAGGCAACGTCGTTCGGCATGTCGGCGCGAACCACCATCGGCCAGCCGCTGAAATCGACGGTCGAGACGTCGTGCCGCATACCCTTGAAGCGCGACTTGGGCACTACCCCGGCGCGGTAACCCATTGCCTTCACGCGCCTGAGCACTGCGCCGTCGACCGGCAGGTAGCGAAAGCCGCGATCGAGCGCCGTCTGCCCCCAGCTCTTGATGCCTTCGTCGAAAATCGCGTTGATCGTCCCCTTTTCAATCGCCGCGCGCCGGACAGGGTCGCTGGGTCGCGACACCTCCTGGATCTTTCCGCCCCACCTGCGGATGTCCGCAATGGTAAAACCGGCCGCTTTGAGAACGCTATGGACGGCAAACGTCACCGGGCTTCCCAATAGGGCGCGCTTGCCGGCGGGTCCGGTGGAGAGATTGATCGGAATCCGCTCTCTGCCGATCTGCGCGAGCGACGCGATGCCGGTGGATTCATGAACGGCGAAGCCGATCAGGTCCCAGGAGGGAAAGACGGCGATAATCCTCAAAGGTATCGGACGGCCGAGCGGTCCCGTTCCCCGGTAGGCGAGCGTCACGGAGGCCGACGGATTGATCCAGGCGAGCGAAATCTTTCCTTCCGCGAGCAGCTTGATCTCGCGAAAACTGTCGGCGGCGAAAGCAAACGAGACGGAATTGCTCTGCCCGCCGCGCGGCGACAAGGAAAGCGTCACATGATAGCCAACCCGCGAGTCGGTCTGCAGCACCCCCTCGGCCGCGCGTTTCGTCTGGTGAGAGAGCGAAGTGTCGTAAAGCCCGGACGCCAGTTCGAGCAGCCCCTTCGCCCGCTGGATCGCGGCATTGTAGCGTTGTTTGCTCATAGAATAGCTCCTCCCAACAATAAACTAAGGTGACAGCCGCTTGGCCGGTTCAACATAATGAACGGAAAATCCTTGGTCAAGCTTCGACCGGCTTGAGGCTGAATTTATGTTGACAGGCGAGCGCCATATCGGATAGGCTCCGCCGCAGTTAGGATCGGTTTTTTCGTCAGTCCATAAGGAGGATATCCATGAGCGCTAAAGGTATTGATCGCCGGTCATTCCTGAAGGGCGCCGCTGCGACCGCGGCTGCCGCCATCGGGACGCAGCTCGTCCAACAGAGCGCAGCGGCGCAGACTGCGAAGCCCGATGGTGACGAAAAAGATCCGACCTCGGAAACATTTGAACATGAACCAACTCCTGAAGACCAACTCGCGCTTGCCTGACAGGGCTGCATCAAGCTCTCCATCCTCTCCCCGCGAGGAAC
>JBGPGE010000190.1:0-6026 GCA_041483675.1 Binatia bacterium
AGCTTGAGCAGCGACAGCGTGTGCTCCAGCAGCCCGCTCAGGTAGGAATGGTGGATGCTCTTTCCCGCCGGCGCCCGCTTGAAGAGATCCATCAACGCGGCGTCGGAAAAAAAGGCCTCGGCGAGCGCGCGCAGGTGCGAATTTTTCATCCCGCGCAAAATCGCCATCAGCTCTCCGGCCATCGCGTCCGGCTCGTTGGGGCTCTTGGGCAGGAAGTCCTCCGCCGCGACGTCTTTTTCATCGACCCGCGCAATGTCCTGCACGCGGACCTGCAAACGCCCCTGATAAAGCGTCGCCTGGCCGCGCACCCGGACGTAGTCGTTTTTTTCAAATCCCCGGCCGAGATCCGCCGCGCGATCCCAGACCCTTCCTTCGATTTCGCCGCTCCGGTCCATCAGCCGGAGCACCAGGTAGGCGCTCCCGCCCTTGGTGACGCCGTGGTTTTTGGCCGCCACCAGGAACTGTGAGTCCACTGCCTGGTTGTCGCGGAGATCAGAGACAAATAGAGATTTCATGCAAATGTGCCCGTCAACTAATATCACCCTGGATAGTGAAAGCCACCGCCCGGTCGCAGATCCCGCGCATCCGATACTGCCGGTAGGATTAATAAGCTACCCATTGCGCGGGCTCGGAGAGCGGGCGGCGGCTTTCACTTCGAAGCCGACTTGCCCCTATCCCAGAACGCGCATCGACTGCGCCAGGTCGTAGAGCGACCGCACCAGAAACATTTGAAGAAAATAGATCGCGACAAAAACCAGAATCGGCGAAAAGTCGATGCCGCCGCCGCCGGCATAGATCGGTATCGCCCGCCGCACGCGGTAGAGTACCGGCTCCGTCACGCTGTAGAGAAAGCGGACGATGGGGTTGTAGGGGTCCGGGTTGACCCACGAGATCACGGCGCGCGCGATGATGATCCACATATAGCCGGAGAGCAGCACGCCCAGCACCGCCGCCACGGCTTCCAACAGATTCGCCAAAATAAACATCGCTACCCGCTCCTCGGGCCGAAAATCGCCGTGCCGATCCGCACCAGCGTCGCCCCCTCTTCGATCGCGATCGGAAAATCGTGTGTCATTCCCATCGACAGCTCCCTAAGATCGGCATTCGGAATCTTTTTTGCTTGAAGCTCCGCGCGCAATTCCCTGAGCGCGCGAAAATAGGGGCGCGCCTCTTCGGGATTGTCTCTGAGCGGCGGCACCGCCATCAGCCCTTCGATCCTGATGTGGGAGAGCTTGCCGGCATCCTCCAGGAGCGATGCCACCTTTTCTTTCGCGATGCCGCTCTTGCTCTCCTCGCAGGCCAGATTGACCTCCACGAAAGCCCGCACCACGCGCCCGCGCTTTTTCCCCTCTTTATCGAGCTCGCGCGCAAGTTGAATGCTATCGACCGACTCGATCAGATCGAAGAGGTCCAAGGCCGCCTTGACCTTATTTCTCTGGAGATGGCCGATCATGTGCCACTCGACGGCCTCTCGGATCGCGGCCCGCTTCGCCTCAGCCTCCTGGACATAGTTCTCGCCGAACAGCCTGACGCCCGCATCGATCGCCGCCCGAATCCGGTCAACCGGTTGAGACTTGGAGGCGCCCAGAAGTTTGATCGTCTGCGGGTCCCGGCCGGAGCGGGCCGCCGCTTCGCGGATGCGTTCCAACACGCCGCGACAATTGGCCGCCACATCAACCATGAGCGTGTGTTAAATATCACATCCACCTCGATAAATCACTCCCGCCGAAAGGCGCGAATCACCTTGACTTTCCGGGACGCTAAATCTACCCTTGACCAGGATCGAGCGATGCCCAACTCATCTCTGGCTTACACTCGCGCAGACCTTTTCAGGTTGAGAGATCTGCTGGAGGAAAAGACGGGAATCTATCTTTCCTACGAGAAGCTCGGTCGCCTGGAAACCCCGCTTAAGGACGGCAACGTAACCGGATCGTTCGCCACCCTCGACGCCCTGATCCAGGCGATCGAGATCGGCTCCGCTGAAGGCGTTCACTCGCTCACCCAACTGATCGAGGCGATCGCCACCAACGAAACCTATTTTTTCCGCATCTCCGCCCACTTCGAGACGCTGAAAAATTATCTGCTGCCGGAGCTGATCCAGAGCAAGAGAGCGCAACCGCAACGCCGGCTGAGAATCTGGAGCGCCGGCTGTTCCACCGGCGAAGAGCCCTACTCCATCGCCATCCTTTTGCTCGACAGTTTCCCCGAGCTGTCGGCGTGGAATATTAAGATTTTGGCCACCGACATCGACCAGGAAGCTCTTCAAATCGCCGCGGAGGGCATCTATCGCCCGTGGTCATTTCGCGGCGTAAAGCCGGAGATCATCCATCGATATTTCCAGCCGATCGACGGCGAACGGCGCCGCGTGGACGATCGGGTGCGCTCCATGGTGAGCTTTCGCCGCCTTAACCTCAAGAGCGAGCCTTATCCTTCGGCGCGCAACGACACCGCCGATCTGGACATCGTGCTGTGCCGCAATGTGACCATCTACTTTCGCCCGGAGACGGGTCAAAAAATCGTCAACGGATTTTACAATTGCCTCGGCGAAGGCGGATTTCTCCTGACCGGCGCCGCGGAATACTCCCCTCAGATGTATGACGCCTTCGAGGCCCGCATTTTCCCCGAAACCGTTATCTACCAGAAATCGTCCGCTCGGGAGCCGGCCCGGCCCGTAAGTCTCATCGCGCCGCTCCCGCCGCTGTTCACCGCTCCTCCGGCCGCAGAGCCTCCGACGGTCAAGGCGCCCGTCGTTCCCGCTGAACCACCGCCCCAAAAGAGCGATGCGGTGGCTGAAGCGGTCGGCCTCATATCCGCGGGCGAGGTGGACCATGCATTGGTCTTGCTCGCAGCTGAGGCGGAAAAGGGGTCGAAAGACGCCCGCGTCTTCTTTCTCCTGGGACAGATCGCCGCCGACCGCCGCCACCTCGCTGAAGCGACCTATTGGCTGTCGCGTACCGTAGAGGTGGAACCTCTCAATCTCTGGGCCCACTATCTTTTGGGCCTGCTGTGGATGGAAGAAGACAAGGCCGACGAGGCGCTTCGAGCGCTCAAAAAAGCGATTTACATCGAGCCCAACTTCGCCCTCGGCCATTTTTATCTCGGCCGGCTTCACAAGTCGCAGGGGCAGATCGAGAGGGCGCGCAAAGACTTTTCCGTGGCGAGATCGCTGCTCGCCTCCGCTCCGTTGTCGGAAGACCTTCGCGGCGCGGACGGGATGACCGGCCGCCAGCTGCTCACGCTGGTCGACAAGGAACTCGGCTATGAAGGATGAGATCACGCTGCTCACCTTCGCCCTCGAACCGGGCCGTTATGCCATCTCGATCCAGCAGGTGCGCGAAGTGGTGCCGCTGCCCGAGCTGACGCCGCTGGCGGACGCCCCGCCGTTTGTCAGCGGCATCTTCAACCTGCGCGGCAAGGTGGTCACGGCGATCGACTTGAGGCGGCGGCTGGAATTGCCGCGCCGCGCCTGGGACCGAAAAACCGCCGTCCTGGTTGCGCCCTTCGAGGAGAAATTGTTCGGGCTGATTGTCGACCAGGCGCTCTCTCTCATCCAGCTCTCCGCTGAACAACTCGAGCCGGCGCCGGACTTCTCGTCCTTCATGGGAAACCGCCAGCGCCAGTTCCTGCTCGGCGTGGCGAAGGAGGGAGGCCAGCTGGTGCCGATCGTCAATCCCGAGCGCATTTTCGCCGTCATCGAAGCCCAGGAACTCGGAGATTGGCAGATAAAAGGGAGTCCCTGAGAGAATCATGGACAGCCGGGATGCGGAGATTGTAGCTCCGGCCGATACGGCCGAAGAGCTGAGCGAGCTGTGGCGCGAGCGGGCCAGGATTCTCGCGGAGGTGCCGGCGGCAGAAGAGACCGGAGAAAAGCTCGCCGTTCTCTCCTTCCAGTTGGGCGAGGAGATCTATGGAGTGGAGCTCAAATCCCTCTCCGAGACGCGCCGCTCGGTTCCCATTAGGCGTCTCCCCGGCGCCCCGCGCCACCTGCTCGGCGCGGCGAATCTCAGGGGCGAACTCGTGCCGGTGGTCGATCTCTGTCCCATCCTCGGTCTCCCGCAAAGGGAAATGGGGCCGGTCCTGCCGTGCCTCCTGATATTGGCTCAGCAAAGAGACAAGCTGGCTCTCGCTGTGGATCGCACGAAGGAAATTGTCACTTTCCCCGCGAAGGAGATCCAGCCGCCGCCGCTGTCGCTCGACCCCGACCGGGCGATCTTCGTCCGCGGGGAGATTTTAGTCGACCACCGGCCGCTGATCCTGCTCGATGTAGAAAAGATTACCGCCGACCCGCGCATCGCGGGACAAGCGCATGAAGGCCTCTAGCGCCTTGGGAGAACACCATGAAATGGCTCCGGCTGAACGAGCTGCTCGATAGAATCATCCCGCGCACCATCAAGGGCCGATTCACGCTCGCGTTTCTGCTCCTCTCGCTCACGCCGATCGTCGTCATCGGCGTCGTGGCCTACCAAAACAGCCGCGCAAGTTTAAGGACGGAGATCATCAACAAGCTGGACGCGGTAGCGGACAATAAGACTTACATTCTCAACAGTTGGTTCAAAGAGCAGCAGACGGATGTCAAGCGTCTTGCAGACAACGCCGCGCTCCGGGACCTGTTGTCGCCCGGTTTTCGAGTGGTTTATCCCGAGCTGGCGGCCAAAACGGACGAAGAGCGGGCGCGGCGAGCGAAAAACCTCATCGCGGCGCTGCAAGAAGCCAACCCCGGTTACGTCGATGTCCTGATCGCCGATCCCAATGAAAAGGTGGCGGCCTCGAGCTCACAGGCGCTCGGCCAGGCGGGTAAATCTCTGAGCGAGATCGGACTCGGCAAATTCGACCCGGAGCAACCCTTTGTCAGCCCGGTGATTCTTTCCAAGATCGCCCAACAGCATGTCTTCATGATCGGGAGTCCGATCCATGACAACAACGCGAAGGTGGTCGGCCACGCGCTCCTCGAGGTCGAGCTTCGCCCCATCCATCGGCTGATCGAGGAGCGCTCCGGCTTGGGACAGACCGGAGAGGTCGTCATCGTCGACGGCGAGCGCAGGCTACTCACCCAGTCGCGCTTTACCGAAGAGCCAACCGTGCTCAACAAAGTTTCGGACAACGATCCAATCCGTCTTGGCCTGGCAGGAAACAAGGGATTTGAGTTTCACCGGGATTACCGCGGGACCGCTGTGGTCGGCGCCTTTCGCCCCCTGCCGCAGATTCAAGCGGTTTTGATTGCGAAGATCGACGAGTCCGAAGGCTTCGCGCCGATCATCCGGCTGCGCAACCTGGCGCTGGCCATCGGCGTCCTAACCATCATGATCGCCGCCTGGGTCTCCGTCGTGGCCGCCAGGACCATCTCGCAGCCGATCCGCGAAGGGGTCGGCTTTGCCCGCCGCGTGGCGCAAGGCGATCTCGCGGCTTCGCTGACCTCCCATGACTCGTCGGAGATGGGGCTGTTGACGATATCGCTGAATAAGATGGCAGAGGATCTGAGCCACATCGTCGCGCGCATTACCGAGGCGGTGCAGAATACCAGCTCGGCGGCGAGCGAAATATCCGCCGCGGCGGAATTGCAGGAGCGCACGGTCGCTTCGCAGGCCGCCTCGATCAACGAGATCACGACCACCGTTCAGGAGCTGGCTCAGTCTTCGGGCCAGGTGGGAAAGACGGCTGAAGAGATGGCCGGCCAGTGGCGCGAGGTCAGCCGCGTAACCGACGAAGGCAACCGCGCGGTGCAACGAGGGATCGACGAAATGGGCCGGCTGAAGCAGAAGTCGGAGGGGATCGCCCAGAGCATTCTCAACCTGACCGAGCAGCTCCAACGAATCAGCTCCATCGTCCATACTGTCGCAAGCATCGCCGAGCAGACCAACATGCTGGCGCTCAACGCCGCGATCGAGGCGGCCCGGGCCGGCGAGCACGGCAAGGGATTCGCCGTGGTGGCCACCGAGGTGCGCAAGTTGGCCGACCAGAGCCAGAAGGCGGCCGCGCAGATCGGCTCGATCATTCAGGAAATTCAGGCCGCCAGCCAGAGCACGATC
>JBGPGE010000191.1:0-5922 GCA_041483675.1 Binatia bacterium
AACTCGTCGGTGCCGAGAAGCTGCGATACGCCTAACCTCTTCCCTTTGAGATCCTGGACCGTCTGAATCTCCGGCACAGCGACCAGGTAGTGGATCGGCTTGACGGTGAGAACGGCCTGGATCTTGAAGGGAAAGCCGGAGACGATAGCCGCTACGGTGCTGCCGAAGGTCAGCGTGGCATGCACGTCGCCGTTATAGAGAGCAGGCGAAGAAGTCCCCGGCCTCATCTGAACTAGCTCCACGTCCAACTTCTCGTCGCGGAAGAAGTTGCTGGCGTGAGCCACATAGGCCGGAAGGAAAGCGTAGCTCCGGCTGGAGTAAGAGACGAGAACCTTTTCTTGCGCGAAGGCGCCGCTTCCAGCAGGCAAGAGGCCGAGCAGCGACAGGAACAGGAGCAGGCGCTTAAGCGATTTCATGTCGGACACCTCAGCGCTTCAAACCGAGCTCGCGTTGGACTTCGCTAAGCAAGGAAAAATCGACCACCTGAGAGACCTCGACCGACTTGGCGATTTTGAGCGAACGCCGGGCGAGATCGATATCGCTCTCAATGGCGCGGGCGGAGGCCGTGCCGTCGGAGCTCAGAGCCGGCACCATCTGATCGTAGACATGGCTCGCCAGAGTGTCATCGAGATTGAATTCCTTGCGTATGATGGCGATGGATCGCTCCCGATTTTGACGGATAAACTGGAGCGACTTGAGCACCGCGCGAATCATCGCCTTGACCTCCGCCGGCTTCTCGGCCAGCCGTTTGACCGAAGTGGCCAGGCCGGACCAGGGCATGTCCAAAACGTCGGCGACGTGCGCGAGACTGCGATAGCCTTCCTTGACGGCCAGGGCGTCGAAGGGGGGCGTGAGGACCGCCGCTTCCACGGCGCCGGATTTAAGCGCCGCAAAGCGCGTCGAAGTCGCGACCATCGAGGCAAAGGTCACGGTCGAAGGATCGACTCCGGCCCGTTCCAGCGCGGCGCGAGCGAAAACGGCGTCGGTCGTCACCGGCCGGTTCACCGCCACCCTCTTCCCTTTGAGTTCGGCGAGCGACTTGATCGTCGGCGGAACGTGGAGCGTGAAGATGATTTTATCGAACGCGAACATGACCACTTTGACGGGCACGCCGGTCACCGCCGCGCGCGTCGCCGAGCCCGTGCCGGTTATATAACCCAGTTCGTTCGCGAGAACGCCGGCGATCGCCACGTCAAGACCCATCACGATCTCTTCCACCGTGAGCCCTTCGGCGCGGAACAGCCCCATGTCGCGGGCCACGTACATGTAAAAAAACGGAATCCCTTTAGTCGGCGAGGCGGCCCGCACGTTCTGGAGCGCCTGGCCGCTGGCGGGAACGGCCGCGAGCATCAGCACGGCTCCGAGCGCAATCGCCGCCGGCCACAACCGACGCTGAATATTTTTATTTTTCATGACTCGCCGAGCCTCCCGAGCATCCTGAGTCAGAAATTCGATGAACAAACCACCGCCCCACCCATCGTCATTCCCGCGCAAGCGGGAATCCAGGACCCCCTCTTTGTCTCCCCCTTAGCAAGGGGGAGATTTAGTGGGGGTATGGATTCCGGCTCGCGTCAGCCTTCGGCTGACTTGGCCGGAATGACGTTGAAAATTGGTGGCGGATTTATGAAACAACACACCAACTCACCTCTTCCCCGCCCGCGCCTGGCGCATCTTTTCCAGCCCCTGCGCGACGGCGGGATTGACTCGGTTGTGCTCTTCGTGAATGGCGATGTTCGTCTTCATCGCCTGGTTATAGGTCGCCTCGTCCATGCACTGGTACACCGACTTCTTAGTGTAGTCGAGCGTGATCCCGTCATACTGGGCGATCTCTTCGGCCCACTTCTGGCCTGTCGCTTCAAGCTCGCTATCGGGGACGACGCGGTTGATCAAGCCGATTTGCCGGGCTTCTTCCGCGCCGAGATTTCTTCCCGTGATAAGCATTTCCATCGCCGGCTTCACCGGAATCGCGCGCACGATCGCCCCCACTACGTAGCGTGGTGGAAAGCCTCTGAAAATTTCCGGCAGGCCGATCTGGGCCTTGTCTGAAGCGATCGCGAGATCGTGCGAAAGGAGCAAAGTCACGGCGCCTCCGAGGCAGAAACCGTTTATCACCGCGATGATGATCTTCGGTGACTTCAGAATCATCTCGTTAAGCTCAAGCCCGGACTCATCCGGGGGTTTGGATGGATCGTTATGGATCAGCCCCGATAGATAATCTATGTCATAACCCGCCGACCAGGCGATCTTTCCCGCGCCTGTGGTCGTAACGACTTTGATGCTGCTATCTTTCTCGACCTCCTTGAGCGCGGCCATCATGCCGTGGATCACTTCGCCGCTGATTGAGTTGCGCTTCTCGGGGCGGTTGATCGTAATCCTCGCCACCGCCCCTTTTTTTTCCAACAGAATCGGATCCGCTTCACCCATGCCTATTCCTCCCTATGCAGTCCCTTGCGTAGTAATTCGTCCGCCATCATGTTCTTCTGCATTTCCACGGTCCCGCCCGCAATCCTCCGCCCGCGCGCCAGGCGGTAGAGATATTCCAGCGGATGCTCTTTCATGTAGCCGTAGCCGCCGAAGATCTGCAGCGCGTCGCTCACGACCCGCTCCACCATTTCGCTCGCCGTCGCCTTGGCCATCGAGCTTTTTAAGCGTGTCGGGTCCGTGGCCGCTTGATAGGTAAGCAGCCGCGCGGCCTCGATCTTCATCGCCATCTCCGCCACCATCCAGCGGATGCCCTGAAATTCGCCGATACCGTGGCCGAACTGTTTTCTCTGCCGCGCGTAGTCCAGCGCGAGATCGAAGGCTGAGAGCGCGATCGAGACCGACCAGACGGCGCTCAGGCACCGCTCGGCGTTGAAGGCGCGGATCAGCCGCTTGAAGGCGTCCGCCCCCCGAATGAGAACGTTCTCCGCCGGAATCTCGCAGCCGTCGAAGAACAACGTGTAGTGGCGATGGCCCGCCATGCTGATGTCGGGCTTGCCCAACTGAAATCCGCGGCTTCCCTGGTCGATCAGCACCGCGCCGATCCCGTCGTCGAACCTGACGAAAGTCAAAAAGGCCGCGCAGACATCGGCGTGGCTGATAAAGATTTTTCCTCCGTCGATAATGACTTTGTTCCCCTCGACTCTCGCCCTGGTTCTGAGTTCCGTCACCGCGGAGCCTGCCTCGGTCTCCGAGATCGCGATGCCGATCTTTTTTCCGTCGCGGCAGAATGCGGGAAGATATTTATGCTTGAGGCTTTCGCCGCCCAGCTCGGCGACGATCCGCGGCGGGCCGGCCAGGGTCAGCGCCGAAGCGGTGTCGGGGCAGACCCTGCCGACCTCTTCCAAAATCAACAAATCTTCCAGCAGCGTAAGCCCGCCTCCGCCGTACTCTTGCGGCAGGCTGACCCCGAAGAAACCCTGCGCGCGCAGAATTTTTTCGTTCGCCGCCGGATACTCTCCCTTCCACTTGAAAGCGGCGGCGCGGAATCGCTCCTCGGCGAGCTTGCGCGCCGTGCTTTTAAGCAGCGCCTGGTCGGTAGAAAGACGGAAATCCATGTTCGTTTAATCGGTTTGCGAGTGTCCCGTTTCAATAGTTCGACGAAAAAGTCACAGTGCCACCAGCGTCATTCCCGCGAAAGCGTGAATCCAGAACCCCCACTAAATCTCCCCCTTGCTAAGGTGGAGACAAAGAGGGGGTTGGAAGGTCATTCCGGCCAAGCTGGCGATGGCTTGCGCGAGCCGGAATCCAGGAATTTTAAAAACTTCTGGATGCCCGCTTTCGCGGGCATGACGGCAAAGGCGAGCACTCAACCCTTTCACGAACTGTAGTTCCACCAGCCACGCCTGTATTTCCCTCTACCCCGCTGCCTGATCGAGCGGCTCCAGCTTGAGCGTAACGCCGTTTTTCTCCAGCTCCTTGTAATATTCCTCCCTGATCGCCGGATCCTCTTTGTCGTAGCGCAGTTTGAACGCCCACGCGTAGGGGTCGTCGCTGCGGGCGGCGCCCACCGCATCGTATTTCCCCTCGTTGGTAACCGTCGCCAGCCCTTTGTCCCACCCCTTGAACGCCAGCTGTCTCAGCGGCCCTTTGCCGCTGTTGAAATGCTGGTGAAACTCGTTGAGCTTGGGAGCGATCGCGCCGTAAGGTCGCAGCGGAATTTTCGCTCGCCCGTCCGCCTTCCCCTCGTCGCCCGGCATAAACAGATACTCGTACCCCTCGCCCTGAATCACGATCACGTGCGCGCCCGCACCGTGCCTGTGGGCCGTCACGTAGGTCCCTTCCGAGACTTCGAGGATATGAATCTGCGAGCTGGAGTTGCCCATGTAGAGACGCATGATGGAGGTGCGCGTGCCGCGCTCCCCCCAGGAATCCAGAGCGAAGCTTCTGATGTCGGCGACAAAGTTGGTCTGAAAGAGTCTCGTGTTCCAGTGCACGCCCCGCTCCGCGTAGTCCCTCGCGCCCGAGTGGCTGTATCTCTCCTTGAAGCAGAAGGGGTTGTTGAAGACGAATTCGAGATTCTGGTACAAGTTGATCACCTGCGCCATGTTGGTGCCGAAGAGGATGCGGCACGGCTTGTCGGCGGAGCTGTTAAACTCCTGGTGCCAGGCGTTGAGCGGGATCGCGAGCAGCGCCCCTTCGCCCCACTCGACAGTCTGTTTGGGCTCTCCCTCCTGCCAGATCGTCGTCGCGCCGGTCCCGCTCATCACGTACATGACGGATTCATACATGTGGCGCTCCGGCTTAAGCTCTCCCGTGGGCGGGATTTCGACGATCTGGAGATTGACGACTTCCTGATTGCCGAGATGCGTGTAGGCCGCTTTGCCTCCCCTTCGCTCCCAATCGGCCAGCGGCAGCGTCGCGAGATTTTCCAGCGCGCTGCCCTCGTATAGCGGAACGCCTTCGCGCTCGACGAAGTGGCGGTAGTGGCTTCCCACCCACCACTCGTCGAATGTCTTCGGCGACTGAGACACGTTTGCTCCTTCCGCTTTCTACGAGAGACCCAGGATGCGCTGGGCGTTTTTGTAAAATATTTTCTCCAGCACCTCGCTCTTGAGCCCCAGGCTCTCCCAGTCCTTGAACAGCCGGTCGTGGGTCAGCGCCGGATAGTCCGAGCCGAACATGAACTTGTCTTGCAGCCTACCGCCGATTTCCTTTTTCAGCGCGTCGCTGAAATATTTCGGCGACCAGCCGGACAACTCGTTGACCACGTTGGCCTTGTGGAGCAGGACGGCGATCATCTCATCCTGCCAGGGCCACGAGGGATGGCAGGCGATGATCGTCAGGTTGGGAAAGTCGGCCGCCACCATGTCGAGATAAATCGGCTGGCAGTAGGCGAGCTTGATCCCCATCCCTCCGGGCAGCCCGGCGCCGATGCCCGTCGTGCCGGTGTGAAACTGCACGGGAACTTTCAGCTCGGCGCATTTTTCCCAGAGTGGATAAAAAGTGCGGTCGTTGGGATAGAAGGCCTGGACCGCCGGCTGGAATTTGAGTCCCATCAGCCCCAATTTTTTTACCGCCCGCTCCGCCTCTTTGACGGCTTCCTCCTTTTTCCACGGATCGACGCCGGCGAAAGCGCCGATGAAAGCGTTCGGAAACTGCTTCACAATCTCGGCCAGGGAATCGTTGCTGAGCTTGGGCAGTCCCGAGGCGGTCTCGGCGTCCCAGCCCATCAAAATCCCCTTCACGTCCGCCTTGACGAAATCATCCGCCATCTCCGCGGCCGTCTTGAGCTGGAGCTCGAACTTGTAATATTTCTGCATCGCCTCGTTGTACTTGCCGAGCGACACTTCCATCATCTCCCTGGTGTTCAAATGGGCGTGCACGTCGATCGCTTTCATCTCTTCTCTCCTTTTGCTTGAGTCTCAGGTAAACGCGCCGTTGAAAACTAATTCTCATGCTTCGACAAGCCTGTCCTGAGCAAACCAGCCGCATCCTTCG
>JBGPGE010000192.1:0-5762 GCA_041483675.1 Binatia bacterium
CAGGCATTTCCCAAGATTCGCATCAAGCATCCCTTTTTAAAGGCGGTATGCAACGGCACGGCGACCATGAAACAGGTCCGCGCCTGGGCGATCCAGGACTATCAGTTCCGCGCCGCCGTGCCGCGGATCGCCATGATGCGTTATCTCGCGTGCAGCGATCCGGAAATCGCCCAGAAACTCTGGGGCGTGGTCGAGGAAGAGACCCGCGGCATGGATACGGGCACCGCCGGCCACAACGAGCTGGCGATCCGGTTCGCCGAGTCGATCGGTCTCACGCGCAGCCAGCTCGAAAATCCCGAGCTGCGCCCCTCCACCGCGGCGCATCTTTATTACGCCGAGTTAATCATTCACACGCTGCCGTGGTTTGTCGTCATGGCGATCCAGATCGGCGCCGAAGGGACCTTCGGCCCCGCGGCGGGAGCGTTAGGTCGGGGATTCATCGATAAGTACAGGATGAAACCCGACGACGTAAAGTTTTTCACCGTCCACACGGAAGCGGATGAAGAGCACAGCAGCCTGGCGGAGGAAATCGCGGTCCGCTATATCGCTTCGCCCCATCTGCAGGAACTCACCCGGCAACATACATTTCGGAGGATGGAGCTGCTCTACGATATTTGGACGCTGGACGGCCCGTAAAAAAAATAACGAGTAAGAACTATTTCCGCAGAGGCGTCATTCCCGTGAAAACGGGAATCCAGGACCCCCACTAAATCTCCCCCTTGCTCAGGGGGAGACACAGAGGGGGTATGGACTCCCGCTTCCGCGGGAGTGACGATTGCGACTGAACACCACTCGCGCCGTTACAAATCTCTCGTGCTTTCCGCGAAAAGTTCCTCAAGCTTCGGCTTCTTCTGCGTCAGCCCCTGCTCGTGGGAGAAATTGACGAGCGTTTCGAGCATCGCGCGGTTCGCTTTGATCCCGTAAGGAATGGGATCGTCGCCGAAGATCTCCCGCGTCATCGCCAGATACTCCCGCCCGAAGAAGAGCGCCGACGGGATGCGCTCGAGCAACTTCTCCTGGAAGAACGCCTTGGCCTTGACGAAGCCGGCGTAGAGGTTGAAGGCGACCCAGGGATATTTTTGATAGACGTCGCCGCGGATAATGTAGGTGTGGTTGGCGGGGATGAAGCCATGTTTCTTAAAGAAGCGTTTCGCCTCGGGCATGCGGTCGGGAAAAAGCGGCTTGACTTTGCTCCAGTCGCCGCTGCCGGGGATACGGCTTGAGCGATCGACGAAGCTCGGCTGCCGCGTCCACGGCCCGGCGACGGCCGCGGCGTCGATCTCGTGAGCCAGCAGCATTGAGGCGAGACTTTTCTCCGGCGGGATGCGATGAAACGAGATTCCGGCCGGCGGGGCGAAGCCGGTCGCGCCGCCGTGGCTCAACTCTTCCGACCGCTCCATGTACCAGTCAACCTTATACTGTGACACCCCGAAATCGTGCTCCAGAATTCCCCGCTGCCACAGCGCCGCGGTCTGCTGGTATTCGGCGACGCCGATGCGCTTGCCGGTGAGATCGCCCGCCTCTTTCACGCCGGAGTCCGCGTGGACCAAAATTTCGCCGTGGAAGAGGCGGCGGCTCGGAAAGACGGGGATCGCCACCATCTCCACGCCGTGCGAGCGCGCGATGAGATACGACGACAGCGACATCTCGGCGATCTCGAATTCCCCGAACTTCAACTGCCGCCAGAAGGTCTCGCCGGGGTGCGAATAGGTTGGGACCAGCTCCAGCCCCTCGGCTTGGACCGTGCCGTCCATCAGAGGCTGGACGCGCTCGTTGAAGGCGGAAACAAAACTCAATCTCAATTTAGCCATGCCCTGCTCTGTACTACTGTCGAGTTGTGCGGTCAACAGGCCGCTGAAAAAGGCTCATCTGAATCGTGCTCGTGATCGGAGGAGCGGCGAGCACGAAAGCGCAGTGGACCGCTTCGCAGTGTCACGAACACGAATCACGAAGCGCTGGCGCTTTCCCTTGACGCTCCCCGCCGACAAGCATATCTATAGCCTCGTCTCATAGCGAAAGGGGAGTACGATGAAGCACAGCACGGAGCGCATTCTCACCACGCATGCCGGGAGCCTGCCGCTGCCGCCGGACTTAAAGGAGATGCTGGTCGCGAGGAACAGCGGGCAGCCCTACGATAAAACGGCGCTGGCGAAGCGTGTCCGCGAGACTGTTCTGGAAGTCGTGAAGAAGCAGATTGCCTGCGGCCTCGACGTGATCAACGACGGCGAGGTGGGCAAGCCCAATTTCTCCCGCTACGCCCGCGAGCGGCTCGCCGGCTTTGTCGAGCGGCCCGCCAAGCCGGACGAGCGCGCGTCGACGATCTTCGGCCGCGACTTAAAAGATTTCCCGGAGTATTTCCAGAAGCGGCTCGCCACGATGCGCGGCGAGAACGTCTGGCGCGTTTTCTGCAACGGCCCGCTTAAATACATCGGCCACGATGCCGTTAAAACCGAGATCGAAAATTTCAAAGCCGCTCTTCGGGGAGCAAAATACGAAGAGGCGTTTCTTCCCGCGGTCGCGCCGGGGACGCTGGAGCATTGGCTCAAAAACGATTACTACCGGACCGACGAAGAGTACCTGTTCGCGCTGGCCGAAGCGATGAGAGAGGAATATAAGGCGGTCGTGGCTGCGGGTTTCCTGCTGCAGATCGACAATCCCGATCTGCCCGACGCCTGGCAGATCTATCCTGAGATGAGCGTGGCGGAGTATCACAAATACGCCGAGATGCGCGTCGATGCGCTGAACCACGCGCTGAGAGACATCCCGCCCGAGCGCGTGCGCTTTCACACCTGCTGGGGCAGCTATCACGGCCCGCATAAATACGACATCCCGCTCCGCGACATCGTCGATCTCATTCTCAAAGTCCGGGCGAATACCTATTCCATCGAAGCCTCCAACGTGCGCCACGAGCACGAGTGGCGCGTGTGGGAAGAGGTGAAACTCCCCGAAGGCAAAGTGCTGGTTCCCGGCGTCGTCGGCCACGCCACCGACATCGTCGAGCATCCGCAGTTGATCGCGGACCGGCTCGTGAGATACGCCAAGATCGTCGGCCGCGAGAACGTCATGGGCGGAACCGACTGCGGCCTCGGCCCGCGCGTGGGCGACGCGAAAATCGCCTGGGCGAAGTTCGAGGCGATGGCCGAAGGCGCGCGAATTGCAACCAACCAGTTGTGGGGAAAGGGCTGAGCGGGTTCGTCAGCTTGACAGGTTGTGGACGCCTTGGTAGGGGTTCGAGAGCGGTTCCAGAGCTGTAGCGTTTTTCTATGGCCGATAGCGCCAAGATCGTGGTTGACCACGCCAGCAAGCTTTTTCTCGAAGGCACGGTTGTCGCGTTTCGCAACATCGAACTCACAGTCAGAAGCAACGAGGTCCTCTGCATCGTCGGCCCTTCCGGCTGCGGCAAGACAACGCTGCTGCGCTGCATCGCGGGACTGCTCCCGCCGAGTTCGGGACAGATTCTGATCGATAGCCGGGTAGTCGATCGCCCGCGCGAAGGCGTCGCCATCGTCTTCCAGCACTTCGGTCTGTTGCCCTGGAAGACGGTCGTAGGTAACGTCGGCTTCGGACTCAAAATCGCCGGTGCGCCGCGCGCGATTCTCGATGAGCGCGTCGAGCGTTACCTCCGCCTCGTCGGACTCGCCGGCTTCGAAGATCAATATCCCTATCAACTGAGCGGCGGCATGCAGCAGCGTGTCGGCCTGGCGCGCGCGCTGGCGACCGATCCTGGGATCTTGCTGATGGACGAGCCGTTCGCTTCGGTGGATGCGCAAACGCGCGAGGTTTTGCAGGAGGAGTTGCTGCAACTGCACGAACGCGAGCGCAAGACGATGGTCTTCATCACTCACTCGATCGACGAAGCGTTAATTCTGGGTGACCGCGTGGCGGTGATGGGAAGTCGTCCGGGTCGGATCAAAGAAGTGTTGACCGTGGACTTCGCTCGGCCGCGCAATCCGGCCGCCGTGCGCGCGCTGGCCCGGTACACTGAAATGAGAAATCACATCTGGGAGGAGTTACGGCCTTCGGTGGTAATGTGAAGAATCATGCCCCCGCACCTTAATCCTCTCCCCCGTTGCGGGGGAGAGGGAAGGGTGAGGGAGAACCTTTGACTCGTCATGCAAACGTAGACAGATGAGCATCAGCAAAGCGGATAACAGAATCGCCGCCGGCACTGTGGTGGCTGCGGATCAGGAATTGGCGCAGGAGCAACAGGCGGCGCGGGCGCGCGCCCATGCCGCGCAGCGGCGCGCGGCGGTGACCCGCGCGGCGATTCGAATCGTTTCGCTCGTCGTGGTCCTCGGCGGCTGGGAATATTTTGGGCGGCAGACCAATCCGGTTTTGTTCACCTATCCCACGGCCGTGGCCAACGCCGCAGTCAAGATGATCGGGAGCGGCGAGCTGTGGAAGTATCTGTCGCAGAGCCTGATCGTGCTCTTCGCCGGACTCGGGCTGGCGGCGGTGTCTGGAATCGCCCTGGGACTCGTGATGGCGCGCTTCTCGGTGATCGACATCGCGCTCGATACCTATATCACGGCGCTTTACTCGATTCCTTCGGTCGCGCTC
Source organism: Binatia bacterium (assembly GCA_041483675.1). Classification (GTDB taxonomy): domain Bacteria; phylum Desulfobacterota; class Binatia; order UBA9968; family UBA9968; genus 2-12-FULL-60-19. Next base: position 4,561 of record JBGPGE010000192.1, read on the forward strand.
GTGCCGGTGCTGGTGCTCTGGTTCGGCTTTGAAATGACGGCCAAGACCGCCGTAGTTTTTCTCTTTACGTTTTTTCCGATCGTCATCAACACCTATCAGGGTGTTAAGAACGTGGACAGCCATCTCATCGAAGTGGGGCGGGCGTTTCGCTGCAACGAGCGGGATCTCTGGCGCCACATCGTGCTGCCGGCGGCGGTGCCGTTCATCGTAGCGGGCTTGCGGCTCGCGATCGGCAGAGGCATGATCGGCATGGTGCTCGCCGATCTCTACACGGCGATCACCGGCATCGGTTATCTTATCTCGCGCTACGCCAGCACCTACCGCACCGACGCGATGTTCGTGCCGATCGTGACGCTGGGACTTTTGGGAATTACGCTGACCGGAGTTCTGCGCTTCGTCGAGCGGCGAGTAGCGCCTTGGACGCATCAGCCGGGGCGTGAATAATGAAACGGAGGAGGTTCAATATGAATCATCACGATGTGAGTCGCGTTTACCGGCTCGCGGGACGAATAGTGCCGGCCGCGTTGCTGGCTCTCTTCATTTTCTCCAATGCGGCTTCTGCCGCCGAGCCGACCAAACCCGCCTGCAAAGAGATGCGCAAGGTAAAGTTCGGCATCTCCGTCTCGCCGCCCAACGTCGTGCATACCCCGATCTACGTGGCGCGCGCGCTCGGAATTTTCGCGCGCCATTGCATCGACGCCGAGATCGTAGAGTTCGAAGGCGGCGCTTCGGCGGCCAATCTGGCCGCGGTGGTGCAAGGCCAAACCTTGGCCACCATCAACACGGTCGCTATCGCCCAGGGTCTCAAGGCGAAGCAATTCTGGGGCATGGCGCCGCGTCTGCCGCAAGCCTATGTGGTGAGCGAAGAGATCAAAACAGCGGCCGACTTGAAAGGAAAACGGCTGAGCGCCACCGGCGGCGGCGTGGGCGGTCTTAACTGGGTGATGGGACGCGAGGTGTTGAAAACCGCCGGTCTTACGGTCGACGATGCCCAGTTCGTCTCCTCGGCGACCGCGGGAAGGCTTCCCGGTCTCATCGCCGGGCAGGTTAACGGCGTGGCGCTCCATCCGGAAGATGTTTACCTGGCGCAGAAGGAAAAGCCGGGGTTGCACGTGCTGGTGGATCTGGCCAAGCTGATGCCGAAATATTTCTTCAACGCCTACGGCGCGGCGGAGAGCTTGCTGGCTAAAGACCGGGCTTTC
>JBGPGE010000193.1:0-5604 GCA_041483675.1 Binatia bacterium
ATGTTGACGTCCATGATGATGCCGGGCTGCATCCGTTCGCACAGCTCGAACATCGCCGCTTCGCGCGCCGTCGTATCGATATTGTGATCGTCGAGCGTGTGGACGCCGAGCGGGAAGATAATCGGCTTCGACTCGCGCTTGCGCGTGGTCACGGCGGTGACATGAAAGGTCGGCGCTTTGTACGCCTTGCCCATGTAGCCGGCCCATTCCGGGTGGAAGTGAAAGCGGCCCTGGATGCCGGCCTTCTCGGACTCGGCGGTCTCGAAGCGGCGATCGCGCGGATTCACATAGCCTTCGAGCACGACTTCGGCATCGGCGACGGCCAGAGCGTCGACGGTGCGCGCTTTGACGAGCCGCACGGGCGCGCCCTGGACCGCGCCTGCCACGCCGACTTCATCGCAGCCCTGGGGCAGGATCACGTAATCGAAACCGGCGCCCGCCATCAGCGTGCAGGAGGGCGGCAAGCCGAAATTCATCGTGATCGGGACGAGCTTGTTCTCTTTGTAATATTTGGTGACCACCTGCCACATGTGGGAGCCGGGCGATATCTGGAAAGTCCCGACGTTGCCCCAGCGAAAGTTCATGCGGTTGTAGCCCAAGTCCGTGCCGCCGTCGAAGTATTCCCCGGAGATCAGCCGGTTGCCGGAGCCGACGGTCAGTTCCGGCTCGAGGTCGGTGTGGCGGATCGGAACGACGAAGTCAGCGGCGTCGGTCGGCTTCTCGTAAACTTCCTCCTGGACCGGCGCGTTTTTTTGGTCGATGATGACCGGCGGAATCGGATGCCTGAAGGCATAGGCCAATTTCTTCGTGCGATCGGTGTTATCCTTCCAGCCGAACATCTTGTTGATGACGTTCATGTCGCCGAACAGGTTGGTCACGCAGCGGTGTTTCGGCTTGCCCTTGATGTTGTTGAACAGGATCGGGCAGCCGCCGTCCAGTTGTTTTTGAATGCCGGTGATTTCCAGATTGGGATCGACTTCTTTGTCGGTCACGATCAGATCGCCCTCGGCCTTGAGCCAGTCCAGCGCGTTGCGCAAGTCCCTGATCTGCTCCGTCGGCGCTCCGGCGTATTTCTCTGATGGCTTGCTCATCTCTTTCCTCCGATAAATTGGAATTGGGTGCTATCGTCCGGGCCGGCGCTCCGGCTCGGGGCACAACTTAAGTTAAGAATCTAGCCTTTCCCCGGATTGTCTCACGTCCGTGAAGAACAGGGGAAGAGAATACGTTCATTCCAGAATCAATAGAAGGAATTCATTATCCGATAGCGCGTGAAAAGTCAACCGACGCGCCGCGCGGCGGCGCGCTCGTCCGTCGGCAAATCCCGCGCGAAAACCAGTTTGACCGGGACGGAGCGGCGTCATAAGATGGACGCCGCCATGACGGTAAGATTCACGGGAAGAAACTCTCATGTCGTCCCTCGATAGCATCACGCCCGACGAACCTGCGCGGCAGGATCAAGCGATAGCCGTCCCAAGCGGAGCCGGCGGTGATTCGCTCTCCACGGAGGTTTCTTTTCGCCGCGCGCGGTCCGTCGCCGGGAGAGAGACGTTGAGAGACGTGGCTCTCAGGGTGGCGTCGGTCATCGCGCTGGTTTTTATCTGGTGGCTGTTGAGCCTGTTCTTTCCTCCGTCGCTGGTGCCGAAGCCGTGGGATACCTTCGCCGAGGTCGGCGTGATCGTTACGTCGGGGAATTTTTTCACCGAGATGGGGGCCACGCTGCGCCGCGTCCTGGTCGGCTTCGGCTTGGCCATGATCGTCAGCATTCCGCTGGGAATCTTCATGGGCACGCTCAGAAGCCTGGAGAGTTTCTTCGAGCCGCCGGTCATTCTGGGACTGACGGTGCCGGGACTCATCTGGGCGGTGCTCGCGATCATGTTTTTCGGCCTTACCGAGACCAGCGCCTACGCCGCCGTGGCCGTGACGATCGCGCCGATGCTGGCAATCAGCATCTGGCAGGGAACCAAGTCGATCGACAAGGACCTGATCGATATGAGCAAGGTCTTTCATGCGAGCGTCTGGTCGAAGGTGGTGGACGTGATTCTTCCCCAGCTTATCTCCCACATTCTCGCGGCGATCCGTTACGGCCTGGGGCTCGCCTGGAAAGTGGTGGTGGTGGTGGAAATGTTCGGCTTCAGCAACGGCGTCGGCTACCAGGTGGTGCGCGGCTTCAACGTCTTTTCAATGAAGGCCGTGCTCGCCTGGACCATCACATTTCTGGTCGTCATGATCGTCATCGAATTCGGCCTGATCGGGTGGCTGGAGCGCTCCGTTACCCGGTGGCGCCCCAGAGTCGAAGCGTGGAGAAGATAAGGCAAAAGGCAAAAGTAAAAAGGCAAAAGTCTAAGGCATAGGTAAATAGGGTCCGCATTATTTTTTTACTTTTTACTTTCACCTTTTTACTTGTTTGAACATGGCTTACGTAAGTGTTAATCATGCGGTAAAATATTTTTCCCGCGAGGACGGCTCCGAGATGCTCGTGCTCGACGGCGTCTCATTCGACGCCAAGGAGCACGGCATTACCTGCCTGCTCGGGCCGTCGGGCTGCGGCAAGTCCACGCTGTTAAACGCGATCGCTGGCCTGGAGAAGTTGGATCAAGGAGGCATCGAGTTTCGAGTGTCGAGTTCAAATCCGACACCTGACACCCGACACCCAACACCCTACACCCAAACCCCGAGACTCGGTTACGTCTTCCAGGACCCCCGGCTGCTCAATTGGAAACGGGTGGAGGACAATCTTATCTTTGCGTTCAAAGGAATGAAGATTCCACGCGAGAGCTGGCGGGGGCTGTTGGAAAAATATTTGTCGCTGGTCGGCCTGCTCAGCTTCCGCAAGCAATACCCGCTCTATCTTTCCGGCGGGATGCGGCAGCGGGTCGGGCTGGCCCGCGGCCTGGCGATCGAGCCGGAGATTCTTCTTATGGACGAGCCGTTCAGCAAGCTCGACCAGTTAACGGCGCGCCAACTCCGCCAGGAAACGGTGGAGATCTGCGCCCGGCTGGGGCAGACGACCATGCTGGTTACGCACGACGTGGAAGAGGCGGCCTACATGGGAGACCGGATCGTGATTTTCTCTTCCCGGCCGGCGCATATCGTGGAGGTCGTCGATAATCCGCTCGAGGCGGCAAAACGCGACCTCGACGATTTTGCTTTCATCCAGTTCAAGAAACGGCTGTTACAGACCGTGCTCAAACTCGTGGAACAGGAGGAGAGAGTATGAAGAAGAAGGCAGTAGGCAGTAGGCAGGAGGCAGTAGGCAGAAGGGGTGAGGCGATCTTTTTCCGTCATTCCGGCCAAGTCAGCAACAGCGGGCGCGAGCCGGAATCCATACCCCCTCTCTGTCTCCCCCTTAGCAAGGGGGAGATGAAGAGGGGGTCGCCCCTTAGCAAGGGGGAGATTCAGTGGGGGTTCTGGATTCCCGCTTTCGCGGGAATGACGGTGGTGTTCGCAATCTTTGCCGTGTCGCTTATCGTCGCGACGGTCCATGCGGCGGAGCTGCCGACGGTGGAGGTCGGGTTGCCGGAGGATGGGCTGTTCGGCTTGGGTGGGCAGTACATTCTCGATAAGGGGCTGGACAAAAAGAACGGCTTTGTCATGAAGCCGCGCTGGGCCGGCGTGCCGGAGATCCAGCGGCTGCTCGGCATCAAGGCGATTTCCGTGGGACTCATGACGCCGGAGGCCGGACTGCGCGCCAACCTTAGAGATATCCCGATACGGTTCATCCAACCGTATCAAACCACCCACATGTTCGTGCTCGTGCGCAAAGACGCGCCGTACAATTCAGTGGAGGATCTGAAAGGAAAACCGGTCGCCTTAACGTCTGAAGTGACGACGCTCTACAACCTGTTCGATTTCATAATGCGCAAGCGGGGGCTGAACATCGAAAAAGATTTTCAGTTAAAGAAGCTCGGCGCGCCGGTGATCATCGCCGTGTTGGAGAAAGGGGAAGTAGAGGCCGGGCTCATCTGGGAGTCCCACGTCTCACGTTTGCTCGCGACGGGGAAATACAGAACGCTGTTGGGCTTCCGTGATGAGCTGTCGCGCCTGCTCAACACGAAGATCCTCCCGGTCATCTGGCTCGCCGGGCTTGAGCCGTGGGTGAAGGAGAACCCGGCGCTCGTGACCGCGCTGCGCGCGGCCTGGACGGAAGCCTATCGCGGCGTGCAGCAGGACGAGGCGCACTTCCGTAAGTACGCGAAGCTGTTCTTCGGGCTGGAAAAAGACGAAGAGTTGGCCGTGGCCTGGCCGCGGACAAAGATCTTTCTGCTCCCCGCCGATTTCACCTGGCCCGACGCGGCGACGTTGAAAGCGCAAAAGAGTTGGCTCCGAGAGGGCGTCGAGCTGGGAATGTTCGAGAAACAGGCGGCCGGTCTGATCGACGGGATGTATGTGCCGTAGCGTTGGAAGATCTCCATGCCGATCATCTCAACGTTTTTCGGGATCATTATCCGGATGTATTTCGGGGATCATAGTCCTCCGCACTTCCACGTCGAGTTTCATGGAGAGAAGGCTACATTCAATTTCGACGGCGAACTTCTCAGCGGAGGTATTTCCTCCGGGACAGCGCGGAAGCTGGTGCGCGATTGGGCCCGTCGTCACAAACTCGAACTTATGATAAACTGAAAAAACATCGAGAGGGGACGGCCGCTCAATCGCATTAAACCCTTGGAGTAATTTTATGAGCTATCTGCCGCAAGTGGTCGGCGCACGCTATATAAGGGGCTTTACCGTTTCAACTCGTTTCGATGACGGGACTGAGAAGCACATCGACGTATCTCAGTGGTTCAAAGGCCCGGTCTTTGAACCTCTCAAGAACTTGAAGCTTTTCAAAAAGTTCTTCATCGAAGGGGGAACGCTCGCTTGGCCGAACGGCGTCGATATAGCTCCAGAGGCCTTGTACGCTGCGCGTGACTCAAAGCAGAGGCATGCGAAAAAGATGGTGCGGTCACGCAAGGCACGCCGCTCGTCCTGAGAAGTTGGGTATAAAAATGGATGTGGCAGGGACAGAACAAGTCTGCGCAACGGTTGTTTTAGATATCTATGCCAGGCTTCCAGCTGCGCGCCCTTATTTTACGCATCCACGAACGTGACATGCTTAAGTCGATCCTTGTTTTCCTGTTTGTTGTTTCGACCGTATCGGGATGTGCAAAATTTAGCGAAGCCGACTGCATTCAGAATGTGAAAAATGGGTTCATCTGGCGAATTACGAAAGTTCACTTCAATAAATACACGGTGCAGGGACGGTTTGACGGCAAGTGGGGTCAGTCGGTAGATGGCCCGTTCAGCACGTTTGACTCCGAGTATGTGAAGATATCATGTCCGTTCAGCACGCAGACGCTGCAAGAACAGAAATAGTCACCCAGTTTCAACGTGCGAAAGGTGGGGGAAAGGGGTCGGAATCTTTCTCACTCGTCAACTTTTACTCTGGTTTATCAGTTGGGCATGCAAGGCTCCTCCCTTGGTTAAGAAATAAGAAGTTACCATTATGGACTGGGTTCTTAGTTTGCTGACCCGCGGGATGTCCGACGAGACTCTTTTCCCCGCGCTGCAGTTTCTATTAGTTGGGTTCGTGGTGTTCGCTGCACTGATTAACGCATGGCAAGCGCG
>JBGPGE010000194.1:0-5591 GCA_041483675.1 Binatia bacterium
GATGGTCAAGATCGTGGAGAACGCATTCGATTCGGTCGCTCAGGGAATACAGAGCACATTAGAAGGCGTCATGCAGGGCACGCAGACCCTAAAACAAGGGCTTTTGAACATGTTGCGCAACGTCATGCTCCAGGTCTCCAACGATCTCTTCAAGCAACTCGTTTTGGGGCCTTTGAAACAGGCCTTCACCGGGCTGTTGTCGAACATTCCCGGTCTCGGCGGAGCTCTTGGCGGCGGAGCCGGCGACGCCGGCAGCACGGCGACGTTCGGGAGCGCTGTGACGACGTTCATGACCGCGGTTCAACAATTCGCGACATCGGTCGGAGCGTCCGGCATTCCCGGCTTGGGGGGAGGCGGTTCGGGCGGTCTCCCGACCTCGAATATCACTGAATCTAATATCGGACCCAACGATCCCTTTGGTATGCAGCAGCCCGGAGGCTTCGATTTGACGAGCATGTTTTCCGATATTTTCAGCTCTATCAGCGATTCGCTTTCTGGTTTGATGGACGGCTTGATGTCGTCACTGTCGTCGATGATGGGCGGGATGAGCGACATGTTTGGCTCTCTCATCGAAAGCCTTGGCAGCATGCTCATGTCTTTTCTGCATGGGGGGGGTCCAGTGCTGGCCATGCCGAGCTTTGCGACAGGCGGCGAAGTCTTCGCCCGGCTTCACCAGGGGGAGTTTGTCACGCGCGAGCCAGCCGCGCGCCGCCTCGGCCGCCGCAATCTCGATTATATGAATTCCACCGGCGAATTGCCCGGCGGCGCCGGCAATCGTCCCGCGCAGCCTCTCCACGTCACGATTATCAACGACTATAGCGGCGCGCTCGATCCGCGCGGCATGAAGACCACGCCGAAAGAGATCCGCACGGTCGTGCTTCAAGATCTCCATCTTGGCGGCGATATCCACCACGCGATCAAGGCCCGCGGATAGAATGGAAACTCTCCTTGTCGATCCGAGTTACCCGATTCAGATGGCGCCATGCGCTCCGACGTTAAAGAGCGACGTGGGCGCGGCTGCCGCCGCTTTTAGAAGGCAATGGCCGATAGCATACTACGAATTCACGATTCCGCTGCCGTTCGACGAACAGGAGACGGCCGAGGCATTACTCGCCTTCGCCGTCTATCATCAGGGCGACACCCCGTTTTGGCTCGACGGCGGCCATTGGGGCGCGATCGACAATTCTATTTTTATCGACTTCACCGATGGCGCGAGAACGCAGTTTTCTTTGCCGCGCCGAAACATCTTCGCTCCATCCTGGGTGCTGGAAGTCAACGGCTCGATCAATACGGGCTGGACCGCTGTCGAGTCGACCGGCCTTGTCATCTTCAGCTCTCCGCCGGCCGCGGGCCGCTTGTGCGGTAAGGGCCGAAATAAATTCAAATGCGTCTTCAGCTTCGACGACCGGAAGATTTACGAGCCCGAGGAGATATATTCGCAGATTTATAACGATGGCAAGCTCGTCGCTAGAGAGGTCCCGTGAAGCGGATATTGACCTCTCTCAAGTCTCTCGCCGCCCGGATCATCTACTTTTTCTATTTTCTTTTGCCGCAGTGCGCACGCTTAAAAACTTTCACTCTCATCATCACCGAGCCGCTCTCGGACAAAAAAACCGTGCGCGAGATCCCGATCGTTCCACGGCGCACTCTGTTCGGCTATCTGAGCGACCGCTGGCAGGGTTTTTCACATGCTGCGGTCAATGGTAGGCGTCTTCCGGACGCCTGGTTTTATCACGTTCCCCAGCCAGGCGAGCGCATCGAGCTCCATCCGCAGACCGGCCAACTTCCTTTGACCGACGCCTATATCGCGCGGCTCAATGCCAAGACTGCCGGCGGCGTATTCTTAAAGGCCCTCATCCTGACTGAAAATAACACCGGCCCGGTGAAGCGCTATTTTGTCGAGCACGACAAAACAATTATTTTCAACGGCAACACTTACTATCCGCTGTCTATGTCGTGGGGCGATTTCGAGGTCTCGCGCGGGATGATGTTGCCGAGCATGCGCGTCTCCGTGCCGAACATGGGCGCGTCCACTCTAATTGATGGAGAAGAGATTCAAGCGGTTGATTATATCGAGACCAAGGACGTACTCGAACACGACGTCGTGCTTCAGTTACTTCATCTCGATCTATTGGGCGATGCCAACGCCAAGTTTGAGCGACTTTTACAGGTCCAATACGTCGAAGCCGACGATCTAATCTGCTCTTTTGTTCTAGGCTGGAATCTCGGTTTGCAGGAGCAATTGCCGCGCGAAGTTATCCTGCAAGATGAATTTCCGGGGATCGTCAGGACGATGGCGAAATTCTCTCTATGAAAAGTCGGGAAGAGATTTTATCGATCATCGACTCCATGATCGGCCCGCAGCGCCATGTATATTATCGGCTTGAAGGCGGCGACCCGGAGAGCGGTTTTTCTAATTGCGAGGACTGGTTCCGCTATCTTTTCCGGCTCCGAGAGATAGAGATAGCGGCGGATCTTCATGAGGTCCGCAAGGATTTTAAGTTAGTGGAAGGTCCGGCGCAATTCATGGACGCTGTCGTGTTTCGTGGCGACATCGCCGAGCGTAGGCACGTGGGCATAATGCTCGATGCGCGCTGGTTTACTCACTGCAACGAAGATACAAACGGCGTGGCGCGGGATGATATTACCCGGCCCGAATGGAAGTTCGCGCTTTCTCATATGGCGCGGCACAAGGCGTTTCTCTGATGCTGCTGCGATCGGGAAATAGATGTATACGCTTTAAGTCTTCGGGCGCGACCCTGGGCGAGATCGCCGCCACCGGCGCCGATCAGATCGGGCTCTGTATGATAAATGGAGTCGTCGTTGCCGATTGGCGCAATTATCGCCCGGAGGATCGCGACGAGATCCTTCTCCAGCCGGCCAGCGGATTTTTTGCCGTCCCGCTCTGGGTGATGCTCGTCATGATGGCTATTTCGTTGACGGCCTCCTTGTTGATGCACTTCCTGATGCCAGGTCCAAAGACTCCAAATCAAGGAAAACAAAAATCGAGCTACGGCATTGCAGGTCTCAGCAACACCACCGAAGAGGGGACGCCGAAGATGTTTATACACGGCACGCGGCGAATCTTCCCCCACATCATCGGCAGCCGCAACGATGTCTCAGACGACGGCCGCCATATGAAATTCGGCGTGCTTTACCTTGTCGGCGGCACCGGCGGCGACGGCTACGAGGACGTGAGCGATCCGGAAATCAACGAGATGAAGATCACGAACTATGTCGGCGCGTCGATCGTAACCCGGCTTGGCACGAACAGCCAGACCGTCATCCCGGGATTCGAGAACGTCGAGCAGGTTTACAGCGACGGCCGCGAGATCCCGCACAAAGTCGAAATCCAGAGCTACGAGATCTCCGGCAGCCCGACCGGCGGGACGTATCCGATCAACGTGCCGACTTTCGGCACGACATCGGCCCTGGCGTACAACGCGGACGCGGCCGCGGTCCAGACGGCGTTGCAGGCGATCTCCGGCCTCGGCTCGGTAACGGTGAGCGCAGAGGGAACTTCGCCTAACATGATCTTTACCGTCTCTTTCGACGGGACGTCGGGCGATATCGATTCGATGGTCATCGACGATTCTGCGCTGATCGGGAAAAAAGCGAAGATCAAGGTCAGCACGATTTTGAAAGGATCGGTCAACTCCGGCGATCCGATTGTATACACCACCCATACCCAGGTGGATCGAGTGAGCATCATCCTCAGCATTGCGGCACTGCAATCCGCCGCCGGCGGCAAAGCCACCGTGGAAATAAAAATAGAATCGAAGCTTAGCAGCGCGGGCGCCGGTGCGTGGGCGGAGATCGGAGAAAGCCCGGTCATCTGGAGAGACTCGAGCCAATCGGCGCTCTACAAACAGATCGATCACGACTTCGGCTCAAAGGACACATACGATCTCCGGTTCGGCCTGAAAAAGAGCAACAGCCCGGCCGCCCGGCCGAACCTCTTCAATGTCGTCGAAACGCAGTTCACCACGCGGACCTATCCGGGCAACTGCATCGTCGGACTCTTCGGCGTCAGCTCCAGTCAGATTCAGGGCCTCGACAATATGAAGTTCAGCGTGCTGGCGAAGGGCCATAAATGCAAACAGCCGCAGCTTGTGGGCGGAGTTTGGGACGGCTCGACTTACGTGAATCAGTGGACCGACAAGAGGCTATTCGTTCTCCGCTGTATCCTGACGCATCCGACACAAGGCCTTGGACACCGTTTTTCCGAAAGCCTCTTTAAGGATTTAACCGCCGTTGCCGAGCAACCCTATTTCGACGAGATGGTGCCCGGAACTGGTGCGGTAAACGAACGGCGCGACAAATGCGACCACGTCATCAACGAACTGAAACCAGGTTGGGACTACATCCGTGACGAGATCCTGGGTGAGGCGCGGTGCTCGCTGGTGCCGGATGGTTTGCAGCTCGCGCCGCTGATCGACCGGCCACGTAGTCCGAACATGCTCTATTCTTATCCCGGCAATATTATCGAGGACCATGGTGGTGCAGTCAAAACCATTTTCGGCTTTGTTGACAAATCGATCAATACGGTGCGCATCTCTCATACCGACGAAGCGAAAAATTATAAAACCGGCGCCGTCGAGGACAAAGACCCGGCGATTGGCGCCGATCCGGTACGGCCGAAATCTTATCAATACGATTCGATCACGCGGCGCTCACAGATCGTTCGTGAGGCGGTCTTTTTGCGCAGGAAAGATCAGCTCATCAAACGCCGGCACACTTTCAAGCCGACCGCGACCGCGCGCGCCGCTCAGGTAATGGATTGGAACTATCTTTCTTACTCTACCGCCAAGAACAAACACGGCTGGCAGGGGACGCTGCCCATAGGCTCGACCATAACCCAGGTCGTTCTGCCGAGCGGACTTCTCGTCACGTTCGAAGGGGGCAAGACCTATGAGGTCATCGTTACACACGTCGCCAACAATGTAACCGAAAAACGCACCGTCTCCACCGGCGCCGGTCGGTGGGGCAAGGTAGATGTTTCAAGCGCGTTCAGCACAGCGCCGGTCGAGGGAGATATATTTGCTGTCGGCGAGCAGAACGTCCATACGCCGACCGTGCTTTTTGAAAGTATCAAGTCGATGGGCGATGGGACGTTTGAAGTCACCGCCTCCGAGGTCGTCTCTTCGGTTTACGATAGCCCGACCATTCCTGACGCGATCGCACAAAAGTTTCTCGGTCCACAAACTTCTCAGCCGCCGATCCCATTGTCCGACGTAGCCGTACAGCAGCAGCTCATCTTAAATCAGGACGGCACATGGTCCACCAATCTGGTCTTCGATGTGACGCCCGGGCTTGCAGTCCAGGGCGGCAAGGCTCAGAGCGGGACATCGAGCACGATCCGGCTCAAGTCCACGGCGCCGGCCGTGGACGACTATTTCAATCTTGCGAAGATAAAAATCATCGCAGGGACCGGCGCCGGCCAGGAGCGCACGATCCCGGATTATACCGGTTCCACGAAGGATGCGACCGTTGACATCAACTGGACAACCAATCCCGACAACACTTCGGAATACGAGGCCCGGTTTTTATCCTATGGCGCTTTCGATGGCTTTGCGCTCGAGGTCTCGCGC
>JBGPGE010000195.1:0-5517 GCA_041483675.1 Binatia bacterium
CTCCGCGGCCAAGGTCACAATGAGCATGAGCAGCATAGAAACGGAAAGGTCGGTTCTCTTGCCGCCCTGGTTGAGCGATTCGATGGGAATAATCTCAGTGCGAATAGGGCTGAGCCGTCCGACCAGCTCGTTGTCGCTTATGGCATCGAGGCGCGACTCGAGAAACGGCGCATTGACCGCATAGATCGACGGTATCGCCGCTTGCCCGTCTGAGGACGCGGGCGGGAGCGGACGATAAATTCCCGCGCGGTCGTTCTCCTGAAAAGAGGCCGCCGCCTTTTCTTTGTCGGCCTTAATGGCCGACTCCCGTTCTCTTCGGTCCGGCAAGACGATCCTCAAACTCTTGCCGACGTAGGAGGGCGGCAAGGGAAACTCTTTGACGCCACCGACGGCGATGCCGCCGTCGAACACGCCCTTTCTCCCCCCCTGGAGATAATGGATGAGCGATTGAACCAGCGGCAAATAGGCGGTTTTCAGAGGGAGATCGCTCCAATCCCGGTCCGCCGCCGTGTTGACCAGCAGGAGCCGTCCGGCGCCGAATCTTTTTTCAATCACCAGCGGGTCGCCGTTCGCCAGCGTCGCCAGCGCGGGCTGCGCCGGACTTTCGACTCGGAAGTAGCTTCGCACGCGGACCGAGCCGAGCGATTCCCGCAGGATCTCGTCGGCGAACGGGGCGAAGGCGGGATGGCTCAAGTCTATCTTCTCGATCTTCTCGCCGCCGCCTTCGGCGAGCGCCCGCTTCTCTCGAAGGCGCGCGGGGAGGATAGATGGCAGGGTGTCGAAGAGCTTGGCATTGTACTCGTTCACTTGAACACGGTCTCCCAGGAAAACGAGCGCGCCTCCGCCCCGGCGGATATATTCCCGAAGCCGCGCGAGCGCCGCGTCGGGAATGGAGGCCACGTTGCACAGAACCACGACACGGTAGCCGTCGAGCGCGACGCCCGCCAGCCCTTCGGGAATGACCACCGTTGGAAGAAAAGGAGAGGCGCTTCCTTCGGCTGCGGGATTTAACGCCCGAGTTAAGAAAAAGGTTTCACTTTGAACCAGAGATGTCTGCGGATCGCCGTCCACGACCAGAACCTTGAGCTTGTCCTCGGCCTCAAGCGCGAAGTGAACGGTGTCGTTTCCCGCGACCCGCTCTTTCTTCATCGTCACGGCGCCGGAGTGAGGGCCGGGAGAGTCGAGCACGAACTGAAAGCTTACCTCCGACTCTCCCCGGGGCGGTAACGAGACGAGCCGCTGCTCCCTGGGTCGTTCATCGATGTGCAGCTGGACCAGCAGATCCTTGATCTCCGCGTCGCTGAAATTCGCGAGCGTCGCCTGCACCTGGATCGGCACGCCGACGCTCACCTCCTGCCCGCGTAGCTTAACCTCTTTGACGGTCGCGTTCGCCGCGCCGGCGCTGCGGGTTGCTTTGATGACTTTAATCGGGATCAACGGATCGTATTGTCCAACGGCGGAGAGCCGGAAGCGGTCCCAGTCGGTCAGCGCCATGTCGGTAACTATCCAAATCTCTTTTTCCGCCGCCGGTTCTCTCAAAAGCTCGTAGGCTTTCTTAAGCGCGTTCGTCAGGTCGGCGCCGCCGTCGGCCAGGCTCACGCTCTCCAGCTCTCGCAAAAGGATTTGCCGCTCGCGCTTGAGACGAAGCGGCTCGTTTCCCTGCCCGTTGGTCGGGATTACCGCCGCCCGGTCGCCCTCTTTGAGCGAGGAGATGAGGAAGCTCGCCGCGGCCTTTGCCTGTTTGAGTCCGTCGCCGTCGCCGGTCCATTTCATGCTGAGCGAATTGTCCAGGACCAACGCCACAATCGACGACCCGCCTCCGGCCAGAAGCCCCGCGCCGGTCTGAAAAATCGGGTGGGCGAGCAGGAAGGCCAGCAAGATCACCGCGAAAGTTCTGAGCGCCAGCAGGATCCAGTGGCGGAGCCGCGTGGTCCGCGAGATGCGCTTTTGCGTGAGCAACAGAAAGCGCACGGCCGGGAAGCGGATGCGCTTGACGCGCCGCCGGTTGAGCAGGTGGATCACGATCGGCAGGGAGGCCGCGATCAGGCCGTAGAGATATGCGGGGTGAAGAAAGAAAAGCGACATCGCCGATTACCCGCGCCAGGTGAGATAGCTCACCAGGGCATGGTCCAGGGGGGTCGAAGTCGAGACGAGCTGATAGTCGATCGCGCTCTGGTGACATTCCTTTCGCAGGTGATCGGCGAACTCCTGGACGACGCCGCGATAGAGCTTGCGGATCGTCTGGGGATCGACCGTAAGTTTGAGGTCGGTCTGCTCCATGTCTTCAAACAAAATATTGCCGTCGAAGGGAAGCTCAAGCTCCGCGCTATCGAGCAAGTGAAAGACGATCACGTCGCTGCCTTTGAAGCGGAAGAGCCTTAACCCCTTCAGTACTTCTCCGGGGTCATCGAGCAGATCCGACACCAGGACCACCAGTCCTCGCCGCTTCATCTTCCCGGCGATCTCCTGGAGAATCTTTCCCCCGTCCGTCTCGCCGGCCGGTTTTTGCGCTTCGAGCGCGCGCAGGATTTCGAACACGTAGCCGCGCTTGGCGAGCGGCGGAATGAACGACTCGACGCGATTGGAAAACGTCACGAGCCCCGCGGCGTCCTGCTGTTTCAAAATGAGATAGGCGAGCGACGCGGCGAGAATGGAGCCGTACTGGAACTTGGTGATGCCGTTGGAGCCGTAATCCATCGACGCGCTGGCGTCGAGGATCAGCGTGGCGCGGAGGTTGGTCTCGTCTTGGGTCTCTTTGATGAAGTAGCGGTCGAATTTTCCGAGCGCCTTCCAGTCGATGCGGCGGATCTCGTCGCCCGGAGAATATTCCCGGTGCTCCTCGAACTCGACGCTGAATCCCTTGGAGCGGCTGCGGTGGATCCCCGACATGACGCCCTCCACCACGCAGCGCGCCTTGAGATAGAGATTGGAGAGGCGGGCAAGAACGAGAGGATCGAAGTAGCTTTTCTCGCCGTTGGACATCGCTCGGTCAGATTTTCCTAGGCAGGCCCGCGAGAATCATCGGCAGCGGTGTCAGCTCCCGTTTCAGCGGATTAAGCGACAGACCAAGGGCTTCGAGGGTAAAGGCGCCGAGAAGCAAACTGTCTTCTTCTTCACCGAAGATGACGTCCGCTCCACCGATCCGGTCGCCATACTTAAACAGCGCGACACCCTTTTTACGCACGATCTTCGTTCCATCCGCCAGTCGGAACTCCTGCTGAGTCAGAGGTTTTATTCCGAGCTTGTCCAGGATCGGAGCGGGGACCACGGAGTAAATGGCTCCGGAATCGACCAGAAATTCGACCTTTTCAGTGACCTGCGGAGTAGCCGGGTTCCCGACTTCAATTTCTAGAACCGTGAGGCCCATATTAATCTCCCGTCACGCCAAGCCTCATACTACCCCGATTCGCCCAAAAAGAAAGCCTTCCGGAGGGTGGGTTTGCCGCCGATTCGCCCGGCGTGGTAAATGTAGAAGCCAGACGGATCAAATGGACAAGCTACCACCGGAAATCGCACGACTCATCGCAGCAAAGGAGAAGCGCCGGCGCGAGCTGGCCGCGCTGCCTTTCCCCGAAAAAGTGCGCATCGTGGTACGAATGCAAAAGATGGTAGAACCCATCTTGCGGGCGCGTGGCCGCCCGGTGCGTGTGTGGGAGATCGACGATTCAGAACCGGGTCGCTAGAATGATCCCGAGTCAGGAGAGTAAGAGAAGAAATGAGAAGCAGGTTTCACTTCCCTGCTAATGGATCGGAAGCCGACCGGACGCCTCAAGGGTATTCGTAGCTGGCCGAAACAGACTCCACATTTTGGAATTTAGGAAACCTCTGTTTGAAATCCCTCGTCGTTGCTTCATAGTTGTTTCTGATCGATTGCAGACTCCAATCCACTTTCGAAAAAATCGAAGGGCGGTTTGTTAGCCCCAAAAAGTCTCCGATATAGTAAACCTTCCCGGGTTCGACGCGAAATTCTTTGGTCAGTTTCTCGTGCGTGAGAGTTTCTTCGCCCATCGTCTCAGAGTTTGCGCCCCCGAATGCAAGTTTTGACAGCGTGTACGTGCCGGGCCTAACGGCTACGACTGAAATCTGGCGCGAGCGCAGGAACTGTATGGTGTATGGTAGGCCGGTTCTGGTGTCAGCGACAACCAGCCCCATCTTGACCAAACCGCCCCCTAAACTCGACGACTCAGGGGTGGTCAGGGTAAACCGGCCGTAAATGTATCCGCTATCTGCTTCAGCCGGCGAGTCCCGACCCACCTGTGGCGTGAAAATAACGCAGGCCGTTACAAGCGGTAAGAAAACAAAAGCGGCTAACGCGTTTCCCCATTGATGACGCACGGTCTTTGACCTATCTCGCCGCGTTGGCATCTTGTCTTCGACCCTGAGGCTCAGACCCGAAGGGGCGCGATAAAACATCTGCAGCGTATTCACCACAGAGACACAGAGTTCGCAGAGGGTTTCTTCAAGATGATATTCTCATTTAATTTTCTCAGCGCCCTCCGCGCCTCGGCGGTGAATAATCCGGGCTAGCCACCGCCGGCGAATTTGCTCCAAACTTCCCAGATGTTCTTAGAGACATCCGCGTATTACGCCGCCGGCCCGGCTATCTCGGCGCTGAACCAGTGGACGAACTCTTCGTGCACGATCCGCTGGACATCGTCGGGCGACTTCGCCTCGCGGAGCCGCGGCAAGATCGTACGCAGTTCCACATCATATTCATCCTCGGGCGCCCCGATTGCGATAAGCCGAATAGGGTCCGCCCCCCGCATGAGCCGCGACACCTCCGTGTAGAACGCGCCATACTCAGCCTTCAACGACTCCTGCCTTTTCCGCCGGCCTTCAGTCATCACTGGTGACAGTCTGCAGAGCGTTCTTTGCCGAACGTCACAAATCAGTTTCAGGTGGCCTGTCGTGGGTCACCTGTAAGCTGTATTTGCTTGTTCGCGTCTACTATTGAATTTCCAGTTCGAGTTGATTGCGACGACCACGGTGGCGGGGCGCAGAAGCACGGGGGTAAGTTGATGGTAGAGAAGCTGCTCCTTGCGGAAGATGGTTGTCCTGAGAATCCAGAAGGGAAAGAAGCGATTCATTGAATTCAGTTCGTGCGATGCCGAGTCTTTCCTCTGCAATCCTCGTGTATTCCTCTGAAATGTCGCAGAGAATGACAAACCGTTCGTTCGCCATGCATGCTTCTCCGGTGGTTCCGGAACCGCTCATCAAATCGACAGCGAGTTCTCCTCGTGCCGTAGCCATGAGAACGGTTCTTTCGATAACCGAAAGTGGCTTTTGAGAGGGATGGCCGGTTTGCTCTTTTCGGCCCACAAAGCCGCAAAGAAGTGACTCTTCTATCACACTTGGTGGCCCTGGGATAAATTGCAGCTTTCCCTGCCGCATCTTTTCCTTCTGTACGTCATTAAGAAAATTTTCCACATGCATTACTGCATTTGGCGCGGTCAAGTGGAGGCATGCCATCTGGGCTGATCTCCAGCCTCGGATGCGTGATGGAGAATTCTTGTAGAA
>JBGPGE010000196.1:0-5493 GCA_041483675.1 Binatia bacterium
AACCTGACCAATGCGGTCAATCAGACCGACTACCTGCCCGCTCGCCTCGGCCAACTGGGCATCTTCGAGGAAGAGGGCGTTCCGACGCGCAATATCGTTATCGAAGAGGACTACGGCACCTTGAAGCTGGTGCCCGATCAGATCTATGGCGGCCCGGCGGCGCAAAAGTCGAACGACAAGCGCAAGGCCCGGAGCTTCGTCACCCGGCATCTGCCGATCGCAAGCGCGATCACGGCGGAAGAAATCCAAGGCGTCCGCGGCTATGCAGCGGGCATGACCCCGAGCCAGATCCTTCTGGCGGTCGAAGAGCTGCGTAACCGCAAGCTCAACCGAATGGCGATGGATCTGGAAGCGACGCTTGAGTTCCACCGAATCGGCGCGGTCCGAGGCCAGATTCTCGATGCGGACGCGAGCAGCGTGATCTACAACCTCTTCACCGAGTTCGGCGTCTCGCAGACCACTGCTCAGATGCTCCTCAACACCGCCACGACTTCGGTTCTCAAGCAGATTCGCCAGGCGGTCCGGCTCTCGCTCAATCAACTCAAAAACACGCCGTACACCGGTTACTACGCGCTTTGCGGCGATAGCTTCTACGACAAGTTCGTGGGCCATGCCACGGTCCAGGATAAGTTCCTGAACTGGCAAGCGGCGGCCACCTATGCCCAGGACACCGGGCGGCCCTACGTCGCGTTCCCGTTCGGAAACGTCATGTGGGAAAACTACCGCGGCAGCGTAGGCGCCACCGCCTTCGTCCCGACGACCAAAGCCTATCTCTTCCCGATCGGCGCGCCCGGGCTCTTCGTGACCAAGTTCGGCCCCTCGGACTACATCGATCGCGTGAATCAGATCCCGAGCCCCAACGGCCTCCCGATCGAGTCGCGCGCGGACACGAAGCACATGGGGAAGGGCATCGACATGGAGGCGCAGAGCAATCCTCTCTGTCTCTGCACCAAGCCCGCGGTTGTCGTCGAGTTGGCCGAAGACACCTAATCCGGAAGGCGGCACATCGACCAGCGGGGGCTCAGTCAGTTGAGCCCCCGCCCGCCGCCTCTGATTCGTTTCATGGAATCTTTCACCATCAAAGGCAACCCGAACTGGCTCGGCAATATCGTTCGCGACATGAAGGCGGATTGGCGCAAGGCCGGCGCGC
The DNA here is from genome assembly GCA_041483675.1 of Binatia bacterium. GTDB lineage: Bacteria > Desulfobacterota > Binatia > UBA9968 > UBA9968 > 2-12-FULL-60-19. The sequence goes on from JBGPGE010000196.1 coordinate 1,151, forward strand.
GGGCTCTCAATCGGACTGCGGCCGGGGCCCGGACGGTAGGCGTCAGGGCTATCGCCGCCAACCTGGGGCTCAATCAAAGCGCAATCCGCGAGGCCATGGTAATCCGGCAGGCCACGGCTTCGAACCTCGAGGCGGCCGTCGTGGCGACGAGCAGGCGTATCCCGCTGATCGAGTTCAACGCGCGACAGACGAGGAAGGGCGTGACCTATCGAATCGGCAAGGTGCGAAAGCTATTGGCGGGCGCTTTTATCGCCACGATGCGGAGTGGCCACGAAGGAATTTTCAAGCGGCGCGGCAGCTCGCGTCTACCGATTGACGAGCGCTTCGGTCCTTCGATCCCGCTGGTTTTCGTGCGTAAGACCATCCAGGACGCGATGAAACAGGTCATCGAGGAACGGCTCGAGCGCGAGATGCAGCACCAGATCGATTTCTATATGAGGCGGGCGGCCTAATGGCGGACTCGGTCGAAAAGAAAGTTTTCAAAGACGTTGTGGCCGTGCTCGGCAACATCACATCGGTAAAGACCGCGTGTTTCGGAACATATGAGCCGGATAACGTTGTGAGGCCTTCCGCCGCGGTCGTGCCTCTCGATGACGAGCCGATAGAAACGCCGACAATCAAGACTTTCGAGTCGATCAAGTTCGTGGTGCGGACCGTAGTGGATAAGGCCGACGAGGAAGCGGGCTACGAGTTGCTGGACGTTCTGGCCGACATCGACACCGCGATCCTCACCGATCCACGCCGCGGTGGCTTTGCGGAGAACACGATCAAACGATCCAGGCGATGGCTCTATTTGGACAAGGATTGGCCACAAGCGGGCGCGGACACGGAATACGAGGCGCATATCAAAACTCTGACGGCGGACCCACGCCAACAGGTGTAACTATGCAATACCGCGTCATCCAATCGCATCGAGTCGATTCAGAGAACGGCGGCTTTGAGGATCGTCTCGTCGGTCAACTCATAGAATCCGAGGACCCACTTCCGTCCAATTTTTACGAGCCTATCGCGGACAAACCTCAGACCGCGCCCGAGGCCGCCAAACCGTCAAAAGAGGAGTAACCCATGGGCCTGCAACGTCACGAAGTCGATAAGCTGATGCTTTCTGTGTTCGATAAGGAAGCCGTCTTCGATGCCGGCCCAGCCGCGTGGACCGGCGGCTCAGCATGCTCCATGAGCGAGTTCGACGACGGCAGCGCGCACAGCTTTATCAATTTCGATGACACGATCCAACAGGACGAGAACGTAGTCACCGGTTACGATCTTATCACCAAGCAGGAGATAGTCCGCCAGGGCGTCAGTGGCACCTATAAAGAGCCGATGGCCAAGCCAAACACTCTGGCCGGTCTCTTGGCTCTATGCCAGGGCTTGGTCGTTTCCACTCAAGACGGGGCTTTAACAGCCTATCGGCACAAGATCACGCGCTCCGCCGCTATCTCCCTTCCCTCGATCGGCGCCGAGGCCAAGATGGACAGCGGTAGACAATACAAATTTACCGGCCTCAAGGGAGCTGGATACACGATCGACATAAACGGTCCCTATTGGGGGTTCGAGGCACAGCTCGTCGGTTCCGGCAGTCGCGCCACGGCCGCGGACGCCTTTACTGCGTCGATTTTGGAGAACTGGCTACGATTGGGCGACAGCAAAGTTTTTATCATCGACACGGCCGGCACTCCGATCACGATCGGCGCGACTCCCACTCAAGGCGCGTCCAACATCGGTGGCGGCGCGGTCGATCTTTCCACGCGGCTCGATACCTTCTCGCACAAATGGCAGAACAATTTCGAATTGGAGGCCGCTTATAAGGCGTCGACCGGCCTGGTGCGGAAAAACTTCCATCCCAAGAAGCGCAGCGGCAGCCTCTCTCTCTCTATCGAATGCGACAGCGCGACCGAAGCGACCGAGCTGGATTATTACCTCCTACAAAAAAAGCTCGCGCTCGAGGTCAACTGCGACTCCGGGACGATCATCGCCGCCACCGGCGTATTCAAGTTTGGCTTCATTCTCATCATTCCCAAGTTCCAGTTAAAGCCGTTCAAGCGCGATCAGAAATCTCAGCAGGAGATTTTGAGTTACGAAGCCGACATCATGGAAGACGGCACCAATCCGCCGGTCGTCGCATTCGTTTATAACGCGCAGCCGGTCTATTTAGCCTAAATTTTCCTTTTCACGGAGGATCTGCCTTTGCCCTCATCTCCAAAAGAGTTCAGAGCACTCAGCCGGAAAGAAATTACCCTTCCGTCCGGTCTTACCGTCGAGATTCGTAAGCTCAGCGCCATGGATTTCGTGGGGCACGGTGAAATTCCCCTGCCATCTTCGGGAGACGATTCAGCCGAAAAAAAACCCAACTTCACGGGCGAGCAGATAGTCAGATTTGCCGGGTTGATGCTGACTAAGGGCTCCATGTCGCCGCATTTCAGCGAAAAGGCGGAAGACCTCGACAATCCCGACGTCGTACATATTTCGGACCTCTCCAATCAGGATTTGACGTTTGCAGCGGCTGCGATCGCGGAATTTAGCGGTTTCTCGAAGGAGGCAGCGGCCGAAGCCGAATCCTTTCGCAAAGACAAAGAGTCGCCGGCTGGTACATGAACTCGCAATGCTCTATGGCCGCCTTCCATCGGAAATTCTCGCTCTGACTCCGGGCGAGCTATATCTCAATTTTCTAATTGCTTTTCCCGAATCCAAAGAAGCGGGGGATTTGAAGACCGAGCATCGCGCGCGCGAGCGCGCGATGGGCTACAGTCCAACAAAAATGCTCCTTCATTCCTTGAAGGGAAATAAAACGTAATGGCCAATGATACCAGGGTTGCCGAGTTAATCCTTCGCCTGACCGATCAGGTCTCGACAACTTCCTCAAAGATAGAATCTTCGCTGCGTGGAGTTTCCACCGGCGTCAGAACGCTCCAATCGGTTATGGGGGTGTCGCTCGGCGTCGGCGGCATGGCGCTTTATGCCAAGAGCCTGATCGATCTGGGGCACAGTCTCTCCGATCTGTCCGAGCAAACAGGTCTTTCCATCGAGGTCTTGGGCGCGCTCAAGCCGATCGCGGAACAAACCGGCGCCTCGATCGAGCAATTCGCGATCGGGATTCTCCGCGCCCAGAAAAATTTGGGCAATATCCATAGCGAGGCAGATCCGGCAGCGCTCGCCCTGAAAGAAATCGGCCTTAACGTTCGCGAGCTGATCTCGCTCACACCCGATCAATTTCTCCAGCGATTCGCCGAAGCTCTTGGCACGGTCGAGGACCGAAATAAGAGAGTCGCGCTCGTGACGCAGATATTCGGCCGCTCCGCCGCCGAGTTGATACCCGTTCTACTCCAGGTCGCCGATCACGGCTTGCCGCGGCTCAGTAGCGAAGCCGCACGGGGATTCAAGGCGCTGGGCGACCTGAAAGACATGATGATCAGAGTGACCGCCGAAACGGCCGCTTTTTGGGCCGCGCTTATAGGAAAGGGCGCCGAAGCGACGTCGTTCAGCGAGGTCGATGCGATCTCGCGACAAATCCAGAATCTGAGTGCTTTTCTCGCCAACATGAAAAATCGGATGGGCGATGCCTTCGAAGCCAATCCGAAAATGAATGAGCTTCAAGCCAGATTGACGGGTCTTCTGACGGTCTATGAGAAGATGACCAAGGCGGCGACCCAGGCCAAACCTGCGGTACAACTCGGCCCCGATCCTGTGAAAGTCCAGAACGCGATCGAGTCTCTCCAAAAACAGATCGAGGCATTAAAGGCTCAGGAGATCGAACTTACCCGCGGCTCGGCCGCCGCGCTTCGATATCGGCTCTCGATGCAGATTGCGACCGAGCTCGGCGTCGACAAGCTTCCGCCGGCTATCCAGAAGGTCATCGAGGCCCTTATCAGACAGGAGACTCAATTCGAGAGAACGAAACTATCGCTCGATGCGCTTCTAGCCTCGATCAACGATCGCGCCGATACCACGCTCGAGCGCACCGGCCAGCAGTGGCGCGATTTCGGAAAACTCGTGGGTGATCTGGTCAGTTCGGACGGCCCGCTGCGCGAGTTGGGAAAACAGATGGATCTCATTGCCAAGGAGACACAGGTCTTCGGCATAGAATTTGACTCAACGACGGCGCGAATCGATGCTCTCAAAGCGGCAATGGTGCGTCTCTTCCAGCAGGGATTTCAAGCGGCAAGCCCGGAAATTGAAAATCTCAAGACACAACTCGAAAGCCTTAAGATGGTCAAGATCGTGGAGAACGCATTCGATTCGGTCGCTCAGGGAATACAGAGCACATTAGAAGGCGTCATGCAGGGCACGCAGACCCTAAAACAAGGGCTTTTGAACATGTTGCGCAACGTCATGCTCCAGGTCTCCAA
>JBGPGE010000197.1:0-5436 GCA_041483675.1 Binatia bacterium
CATGGGTTATACTTTCGCCTCGATTCTCGAGCGGCAGGGATTCCGCATCCTCGCCGATTGCGCCAAGCTCGGCATTCCATATCAGGGCACGGGGATCATGGCCCGGCGTAGCTATATTCGCGCCGCTCCCGATACTACGGAGAAACTGCTGAGAGCGTTGGTCGACGCGATCAAATTCATTCAGGAGCCTGCCAATCAGGCGCAGGCCACCAAGAGTCTGGCCAAAGGGCTCCGCCTGTCCCGGGTCGAGGACGCGGCGGAAGGCTACGGCAGAATGGTAACCATGTACGAGCGCAGGATCTCTCCCAACGTCGAAGGGGTGCGCAATGCCGTAAGGCTCCTCGGCTCGGTCAACGAAAAGATCGGTCGCCTTAAAGCGGAGGATCTGATAGACGACAGCTTTGTAAAAAAGTTAGAGCAAGAGGGGCGGTTTTAAGTTGTTTGGCTCTTCAGGATTTCCTGTGAAGGAGTTTTCACCACAGAGGCACAGAGTTCACAGAGTTCGGAGTATTTTTTAATCGCTTTGGGGTCAATTCCCCAGAGCTTGCTGCGTAGTGGTGGTTGGTAGCACTGCCAGAGTCCGTCATTCCCGCATGCTTTGACCCATTCGACGTTGCTCAGGGTCATGGTGAGGAAGATCGAACCATGAGCGGGAATCCAAGCGAATTTCGGACTGGACCCCCGACCCATTCGACGTGGCTCAGGGTCGTGGTGAGCACCGTCGAACCACGATTAAAACATTCGGGGGTGACAACTTGGGAAAAAGTCATCCGAGGGCCTCTTGATACCCCGCAGCTTGCTGCGGGGTGATTCATTCAAAAACTCTTTACTCCGCGCCCTCTGCGCCTCTGCGGTGAGCCACACGGAAGCCTGAAGAACCAGTTTTTTTCATTACTTCCAAACGATGCACTTAGAACGTTTGCGCGTGAAAGCAAAGAGAAAACGCGGTCCGCAACGATTGAGGTCGGCGGCCCTGGGCGTTGGCATTCTTATATTTTCCTTGGCTCCCGTGAGGGCCTACGCCGAAAATGTGACGGTAGGGATCCCATCGCTGACCGTGACGATGATGCCATTGGCGGTTGCGCGAGAGCGCGGCTTTTTCCAACAGGAAGGTCTTAGCGTCGACCTCGTGCTCATGCCGGCGGCTCTGACCATTAAGGTGCTGCTCAGCGGAGATCTCGATTACGCCACAACGGTCGGCTCGGCAGTGGTCGCTGCGGTGCGCGGCATCGACGTACGGGTCCTGATGCTGTTCGTCGATCGCCCGATTCTCGATCTGGTGGCGATCCCGGAGATCAATTCCATCGCGGAGCTTAAGGGGAGGGCCATCGGGATCTCCTCGCGAGGCGGTCTTCATGATGTCACCGTGCGCCGCATGCTGCAGCAGTCCGGCGTGGATCCCGCGCAAGCGTCGCTGCTCGTCATCGTGGGCTCGGGCGCCATGCTGGCGGCCATAAAGAGCGGTAATATTGCGGCCGGGTTGCTCAATCCCCCGTACAACTTTGTTGCCTACCGGGCGGGACTGAAAAACTTGGGCTTCGCCGGCGCCTTCATACGGATTCCCAGCACGGGGCTGGTCGCCGCGCGCGAGAAGCTGGACCACAAGCCGGAGCAGATTCGAAGAATGACGCGGGCTTTAAGCCGGGCGCGGGCCTTCGCCAGAGAACAGAAGCCGGCGGTCATCCCGATCCTGAAACGTTTTCTCAGGATCGAAGATGAAGACCTGCTTTCAAAGATCTACGATCTGCACGGACGGGCCGAGTCTCCGGACGGTAGGATAGATCCGGCCCTGGCGGCGGAAACCATCCGCGACGCGCGCCTGGCCGAGGGCATTGCTAGAGATATCGCGGTCGAGCAAGTCTTTGACTTCTCTTATCTGGCGCCGCCTCGCTGAGCGTTTTTAACCGCATCGAGCGGCAAAGCGCTTTTGATCTTCGATACAGCCGGCTCCCACAACCCGACTGGAGCCTACTCCGGTTGTTAGATTCAATGTAAACCCCGCCTCTTGAGGCGGGCACAAAACCGATGGCGTTTCCAAAGGGGAGAAGCGGCAGCTCTCCCCTTTGGTCGAACACGGGGATTCAAACCCCGTGTTCGATATAAGTTGATAGACATCGGTTTCCGATTGCGGTAAGAGGCATTCAGTCGGCTCTATCACGGGTTGAGGACGACTTCTTAAAAATGATCAAAGGCGAACAGGTCGAATTTTCCGTGCCTGAGAGGCTCAACCTCGGCAGCTATTATCTGGACGTGAATCTGGAGAACGGCAGGGGCGACAGGACCGCGCTCTACTATGAAGATAGAACTTATAGTTTTCTCGATCTGTGGCGTTTGACCAATCGGTTCGGAAACGTCCTCAAAGCGCTCGGCGTCGAACCCGAGAACCGGGTTTTGCTGATTCTCGAAGATTCCCCCGAATGGGTCGCCGCCTGGCTCGCCGCGATGAAAGTGGGCGGCGTCGGCACCCACGCGTACACCTATCTAACGCCGCACGACTATGCGTACCTGCTGAATCTCGTAAAGCCCAAGGTCGTGGTGGTCGACAAGGCGACACTCGCAAGAGTAAGGGAAGGCGCCAAAAATTCCAGATATCCCAAAGCCTTGCTCGTTGCGGGCGCGAGTAGCCGAGATCTCAAGCCGGGAGAATTCAGCCTGGGCGAAATGATCGGCTCCGCCGACGATCGGCTCGAGGTCGAGCCGACGCACAGGGACGATCTTGCGTTCTGGAACTTCACGGGGGGCACCACCGGCAAGCCCAAAGGCGTCCCGCACATGCATCGCGATTCCGTTCTTTCCTACAACTCGTTCAGCCGTATTCTCGGCTACAACGCCGACGACATCGTCCTGCTCGTCCCGAAACTCTTCTTTCACTACGCCCGCGATAATGGATTGTTGTTTGCGTTGCGCAGCGGCGCCGCGGTCATCCTGTTCGGGGAAAAACCGACCGCGGCGCTGATATTTCAGTTCATCCGGAAGTTTCGGCCTACGGCGATGTTGAACGTTCCCACCATGATGAGGGCGATGATCCAAACGCCGAAACATGAGCGCTCCGACCTGAGCGGCCTGCGGCGCTGCCTCTCTTCGGGGGAAGTGCTTTCGCCGCAGCTCTATCAGGAATGGCTGGACAACTTCGGCGTCGAAGTCCTCGATCGCTTTGGCTCCGCCGAATCGGGCATGGGCTACCTCTGCAACCGGCCGGGCAAGGTCAGGCCGGGGAGTTCGGGGACGGTCACGCCGCTGGCGGAGATCAAGCTCGCAGATGAGGACGGCTCGGAAGTTGCGAAAGGACAACCGGGTATTTTGCTGACCCGGAGCGACGCTTCCGCTCAGTATTATGTGCGCGAGCATGAAAAATCGAAAGCGACTTTTTTGGGCGACGAATGGATCAATACCGGAGACATTTTCATCCAGGATGAGATGGACTATTTCTGGCACGTCGGGCGCGCCGATGAAATGGTCAAGGTGAGCGGCGTGTGGGTGTCGCCGCTGGAAGTCGAACGCACTCTCCAGGAGTGTCCGCGCGTCAAGGAGTGCGCGGTGTTGGGGATAAAGGACGGGGACGGCCTGACGAAGATCCAGGCCTTCGTCGCCCTGAGTGACGGCGCGCGGGGCGCGGCGGATCTGCAGGACGAGCTGCAACGATTCTTAAGGGCGCGGTTGGCCCCACACAAGATTCCGCGGTCCTTCGACTTCCTCGACGAGCTGCCGAAAACCGGGCAGGGCAAAATAGACCGGCGCGTGCTAAGGGAACGAAGGCTCTAGCAGGCGGCGGGTCATTGGAGAAATAGGCTGTGCAGCTGGGATTGCCGGAATTCGAGATGATCGCGACCGACACGGTCGAGGAGGCCTGTTCCGCGCTTTCCCGATTTGGAGCGGACGCTCAGCTTTTTGCGGGCGGTACGGATCTGTTCATCAAGATGAAACAGCGGAGACTGCTGCCCCGGATGCTCATCAACATCAAACGTATCCCCGATCTCGACCAAATCCGTTACGATGCCGACGAAGGATTGCGAATCGGCGCGTTGGCCGCGATTCAATCGATCATGGACTCGGCGCTCATCGGCGAGAAATTCCGCGTTTTGAGTCAGGCTGCCGGAGTGCTGGGAACGCCCCAGATACGGAACCTGGGAACGCTCGGAGGCAATCTCGCGAACGCGTCGCCTTCGGCCGAGTTCGCTCCGCCGCTGCTTATCCTCGAGGCGTCGGTCCGATGCGTGGGGCCCGGTGGAGAACGTTTGGTTCCGATGAATGAATTCTTCGTTGGCCCGGGGAAAAGTGTCCTTGGCCGGGGCGAGTTGATCGCCGAAGTGCATGTGCCTGATTCGCCCCCTCGCGCCCAGTGCATCTACTTGAAGCACAGCCTGCGGGCGATGGACGTTTCCATGGCCGCGGCGGCGGCTTTGGTGTTGTTGGACGGAGACGTCTGCCGCGAGGTCAGGATCGCACTCGGCGCGGTAGCGCCGACGCCGTTCCGGGCAAGCAAGGCGGAGGCAGCGCTTAGAGGCAAGCGGCTGAGCGGCGGTCCGAACGATCGGGAGTTGCTGGAAGAGATAGGCCGGGTCGCCGCCGATGAATCCCGCCCCATCGACGATCTTCGAGGGTTTGCTTCGTACAGAAGGAAAGTGGTCGGGATGCTGGTCAGGCAAGGGCTGGAACAGGCGATTGCCAGGGCGAGGAACTAAAGCAAACGCAATTAGTGCGTTTGCTTTGGAGCAATGGAACAGTAGAGCAATGAAGCATGCGACTTTATTAAACGTCAACGGCAACGCCCGCGAAATGGCGGTGGAGCCGAGGCAGACCCTGCTCGATGTGTTGACCGAAGATTTCAAATTGTCGCGAACCAAAGAGGGCTGCGGGATCGGCGAGTGCGGGGCCTGCACTGTTTATATGGACGGAAAGCTCGTCAGCTCCTGCCTGGTGCTGGCCATGGATGCGGATCGCAAAGAGATCGTCACCATGGAAAAGTTTACCACCGGCGATCCCGGCTTCAGCCCGACCATGGAATCGTTTATCCATCCCGACCAGATAGCGCGGCGGGCCAATTTCGGCTCCGTCGGCGCGACAACGAGAACCGAGGTTCCAACCTTTTGCCACCTCTGCCCCGCGCACTGCAGCATGAACGCGATCGTCGAGGATGGCCGGGTCGTGGACCTCGAGCCGGACATGGAAAGCGGTCTCTACGCGGAGCAGTGCGCGGTCAACAAGGGACGTTTCACCATCCCGGAGGTTCTGGGTCACAAGGACCGGCTGCTCTATCCGCAAAAGCGAGTGGGAGCGAGGGGCGAAGGAAAATGGCAGCGTATTTCCTGGGATGAGGCGCTCGGCACGGTAGCGGCGAAATTCAACGAATTAAAAGCGACGCTCGGCCCTGAATCCGTGGCGTTCGGATTGGGAGAGCCGAAGGGTCTGGAGTTCGCCTTCGCCCAGAGACTGGCC
>JBGPGE010000198.1:0-5342 GCA_041483675.1 Binatia bacterium
AACAAATCGAGAATCACTTGCTCAATTGTCACCCCCGCATGTCTCTAGCGGGGGTCCAGTCCTAACTTCGCCTGGATTCCCGCTAAAAGCATGCGGGAATGACGGACTTCGTAAAGGAAATAAATTCTACGCAGCAAGCTGCGAGAAATTAGACCCAGTAGAGATTAAAAATTCATCATTCTTCCATAATCAGGCAGCGGCCGGTCATCTCGGCCGGCTGCGGGACGCCAAACAGCTTGAGAATCGTCGGCGCGACGTCGATCGCCTTGCCTGCGCTGAGACGGCGCGACTTCAGCGCCTCGTCGACCAGAATGACCGGCACGGGGTTGGAGGTATGCGCCGTGTGAATCTCGCCGGTTTCGTAGTCGATCATCTGCTCGGCGTTGCCGTGGTCCGCGGTGATGATGGCCCGTCCTTTGCGACGCAAAGTCGCTTCAACGACTTTGCCGATGCATTCGTCCACGACTTCGCACGCCTGAACCGTGGCGTTGTAGTTTCCCGTATGGCCGACCATATCGACGTTGGCGTAATTTAACACCGTCAGGCCATAGCGTTCCGCCTCGATCTGCTCGACCAGCGCGCGGGTAATTTCCCGCGCGCTCATGGCGGGCTTCAAATCATACGTCGGAACATCCCTGACCGAGGGGATGAGGATCCGCTCTTCGAGCGGAAATTTCTTCTCCTCGCCGCCGTTGAAGAAGTAGGTGACGTGCGCGTATTTCTCCGTCTCCGCGATCCTGAGCTGCGCGATGCCCGCAAGGCTCACGACCTCGCCGAGAATATTGGCGAGATTTCTCGGCGGAAAAGCGGCGGGGAGACCGAAGCTCCTGTCGTACTCCGTCATCGTGACGTAAGCGGAGAGCGCCGGCAGCCGCGTGCGTGGAAATTCTTTAAAATCGCTCTGCGTCAACGCCCGCGTCAGCTGCCGCGCGCGGTCCGCCCTGAAGTTGAAGAAAATTACCGCGTCGCCGTCGCGAATCAGCCCGTCCGGCATCGCGCTTTCGACCACGGTCGGAAGCACGAACTCATCCGTAATGCCGTCCTGATAACTCTTGCGAATCGCCTCTTCGGCGGAAGGCGCCCGTGCGCCCGCCCCTTCGGCAGCGGCGACGTAGGCCTTCTCCGTCCGCTCCCAGCGCTTGTCCCGGTCCATGCCGTAGTATCGGCCACCCACCGTTGCGATCTTAACCGCCGGATAGCCGTTAAGTTTGGCGCGCAATTCGCGTAGAAAGCGCTCGGCGCTGGTCGGAGGCGTGTCGCGGCCGTCTAAAAATAAATGGAGAAATACCGCGGCGATCTTCTGTCTACTCGCCAACTCGATCAGCCCTTCAAGGTGGCGCTGATGGCTGTGTACGCCGCCGTCTCCGAGGAGACCCATAAGATGGAGGCGGCCGCCGGCGTTCTTCAAGCTATTGAAAGCGCCGCGAAAGACCATATTGGAAAAAAAACTCCCGTCGTCGATCGCGCGGTGGATCAACGTCAGGTCCTGATAGACCACGCGGCCCGCGCCGAGGTGCATGTGGCCGACTTCGGAGTTGCCCATCTGCCCGTCGGGCAGCCCCACGTCGAGGCCCGAGATGGAGATCTGCGTCGAAGGATAGGCCCGAGCGAGCCGGTCCATGTTCGGAGTCGCCGCCTGCACTATGGCATTGCCCTCGCGGCGTGGATTGATTCCCCAACCGTCGATGATGATCAGAACTAAAGGACGTCGATCGGACACGATGCTTGTTCCTCTCTAAGTTTTGTAGGCTCTGCGGACGGTGACGTTAAGACTCTTGCTCGCCCCGGAGGCGAAACTGCTGCACGAGCGTCGCATAGGGTTCCGGCAGCTCCGGCCGGGGGGCATCGCCCCAGAGCCCTTCGAGATCGTAAAATTCGCGCACCGGCTGATAGAAGATGTGGACGATCACATCCGAAAAGTCCATCAACACCCATTGCCCTCTACCCGCGCCCTCGACCGAATGAGGCCGGATGCCCGCGCTGCGAACACCCTCCTCGATCCCCTGCGCGATACTTTGCACTTGCCTGTCCGAGCGGCCGGAGCAGACAATGAAATAATCGGCGATGGAGGTGAGATCGCGCACTTCCATCAGGGCCAGGTCGTAGGCCTTTTTCTCCAGCGCGAAGCGCGTCAGGAGCAAAGCTCTTTTCCAGGAGTCGATTTTCGCCAAGCTCGTTTACGCCCCACCCGCGCCGCGATACAGCCGTTTTCGCCTGATGTAGGCCTCCACTTCCGCCGGGACCAGATAGCGGACGGACTTTCCGTTCTTCACGCGCGTCCGGATTTCTGAGGCGGAGATGGCGATATCCGTCAATTTGATCGTGTGCAAATAGGTGCCGCTCTTGTGACGGAACGCTTTTGTTTTCGGATCATAACAAAACAGTTTTCGCGCCGCAATTGGAATGTCGCGAAGCGCGAGCGCGGCGCCGCAGCCCGGCCGCGAAGTGACGATCAGATGGCACAGCGGAAAGATTTTCCGAAACTCTTTCCACGAACCGATGTCCTGAAAGGCGTCGCGGCCGAGGATGAAGTAAAGCTCGTCGCCTTTTTTTTGCCGCCCGGCAAAATAGCGCAGCGTGTCGATGGAGTAGGATTTCCCGCGGCGATCAAGCTCCACGCTCGACGCGGCAAAGCCGGGGTTTTTCGCGATCGCCAGGCGAACCATTTTGAGGCGGTCTCGCGCCGGTGTCGCCGCCCCTTTGGCCTTGTGCGGCGGAACGGAGGCCGGAATGAACAGCAGCCAGTCGAGGCCGAAAGCCTCGCGCACCTCCTCGGCGCTGCGCAAGTGGCCCCAGTGGATGGGATCGAACGTCCCGCCGAATAGACCGATCTTCATAGGGTCGGATTCGAGTAAGGGCGACCGGCCGGTCGCCCCTACAATCGCCTTACAGCACCACCAAATCATCCCGGTGTATGATCTCGTCGTACGCCTTGTACCCCAGAACTTTTTCGATCTTGCTCGTGTGCAAGCCTTTGATCTGCTCCAGCTCCTGCGCGCCGTAGTTGACCAGGCCGCGCGCGAACTCTTTTCCCTCGCCGTTGAGACAGCGCACGCACGCGCCGGCGCCGAACGCGCCGCGCACCTCTTTCAAGCCCGAAGGCAGCAGGCTTTTCCCCTTGTGCGCCACCGCCTCATAGGCGCCCTGATCGACGACGATGTCCCCCGCCGGTTTTAAATTGAAGGCGATCCAGTGTTTGCGGTTCGCCAGGGGATTCTCTTCCGGGATGACGCAGGTGCCCGTCTCCTCCTGCGGATCGAAGATTCTCTGCAGGATGCCGGTTTCGAGGCCGCTAGCGATCATGGTTGGAATGCCCGCGGTGGCGGCTTTCTCCGCCGCGTCGAGCTTGGTCGCGATGCCGCCCGTGCCGTACGCACTCTGGCTTTTTCCACCGAGTTTTGTTTTGGCGGATTTAATATGCTCGATGACGGAGAGCAACTGCGCGTCTTTGTGCAGCCTCGGGTCGCGGTCATAGACGCCGGCGACGTCGCTGAGGATCACCAGAAGATCGGCCTCCAGTAGTGTCGCCACGAGCGACGAGAGATGGTCATTGTCGCCGAATTTCATCTCCTCGACCGCCACGGTGTCGTTTTCGTTGACGACCGGAATGATCTTGAGATCGAGCAACGTTTGCAGCGTGTGCTTGGCGTTCAGATAGCGGGCGCGATTGGCGAGGTCCTCGTGGGTGAGGAGCACCTGGGCTACGTTCTTATCGAAGCGGGAGAAACAGCTCTCGTAGATCGCCATCAGCTTGATCTGCCCCACCGCCGCCAGCGCCTGTTTCTCCGGAATCGTCCTGGGCCGCTCTTTGCGCCCGAGCCGCGTCATGCCCGAGGCGACCGCGCCGGAGCTGACCACGACCAGCTCTTTGCCCTGGTCGTGTAGTTGGGCAAGCTCGCGCACGAGTCCCTTGATCCTCCCCTCTTCGATCCCTTCCGGCGAAGAGAGAATCTGACTGCCGATCTTGACCACCACGCGGCGCGCGCCGCTCAAGATTTTCTTCTTAAACTCCCGCTGCGACACGGTCCTCGCCCTTGCCGGTTTTGGCTTCCTTCAACTTGAAACTGAGCAGCCGCTTGAGCTCAAGCAGCCCCTCGTGCGTCACCGCCGAGATCGCGCAAAAGGGAATGCCTTTCGAGGCAAACTGCCGTTCCAAGAAAGCGACGCTCGCCCGCCCCTCGGTGACGTCGATCTTGTTCGCCACGACGATCTGCGGCTTTGCCGCCAGCGCCGGATCGAACAGCTCCAGTTCGGCGTTGATCGCGCGCCAGTCGGCGAGCGGGTCCTCTTCCTGCACGCGCGTTGCATCCAGCAGGTGGATAAGCACACTCGTCCGGCTCACGTGCCGGAGAAATTTATGTCCCAACCCTTCGCCGCGATGCGCCCCCTCGATCAATCCGGGGATATCGGCCACGACGAAGCTGTGTCCCTCGCCATAACTGACAACGCCCAGATTCGGCACGAGCGTGGTGAATGGATAATCGGCGATCTTCGGGCGCGCGGCGGAGATGACCGATATGAGCGTCGATTTGCCGACGTTGGGCAGCCCGATAATGCCGACATCCGCCAGCAATCTCAACTCAATGTCGAGCTCTTTCTCCTCGCCCGGCAACCCCGGCTGGACCTTGCGCGGGCTGCGGTTGGTCGAGGAGACAAAGCGCGCGTTTCCCCTGCCCCCTATTCCCCCCTTCGCAACCACCACCCGCTCGCCGGCGACGTTTAAGTCAGCGATAATTTCGCCGCTCGCGCCGTCGCGAACGATCGTCCCGACCGGCACGGCGATCACTTTGTCTTCGCCCCTCCGGCCGTGCTGATCCTTTCCTTTGCCATGCACCCCCCGTTCGGCGCGATAAAGCCTCTGATAGCGCAGGTCGAGGAGCGTCGTCAGCTGCGGGTCCGCAACCATGACGACATCCCCGCCAGGGCCGCCGTCGCCTCCGTCCGGCCCGCCGCGCGGCACATACTTCTCCCGCCGGAAGCTCAGACACCCCCGCCCGCCGTGCCCGGCTTCGACGCTGATTTTTACTTCATCGATGAACTGCATGAACGACCGGCCCGCAACCCAGTTACTTCGTCTCAGATTACCACAAACCGCTCCAACAATGTTACCGATGCCGAGGGGATAGGGACTGCACAGCGTCCGGTTCCAAACCCAGCGGCTCCAAAGCTGTGGCCTGCGGGTACGTTCCCGTTCCGTCATTCCCCGAAAAGCCACGCCCCTCGGCCTCGCAGAGAAAGACGCCGCTGGTTCGACAAGCTCACCACCCTGAGCAACGTCGAAGGGCCGGTCGGAGAGCCTGCGCATCCGATACTGCCGGTGGGATTAAGTAGCTACCCATTGC
>JBGPGE010000199.1:0-5334 GCA_041483675.1 Binatia bacterium
CCGATCACCGCTTCCGCCCCGCGCATGCCGCGGAAATCCGCCGTCGACGGCGGCATGGGCTTCAGATGGGGATTGGCGGCGCCGATGCCGCCGAACAGCCAGGTGAAGTTGGGAGCGTGGGTCATCTGCGCCAGACGGCAGGCGATCGCGGCCTCGTAGGAGGCCGTGCCCACGACCGCGAGCCAGCCGTCCTCGATGTGGCGCGCCAGCGTGACGGCGATCAGCTCAGGAAGCGTGTAGGCTGTTTTCTCCATGACCGATTCCTTGCGTGGACAGGCTCGTTATTTTTCCCCGGCCGACCCTTTCAAGATACTGAGGGAAGTTGAGGCGCAGGACGAACTCTTCCAAATATTGGCGGAACCCTTCCTCGGTTGCGCTCTGCTTCAAATAGGCGCGCAGGTGCTCTTCGTCCCGTTCGTAGAGCGACGGGCTGCAGGTCGGATGGCAGCCGTAGGAAAGATGCACCACCGCGTCGACGATAAAGCCGGGAACGGATGTGAGCTGCGGCTCCCGCTGCGTGGCTTCAAGTGAGATCAGCTCGTCGCAACTGACGATCACGTGCCGGCGCGCCGCCTTGGCCATCAGGCAATCGGTAAAGCGGCTGCCGAGGTGTCTCACGTTGCCGTAGGGGTCGCATTGCCCGGCGTGGATCACGGTCACGTCGGGATTGATCGCCGGCACTGAGAGGTGGCTTTTCTTCGTGCGCGGATCCTCGACGCGAAAATATTTGGGATTCAACCTTGCGCCGTCGAAGCCCTCCATGCCTTCCGCCAGCGGAAAAAACGGGCTGCCGGCGGCGCCGGCTTTAAGGCCAAAGACCACAAAGGCTTCGTCCGCGTCGAAAACTTCGATCTTTGCCGACTCCACGGCGCGGCGAAAGGCGGGCGCGAGGCCGAGATCTTCGAAGCCGATGTAGGAGCAGAGCACTTCGCGCACTGAGCCCGCGCCGATCAGCAGGTCGGCTTGCAGGCCGGCGCCGGGAGAAAGGATCAAAGAGAGCTCTTTTTTCCCCTGGCGGACGATCTCGCGCGCAACTCCCATCGGCGCGCCGTAAAGCCCCAGGCCGCCCAACGCGACGCTCGACCCGTCCGCGATCAGCGCCACGGCCTGCTCGACGCTCAGAAGTTTCTCTTTCCTTTTCATCTCAGTATCGACGGTCTCTTCGAAAAGCATCGGTGCCGAGAGTCGCTGCCCGCTCTCCAAGCCCGCGCAATGGGTCGCTGCTTAATCCCACCGGCAGTGTCGGATGCGCGGGCTCTCCGACCGGGCAGCGACTCTCTTTGTGAGCCCTCAGTGCTGCATCCACAAGAAGTCCGACAGCGTGTAATGATCCAGGCAAAGACGCCAAATTCTGTCCTTCCTTCCCTCAGCAGGCGAGCTCGCCGCCGTCCACCACCAGCACGTGGCCGGTGACGAAGCGCGCCGCCTCGGAGCAAAGAAAAACCAGCGCGCCTTTGATGTCGTCGGGCTCGCCGAAGCGTCCCATCGGAATCGCGCGGAGAAGCTCCTCCCGCTGGTGCTCCAGCACCCAGCTCGTCATCTTGGTCGGAAACCAGCCCGGCGCGATGGCGTTGACGTTGATTCGATATTTCGCCCACTTCACGGCCAGGTCCCGGGTCAGGGCGATGAGCCCGCCTTTGCTCGCGCTGTAGGAGATCGCGTCTATTTCCCTTGAGCCCGCAAGCCCGGCGATGGAGACCACGTTGACGATCTTTCCTCCGCCTTGCCGGATCATCGCTTTGCCTACTTGCTGAGCGAAAAGAAACGCGCCGGTGAGATTCACTTCGATCACCTTGCGCCAGTCTTCCAGCGAGAGCTCCTCCGCCTTCGCGCCCCAGGTCTGGCCGGCGTTGTTGATGAGGATGTCGATCCGCCCGCCGACTTTTTTTGCTTCATCGACCACCCCTTCCACCTCGGCGGCGGAAGTGACGTCGCAGCGCCTGGCGTAAGTCTTCACGCCCAACCGCTCGATCTCCGCCGCCACCTGTTCGCACGCTTCCAGCTTGCGCGAGCAGAGCAGAAGAGACGCTCCGGCTTCAGCCAGTCCTTTCGCCATCTCTGCTCCCAGCCCGCGCGAGGCGCCGGTGACGACGGCGAATTTTCCCTTCAAGGAAAAAAGCTCCGGGACGTTCATAGAGCGGGTTTTTTCTCCTTGCCCGAATAGTCGTAAAAGCCTCTGCCGGTTTTTCTTCCCAGGTGGCCCGCCACGACCATCTGGCGCAGCAGGGGGCAGGGAAAATACTTCGGGTCGCCGTGGCCTTCGTAGAGAATCTCCAGGACGTTCACGATCGTGTCGATGCCCACCAGGTCGGCAAGCTCAAGCGGCCCCATCGGGTGGTTGAGCCCCAGGCGGTTCGCCTTGTCGATGTCCTCGACGCTCCCCAGCCCTTGATAGAGCGCGTAAACCCCCTCGTTGATCACCGGCATGCCGATGCGGGTCGAGAGAAATCCGGGATAGTCCTTGGCCAGAATGGTTTCCTTCCCCATCGCTTCGGCGAGCTTGCGAGCGGTGTCTACGGTCTCCTGCGATGTCAGATAGCCCTTGACGATTTCCACGAGACGCATCACCGGCGCCGGATTGAAGAAGTGCATGCCGACGACCTTGTCGGGCCGCTGCGTGGCGGAGGCGATCTTGGTGATGGAGATGGAAGAGGTGTTGGAGGCGAAGACGGTGTGAGGCGGGCAGATCCCGTCCAGTTTTTGGAACGTCTCCTTTTTTACCTGCTCTTTCTCAACGACCGCCTCGATTACCACGTCGGCGTTTGCGCCGGCGGAAAAGTCGAGCGCCGGGCGAATCCGCTCCAGGACCGCTCCCGCCGTTTCTTGCAGCTTGCCTTTCTCTTGGGCCCGTTCGAGCTGTTTGGCGATATTTTCTCTACCCGCGGCGATGATCTTTTCCGATACGTCGCTCAACAAAACCTGAAAGCCGGACTGAGCCGCGACCTGGGCGATGCCCGCTCCCATCTGGCCCGCGCCGACGACGAAGATAGTTTTGATTTCCATAGTCATCTCCATGTCTGATCAGACGACGGACTACCTGACTACAGACTCCTGGAGCGGTTCGGAGTCCCCGGTCCGCGGTCTGCGGTCTGTAGTCGGCGGTCCATTTCAATCCTTCGGAAACAGCACCTCGCGGCCGATCACCAGCCGCTGGATCTGATTGGTCCCCTCCACGATCTGCGTCACCTTGGCGTCGCGAAACATCCGTTCGAGGGGAAAGTCTTTGAGATAGCCGTAGCCGCCGAGCACTTGAATTGCGTTGGTCGTGACGGTCATGGCCGAGTCCGTCGCCAGAAGCTTGGCCATCGACGAGAGGCGGTTCGCGTCCGGACTCCGTCGATCCGTCTCGTCGCACGCGTGGTAGAGCAGCTGCCGGCTCGCTTCGACCGCCGTGGCCATGTCGGCGAACATGAATTGCATTCCCTGGAACTCCGCGATCGCTCTGCCGAACTGTTTTCTTTCGCGCGCGTAGCGGGCGGCCACGTCGATCGCGCCCTGGGCCAAGCCGACGGCCGTCGCGGCCACGCCGACCCTGCCTCTTTCGAGACACTTCATGGCGATCCTAAAACCGCTGTTCAGCTCGCCGAGGAGGCCCTCTTTGGGCACGCGGCAACCGTCGAACAGCAGTTGGGCCGTCGGCGAGCCGCTCATGCCGAGCTTTTTTTCCAGCCGGCCCACCGAGAGGCCGGGAGTCCCTTTTTCCACCAGGATGGCGCTGATGCCCTTGCGGCCGGCGGCCGGATCGGTTTTGCAGAGGACCGTAATCACGTCCGCCATGTGGCCCCAGGTGATAAACTGTTTCGAGCCGTTGATGACGTAGGTGTTGTCCCTAAGCTCCGCCCGGGTCTCTATGGACGAGACATCCGATCCGGCGTTGGGCTCGGTCAACGCAAACGCGGCCAGCTTGTCGCCGCGCGCCAATGGGGGAAGGTACTTTTGTTTTTGGGCCGGGCTGCCGCCGAGCAAAATGGGAGATGCCGCGAAATCCTGTTGGCTCAAAATGTTGGCGGAGTTGGCGCACTTGCGGGCGACCTCTTCCAGGATGCGGCAGAAAACCAGCGACCGAAGGCCGCCGCCGCCGTAATCTTCCGGCAGGTGGCAGCCGATCAGCCCGAGCTCTTTGAAGAGGCGGAGCGATTCTTCGGGAAAACGCTCCTCGCGGTCGACGGCCGCCGCGTTGGGCTCGATCTTCTCGCTCGCCACGCGCCGCACCAGGTCGACGATGGCTTGCTCCTCGGATGTCAACATTTTACGGCCCTATCACAAATGCTTCCCTTTCCCTTGCCGCGAGCTGATCGAGAAACGCCGCCGCCTCCGGCCTGGGCATCCGGTCCAGAAATCTCAATCCGAGCGGATCGATCCGGTCGCGGATCAACGCAATTTCCGCCTGGGTGGGCGCTTCGGTTTCAGGGATAACGGAGGGAAGGAGCAGATCGAAGCCGGTGTTTTCCTTGACCTGATCGAGCGAGACGCCGGCGTGGAGCGACTGAAGGCGCATTTTTCCCGACTGCTCGTCGAAGTCGAAAACTCCCAGGTTGCTGATGACCACTCCGGGCCTTCCCGCTTTTACTTCTCCGCTCTCTCGCGCCGGGCCGAATCCGACGGCGCAGACAAAGTCCACCCGCGGCACGAAGGTTCGCTTCGAGTGGTCGATCACGTGGTAGTTCATAGACGTTAAGTGGACGGAATCGTCCGGCAGGCCGCGCGCGCCGACGAGGGCCGCTTTGGGGCGCGCCCAGGGGCCAATGGCCGATATGTTGGCGTTGCCGTTCTGGTCGATCTGCGCGGGGCCGATCCAGACGAAGAACTTTTCCCGAAAAACCATGAGAAACAGCTCTCCCCAGCTCACGCGCGCCTTGGCGCTCTCCTTTCCCAGGAATTCAGTATGAAAGAGCGTCAGCGGGGCGCGGCTGTCGAAGTGATGAAGCCCGCCGCTCATGTCTATGAGGTCCGGGTCGTGGAGGATCTGCGCCAGTTTCACGGCGGCCATCGAGCAGAAAGTGGCGGCGCCGCCGACGATCTCGCCCTTCAGCTCCCTGGCCATGCGAGATATCAGCAGGTCTTCCGAACTGTATTTGTTCTGTCCGCTCATCTGTCGAACCTCTAGGCTCCGGTGATCGCCTGCGCCTTGCCGGCGAGATATTTTTTGTGTTCGAGAACCTCAAAGAAAGCATCCACGCGGTTTTTCATCTGCGCTTCCGAGAAATAGCGCGGGTCCTCCAGGTCGGATTCGAGCATCAGCGTCGGGATGCCGAGGTTCTTGGAAAAATATTCCCGCATGTCGCCGTGGCCGACCGAGAAGAGCCGGCAGCTTTTCACCGAGTGAATGATCAG
>JBGPGE010000200.1:0-5263 GCA_041483675.1 Binatia bacterium
AGATCGGCGAAGGCGGCGCGATCTACAAATCTCTGGAATTTTCCGGGCCGTATATCGAGCAGCTTGATTTCTGGGACCGCTGGCTCTTCCCGCATATCGTCGTCGACCTAGGGGCCAAGTGCGGCTACATCGAGCCGGACGAAAAAACTCTCGCTTTCGTGCGCACCGTCACGGACAAACCCTTCGACGCCGTGCGGGGCGACGCGGATCGCAAATTCGAAGCGACTTGGGAATGGGACTTCAGCGCGCTGGAGCCGCAGGTGGCCTGCCCGCCGACGGTGGGAAACGTCAAGACCGTGAGCGAAGTCGCTGGCGCGCCGGTGCAGTGGGCGGAGCTAGGCGGTCATGGCGGCGGACGCATCGAAGATTTCCGTCTGGCGGCTCAGATCTTAAAAGGCCGCCGCGTGCACCGCGACGCGAGATTCAATCTCGTTCCGTCCAGCCGGGCGGTATTCGCGCAAGCGGTGCGCGAGGGATTAGTAGAGACGCTGCACGAGGCCGGCGCCACCTGGTTTCCGCCGAGCACCGGATCGAATCAGGCTTATAATATGGGGGCGATGACGGCCAATGAGGCGATGATCTCGACGCACGCGCGGAATTTTCCGGGCCGCAACGGAAACCCCAACGCGAAGATGTACCTCGCCTCGGCGCTCACCGTCGCCGCCTCGGCGGTCGCGGGCGCGATAGCGGACCCGAGGCAGTTTCTAAAATAGCTCAAGGAGGCGACGATGCAGGCGCGAGGCCGATAGCTTAGCGTTCCTTGGTGAGATCGATGATGCCTTTTAGAAAGCGGATGGTGAGTTTGAATCGCTTAAGGAAGTTGAGTCCGAGAAGGCCGTCAACGCCGCTCTCGGCTGGCAGGTCGTGGCACAAAACTTCGAGATTGGCGACTTTCTGCCCGATCGCAGTGGCTGACCGCACGGTTGTCCGCGGCGCGTATTCGACGCCGCTGCCCATAACGATGCGTTGTCGGGCGCGGCCGGGATTGGCCGGGTCATATCCGAGCCGCGCCATGACATCGGTGGCCACGATCGTCAAGCTCGCGCCGGTATCAAGAACGACAGGTATGAGAAGGGAAGACCGGCCATCGGCCGCTTCAAGCAGAAGGTCAACTACAATGGAAGAGGCAGAGGGATCATACACCACTCTGGGCATTAGAAGATGACCCCTGTGTCAGGAGGAAGACTGCCGGTGAAATGAATGCAGAGGTTGCCCGTGTGCTTCTTAAGGGCGCGATGGATTTCTTCGCGATCTTTGCTGTGGGCGAGCACCCGTCCCTTGCGCAGAGAGGTCGAAGCGTCCAACTCGTAGTCTTTGAGGAGAAGCCACTGATCAGGATATTTGGCTTTTATTTTTTGTCTGCTCAACAACGGAGCCTGGGCCATGAGTGCGGTCTCCTACGGCGAGTATTCGAGAACCCAAAGGTCGTCCTTATCTATGACGAGTTTCCTTCGGCCCGCAGGGTTTTCTCGAGTTCTCACTATAGGCCGCTCGATGTTCTTAAGCAAGGCTCGTGTCGGTGGAGCAGATCCCCTTGGCGTGGAGGAATTCCATGAATAAAAGGGTCGACTTGCTTACCCTTTACGCTTTCCTCTTTGCGCTTTGCTCGTCCGCCGATGCGCAGCAGCGGCCGAACGTGTTGGCGCGGGCGGATAAAGTCATAAGATAGCAAAGAGCAAAGGGCGGAGCGCAAAGAGCGGAAAAACAAGGAGGCGAAGTATGCAGGCGCGAGGCCGCTGTTGGAAGTTCGGCGATAACATCCCGACGGACATGATCGTCAGGACCGATATGATCTTTAAGCCCTGGCCGGAGATTCTGAAACACGTTTTGGAAACCTGCAACCCTGAGTTTCCGGCCAACGTAAAGCCCGGCGACATCGTCGTCACGGGAAAGCACTTCGGCCAATCCTCCGGACGCGCGATCGCCGCCAAAGCGATGAAGCATACGAAGATCAGTTGCATCATTGCCGAGGGATTCGCCCGCACCTTTTATCGCAACGGCTTCGAGATCGGCTTGCCGATACTGGAATGCCCCGGCATCACGGAGCAGGTGAGCGACGGCGATGTCCTGAGCGTCGATATCGAAAGTGGGAAGATCGTCAACGAGACGACAGGCCACGACCTGCAGGCGAAGCCCACGCCGCCGTTTCTGCTCGATATGCTCAAGGCGGGCGGAATCATTCCGATGGCGGAGCGGCTCGCGGGGGAAGGGTCGTAGCGCCGGGTAACGATCATGCGAATCCTCTCCAACAGCGACATCGAACGCATCCTCACGCTGGAAGACTGCATGCAAGTTCTCGAAGTCGCCTACAGAGAGGCCGCGCTGGGGAAGGCCGCAAATCGGCCGCGCAACCACACCATGTTTCCAATCGAGGATGAGCGCTATCCCGGTTTTCACTTCAGGTTCAAGTCCCAGGAGGGCGGAAATCTCTCTTCCAAAGTCTGGGCGCTGCGCATCACCTCGGATATGGCCGGTGTCGAGACGCTCGCCGGCGGCGTCAAGCGGCGCAGGCTTATTCCCGCTGCGCCCGGAAACAAATTCGTCGGACTCATCACGCTCTACAGCCTCGAGACGCTGGAGCCGCTCGCGGTCATGCACGATAGTTTTATCCAGAAGCTCCGGGTCGGCGCCACCTCGGCGATGGCGATCCGCGAGCTTGCCGACTCCGACGCGAAAGTTGCGGGCCTGTTCGGCTCCGGCTGGCAGGCCGAGGCTCACCTCCAATATCTCTTGATGGTGCGTCCGCAAATCGAGGAGGTGCGCGTCTACAGTCCGACGCCGGCGCACCGCAATGCATTCGCCGAACACTGGAGCGCGAAAACCGGCAAGCGAATCGTCGCCGTGGAGCATCCCAGAGACGCAGTGCAGGGCTGCCGGATCGTCACCTGCGCCACCGCGGCGATGGAGCCCTGCTTCGACGGCCATTGGCTGGAGCCCGGCACGCACGTGACCGGAATCACCTCTCCCGACCGCACCTCGCCGCGCCACGAGCTGGACGAGCCGACCTTCGACCGCGCCGATGTGTTGGTCGCACTCTCGAAAGAGCAGGTCGAGTACGACAACCAGTTCGATATCATGGGCCCCGTCAAGCGCGGCGTGAAACGGTGGGAGGAGATCGGCGAGCTGGGCGATCTGTTGATCGGCCGCTTCCCCGGAAGAAAGCAGAGGGAACAGATCACCGTCTTCGCCAACAACACGGGGATGGGAATCCAATTCGCGGCGGTCGGCGCGCACGTGCTCGCGCTGGCCGACGCCAAAGGGCTGGGACGGGAAGTGCCGACCGAGTGGTTTTTGGAGGAGACATCGCCATGACTGAAAAGATCGGCGGGAAGCTCATCAAGTTCGGGGACAACGTCAACACCGACGTTATCATCCCCGGCCGCTACCTGGTCAGCATCGACCCGCAGGAATTGGCCAAGCATGCCTTCGAGCCGCTGGGGCCGGAAACGCAGAAACGTCTGTGGTCTTCTCAAGTGGTCGTGGGCGGAAAAAACTTCGGCTGCGGCAGCGCGCGCGAGCAGGCGGCAAGTTGTCTGATCGGCGCCGGAATCAAGGCGGTGCTGGCGAAATCTTTCTCCAGAGTATTTTTTCGGAACTGCATCAACACCGGCCTGCCGGCGGTCGAGTGCCCCGAAGCGGCGGAGGTTGCGATGGACGGTGGGGAGATTCGGATCGACCTGGCTGAGGGGCGGGTCGAGGTGCAAGGAAAAAAATTCAGCTTCGCCTCCTATCCGGAGAGTCTCAAGCAGATCCTCGACGCCGGCGGCTTGATCCCCTACCTGGCCAAGTATGTCCTGCCGCAGCAGGAAGCTTCGAAGAGGTAAAGCGCCATGGGAAAAACCTTCGCTGAAAAAGTGCTTGCAAAGGCTGCCGGGCTTTCGGAAGTCTCGCCGGGCCAGATCGTGGATGCCTATCCCGATCTCTACATGAGCCACATGGCGAGCTGGCGCTGCATCCGGACGATGGAGAAGCTCGGGACAGACAAGCTCTACGACGTCGATCGGATCGCCATGGTCATGGACCACATCTCGCCGGCGCAGACCGCCAAGACCGCGGACGACCAGCGGATGTGCCGGGAATTCGCGCAAAAGAAAGGCATCAAGAAGTTTTACGACGTCAACGCCGGGATCGCGCACATCGTGCTGAGCGAGGCGGGACACATCCGCCCCGGGATGGTCATTATCGGCACCGACTCGCACACGACGATCTACGGCGCGCTCGGCGCGCTAGGCACCGGCGTCGGCTTCAGCGAGCTTACGGCCGCCTGGGCCACCGGAAAACTCTGGATGAAGGTGCCGCTCTCCGTGAAGGTCGTCATCGAGGGTCCGCTGGCGCGCGGCGTCAGTTCGAAAGATGTCATGCTCAAGCTGATCGGCGATCTCACCGCCGACGGCGCGACTTACTGTTCCGTCGAGTTTCACGGAAGCTACACCGCAGGGCTTTCGGTTTCCGACCGCATGACGCTCTGCAATCTCGCCATGGAGCTGGGCGCGAAGAACGGCTTTGTTCGGCCGGACGAAGTCACGCGAAGCTATCTCGCCGGGCGCGGCGTCAAACCGGGCGATTACAGCGAGATTCACCCGGACGCCGACGCGGCCTATGCCAAGAGCGTGACGATCGACGGGCGCAGCCTGACGCCGCAGATCGCCTGCCCGCACGCGGTCGACAACGTGAAGCCGATCGAGCAGGTCGCGGGCACCAAGGTGAATCAGGTCTTCATCGGCTCCTGCGCCAACGCAAAGTGGGAAGACCTGGTGGAAGCGGCGGCGATTCTCAAAGGCCGCAAGATCGCGAGCGGCGTGAGGCTGCTGGTAAGCCCGGCCTCTAAAGAAATTGTCGAGCGAATCGTTAAGGATGGGACTTACTCGATTTTTCTCGAAGCCGGCGCGCTCATCACCAATCCGGGCTGCAGCGCGTGCGCCGGGGACGGCGGCGTGATGGCCGACGGCGAGGTCACGCTCTCGACCGCGAACCGCAACTTTCAGGGGCGCATGGGGAGCTACAAAGCCGAGATTTACCTCGGAAGTCCCGCCGTCGCGGCGGCGACCGCGATCCGCGGAGTCATCACCGACCCGCGCGAGTTCATGCAGAAAAAATGAAACGGATTAAGCTACGCTGGGTTCTTTTTTTGGCGTGCGCGTTCTTGCCGGCCGCAAGTCCCGGCGTCTCGCCCGCGGAGAAATTCATCGCTGACTACGGCGGAACCTCCGGATTTCAATCTCCGATCTGGGCCGCGAAGGAAGGCGGCTTTTTCGCCAAGTAC
>JBGPGE010000201.1:0-5246 GCA_041483675.1 Binatia bacterium
CAATGTATGCGGTACCTCTGCAATCTGAGAAGAGCAAAATCTAATGAAATATCCATCATTGACTCGCGCTTTGTCAATATCTCTCCCCGACAAACGCTGCCCGTCCGGCGGTGTATGCGGTTAGGAAAAAATCAGATGCATCTGTAGCCGCAGATAGAGCATCGGTTGCCTCTAGCAAGCGACCATTGAATGCCGTAGACTTCCTTCACCGGGAGGAAAATCTATGGTTAAGCAAGCGCGCATGGCAGAAGCAGAGCAGGCGTTAACCCTGGCGCAGCGTCGTGCCTATATGACATTGCCACTCGAAGAGCGCCGCAAACGCCTCGCTGCGCAGGCGGGGCGGATGGTCGAGCACTACGAGCAGGAGACGGAACGGACTGAGCGCGAAGCGTGGCAGGGCGGCGACATTGTCGAACCCTAGTCCCGCCACCCCGCGACGGGGAGAGATCTGGCTCGTCAACTTCGATATCAGCCCGCTGTAGCATCTCGAAATTAATTCCCTGTCACGCAATCCACTCGCGCAAAAAGTTTTTTGAGCCGGGCTATAACCGGCGCAGGCAGAGGAGGCTTTGTGAGAGATTCTATGTTGGCCCTCAGGTGATCCGCGCTGCCGGTGCCGCTCAAAACGACGTGGACGCCAGGCTCATAGCGGCAGAAACGGTAAGCGGCATCGACGCTGCTCGAAGCCTTTCCGTCGCCGATCAAAAAACCCAAAGGATTCTCCGGGTCGCAAGCGCTCGGTTTAACCAACTTTTTCTTCGCTAAGTCCGCCCACAATTCTCGCAGCCGTTTCGGTTGACTCAAGGCGCTCCGCACGGCAAACATCACGAGCGTGCCGACATTTTGTTTCACGGCGCTACGCAATACCGCATCGCGAGCGGACTGATTCAACAAGTTGAAGCCGACCATGATCACGTCCCAGGCGTCGTCCCCGAGCGCCCGGCGCAGCATCCGATGAGTCGTGTCCTCGACAAAGGCCTCGGCAATTCCGATGAAGCGGATCTTGCCCTCCTGCTTGAGTTTCAAGAGAACCGGCAGCACTTTTGTGTAGGCCTGCTCATAGTCCGGCGGCTCGACTCTGTGGACGTGGTAGATGTCGATATAGTCCGTCCGCAAACGACGCAGGCTCTGCTCCAAACTCTTTCGCACTTCACGCGCGGGATCGCTCGGATCGTCGAGCGGAAATTTCTTTTTCGTGGAAATAAAGACCTTGTCTCTCGGAACCGCGGCGATCGCCTTCCCGACGATCTCCTCCGTGCCGTAAACCTCCGCCGTGTCGAGAAAGTTGACGCCAAGCTCAAGCGCCAGCCTCACCAGCGCGATCGATTCCTTCTCAGGTTTGTTGTCTCTCTGGCCGAGCCGGCTCGCCCCGCCGCAGCCGAGACCCGCCACGCTGACTTTTAAACCGGTTCGCCCAAGCGTTGTGTACTTCATGGCTTTCTGCTTTGTGCGGCTGTCCTTTGCTGCCGGCGGGCGCGATGAATCGCGCCCCTACGCTAGATTTCCCTCTCCACCCGGATGCCGAGGACTTCACCCGTCGCGCATACCCGGCCCGCCGCGCTGAGCGTGCAGCTCACCCAGGCCTTGCGCCCTTCGACTTTAACGATCTTTGCGCGCAGCTCAAGCGTCTCGGCGATCGGCGTGAGCCGGCGATAAGAAACGCTCAAATTGCCCGTGACATAACCGATCTTGGAAAAACTCCCGATGGGCCGCCCTTCGGCTTTGTAGGCGTGCGCGATGGCCAGGTTCAAGCTGTGGCAATCGATCAGCGTGGCGATAATGCCGCCGTTGACGATCTCTTTCGATCCGCCGCAATGGTGGGGTTGAGGTCGCCAGTTGCATACGGCCTCCTCGCCGTCCCAGCTGCTCTTGATCTGCAGCCCGCGTTCGTTGTCGGGGCCGCAGCCGTGGCAATGAGTGACCGAGCCCAGATCTTGAAACGGCTTGCCGGCGTCCACGGAGAAGTCGGCGTGGCGCGTGGTCTTACCGGAGGTCACTTCCGCGCCCGAGCCGGCTTTTTCCCGGGCCGTTCTTCAGCCGGTGCCAAGCTCTTTTGCGTCAAGACAAAATCCAAAATATCGCTGCGCGTGATGATACCGACTAATTTGCCTTTCTCGACGACCGGCAACGACCCGATCCGGTGGCTACGGAGCAGCCTCACGGCCGACGCGAGAGGAGTGGCGGCCTCCACCGTGAGCAGGTTGTAGCTGATCACCTCTTCCACCGTATAGCGCTCGGCGAACCGGTCGATCTCTTTGCCGCGGTCGATCATCATGCTCGTCGGATAGGCGTCGCGGATATCGCGGTCCGTCACAATGCCCACCAGCTTTCCGTCTTCCAACACCGGCAACTGGTTCACCCGATGCTTGGCCATCAGCCGGCGGGCGTGGCCGAGGCTGTCGACCAATTCCACGGTCAGGACCTTTTTCGTCATCCAATCCGACACCGGTATCATGGTAAACACCCTCCACACGCGAACCGGGCAGCCGCCGTGCGGCGGCGATCGCCCTATCGCGTCATATTGATAAACTGGAGCGGAATCCCGATCTTCGCGGCACGCACCGCCTGAATTACGGCCTGCAAGTCGTCGAGCTGTTTTCCGGAGATGCGCACCTGCTGGTCCTGGATCGCGGCCTGGACTTTGAGCTTCAAGCCTTTGACCAGCTTAACGACGGCTCGGGCCGTGTCGGCATCCACGCCCTCTTTGATCGCGATCTCTTTTTGAATCATCCCGTGCGCGGTCGGCTGAGCCTCTTTCGCGTCCAGCGCCTTCGGGTCGATCTTTCTCCGCACCATGTTTTCCAGCAGCATCTCCTGCACCGCCCGCATCTTCATGTCGTCCTCGGTGACAACGCGAAGCTTTTTGTCCTTTTTATCCAGGTCGATCTCCGTCTTCGAGCCGCGAAAGTCATAGCGTGTCAGGATCGCCTTCCTCGTCATATTCACCGCGTTATCGACCTCCTGCAAGTCGACGCGGCTTACGATATCGAACGATGCCATAAATAGAAACCCTTCCCTCTGATCGCGCTATTCTGACCGGCTCCGGCTGCGCTTGTCAAA
This sequence comes from Binatia bacterium, assembly GCA_041483675.1. GTDB lineage: Bacteria > Desulfobacterota > Binatia > UBA9968 > UBA9968 > 2-12-FULL-60-19. The sequence goes on from JBGPGE010000201.1 coordinate 3,061, forward strand.
CACACCTCGCGCTTGCCCGATGCTCTACCCCCGGAGCGGCCTTTGGGGCTTTGCGCGAGATGCCCTCTCCCTCGCCCTCTCCCGCAAGCGGGAGAGGGAAGGGGTGAGGGCCGCGCCAGCGAAGACTCAGCCGAAGGCTGATCAGCCATCTTCGTGGCTGAGCCAAGACCACAAAGAGGGTTGATCAGCAAGCTCCTAAAGCGCGGTGTCCGCTTTAGCGGCCAGGACAAAATCGCTCTCGGTCAACCCGTCGATCTTGTGCGTCCAGAGAGTGATCTTCACCTTGCCCCAGGCGAGGTAAATATCGGGGTGATGACCTTGGATTTCGGCGATCTCGCCGACTCGATTGGTGAAATCGAGCGCCTCGCGGAAGTTTTTGAATTTGTATTCCTTTTCAAGGTGATGCTCGCCGGCGATACTCCAACCGCCGCCGAGCTTTTCCAGCAGCGCCGTCAACTCTTTCCCCTTGAGCGGCGGCACGCCGCCCCGGCAGGGAACGCATTGTTGCTCGGCCAATTCGCTTGCCATCGAGAATCACCTCCATTCCCTCACCCTCGCCCTCGCCCTCTCCCAGAGGGAGAGGGTAGGGGTGAGGGTGTCTCCGAGATGTGCCTACGACTTCTTCTCCAGCTTTAGCGCCGCGGAGTTAATGCAATAGCGTAGCCCCGTAGGTTTGGGGCCGTCGTTGAACACGTGGCCGAGATGCGCGTCGCAGCGGGCGCACAGGACCTCGACGCGGCGCATGAACATACTGTCGTCCTCTTCGGTCGCGACGTTTCCCTCCCCAGTCGGTTCCCAGAAGCTCGGCCACCCCGTGCCGGAGTCGAATTTCGTCTCCGAGCTGAACAGATCATTGCCGCAGCAGGTGCACCGGTACATGCCCGTTTCCTTGGAGTCCCAGTATTTCCCGGTGAAGGCCGGCTCCGTTCCCTTCCGCCGGCAAACTTGAAATTGCTCCGGCGTAAGCTCCTTTTTCCACTCCTCTTCGTTCTTCATGATTTTGTTGCTCATGACCGTTTCCCTCCGCTCACACGATGCAGGGCCATTTTAGCCGATCCGCCCGGAACCGCCAATAGCCCGACGCAGCCTTTCCCGCAAGCTCTTCTTGGCATCAAGGGAAAAAAAATGTAAGAGATCAGGCAGTTCATTGTAGAGTGCCACATGAAACTCAAAGACAAAATCGCGCTCATCACCGGCGCGGGGCGAGGCATCGGCAAGGCGGTCGCGCTGCACTACGCGCGGGAAGGGGCGAAGCTGGCGCTCTGCGCGCGGACGGCCGCGGAGCTCGAAGAGACGGCGAAAGAGATTAAAGCCGCCGGCGCGGAGTGCCTCGCGACCACGTGCGACGTGTCCCTCGAAGAGCCGGTGAGTAATTTCGTCGGCGAAGCGCAAAAACGTTTCGGCAGGATCGACGTGCTGATCAACAATGCCGGCGTGATGACGCGGCCGGCGCCGCTGTCGGAACTGGAGATTAAAAAGTGGGACTACACGATGGCCGTCAATTTGCGAGGTCCCTTCCTTGTCACCAAGTCGGTTCTGCCGATCATGATGCGGCAAAAGAGCGGCGCGATCGTCAACGTCTCCTCGTCCATCGGACGCGGCATCTACGCCAACTTCTGCGCTTACGCTGTCTCTAAGTGGGGACTTGAAGGGTTCACCCAGACGCTCGCTGCCGAGGTAAAGAGTTACAGTATCCGCGTCAATTCGGTCGATCCGGGTTACGTGGCGACCAAGCTCACCGGCTACAGCGGCGGCCGGCCGGAAGCCGTGACGGATGTTTTCGTGTTTCTCGGAAGCGACGAGTCGAAGAGAATCTCCGGACGGATGCTCAGCTCGTCGGGATGGAAGTCCGAGTTGAGAAAATAATTTCTTATTTCTTCTTCAAGATGTCCAACGCCGAGTTAGCATTTTTTACTCCGCTACCGTGATCGCCGGCGTCGAGATTTTTCTGCGCCTCGTCAAGCAGTCCCTTAGCTTTATCCTGATCCGCCTTGGACACCTGAGTTTTTCCTAAAAGCTCCCGGCCTTCTTTGATCAGCGGCGCGCACCTCGCCCAAAGAGGCTGAGCCGAAAAAATTAAAAGGCCGGCAAACGCAAGCAGAAGCGCGATTTTCTTCATTTCGTATCCTCCTAACTCTGTAGATGTTTCTTGAAAAACTCTAAGGTCCGACTCCACGCATCCTTGG
>JBGPGE010000202.1:0-5233 GCA_041483675.1 Binatia bacterium
CTCGTCGAGTAGGCGATCTGGTTTGGGTGCGGCTGGGCGACTACATCATGCCCAACGTCGACCAGTTTCCGCCGAGCCGCTTTCGTCCCGCGGAAGAGCTGGAGTTCGGGCCTCTATACATGACCGCCTGGACCGTTCCGGTCGACGACACCCACACGCTCGCGTTCCAGTTCCGCTATGCTCCCGAGAACACCGAGCAGCGTTCCAGCGCGCGCGCGCTGAGAAGCTCGCAGTCCCTCGCTCGAACCTATGAAGATCGCCAGCGCCAGCCGGGGGATTACGAGGCGCAGGAGAGCCAGCGCCCGATCGCGGTCCATGCGCTGGAACACCTGGGAGCGATGGATCGGGGCGTGACGCTCGTTCGTAAGTTGTTGCGCGAGGGAATTCGCGCGCTGCAGAGGGGCGAAGACCCAAGGCGGGCGGTCTCGCGCGACGGCAAGGCCATCAAAACTTATTGCAGAAACGCGGTGCTCCGGATTCCGCCGGCGGACTCCCCCGAGGCCGACAGAGAGTTAATCCGAAGCACGGGCCGTAAGGTCGCGGCTGCCGTGCTCTCGGGACAACCTGCTTCCACCGCGAAAAACTCCCGGAGCGAGTGAAAATGAGAATTCTACAAGCGGCGAGTGCGTGGAAAAAAAACCAAGGAGACGTTAAATGAGCGACCGCCGGACGACTCGCGCAAAACCGGAAGGATCCGCGGCGATGGAGACAGGTTACGACCAGGCGGTTCGTGCCAAAGAGATCCGCAACAAGCGGATGGCGGAAGGAAAAGTAATCGTCTCGGGCAAGGACTTGCCGTGGGAGCTCAACCGTCAGGGGCGGGTCAAGTATTTTCTAACCGATCATACAGAAGGTGTCGCGGCACCCGGCTGGCTGGTTTTCCAACAGGAGATTCACAAGCACTCCGGCATGCACCGGCATCAAGGCGGAACTTTTATTTTCATCCTGGGCGGCAAGGGGTACAGCACGATCAATGGCGTGCGCCACGATTGGGAGGCCGGCGATCTGGCCATTCTGCCCATGGTGCCCGGAGGCGTTGCCCATCAACACTTCAATCTCGATTCCGGCGTTCCCGCCCTCTGGATGAGAGTGGGTTACACGCCGCAAAAGAGACTTGCGCTCGCTAATTGGCTCGAGCAGCTCGAGGTCAACCCGGATTGGGCGGATGAGAAAGGATTGCAGGATCGGAAAGTGGCCCCGATGGTGAACCATGCGCGCACGACAAACCGGGACGACTCTCCGCGAGGGAATACTCTGTTCGACGCTCTGCTACGGCTTCGCGACGAGCAACGCGAACGGATGAAGCACGCTCGCATGGTCGTGCGCGGGGAATCGCTGCCGTTGGAGAGCAATCCGATGGGTCTATTCCGCTGGTATGTCCACCCGGACATAGAAGATGTCGGATGTCGCGCCCAGATGTTTTACGTGCAGGAGATTCCGGGCGGCAGTCGTTCCGGCAAACAGCTTCATCAAGGCGGCAGGTTTCATTATGTCCTCGAGGGGAAAGGCAGCACCGTCATAGACGGCGTCCGCCACGATTGGGAAGAGAACGAAATTATCCTGCTCCCCGTTAGTTCCCATGGCGTCGTCCATCAGCATTTTAATTCAGACCCAAGTAAGCCCGCCAGGTTGCTCGTGTCCGAACCCAACTGGGTCCATGTGTGGGGAGTGGACCTGGGCTCGGGATTCGAGATGCTGGAGCCGGCCCCGGAGTACCAAGGGTAGAGATCGGGCCGCGGAGGATAGTGGAATGGAGTTTAGAATTCAACGTCTACTCCCAGTCCGGGACCGGTAGGTGTCTGGATTTCACCGTCGATCACCTCAAGCCCTTTAGCCGGGTCCGCGGTCAGGCGCTCGAACTCACCGACCTCGCAGGGTAGGCGCGCAGCGGCCGAGCATGCGATCACCTGACATGCGGCCGCGTCGTTCAAACGGCTGCCGCCGACGTTGCTGACGATGCAGGCCATTCCGGCCGCCTCACAGAGGTCGGCAACGCGCTTGGCGCGAAAGATCCCGCCGACTTTTTGCGGGCTGGTGGTAATCACTTTGGCGGCCCCTTCCCGGATCACACGAATAGCATCCTCCACTGATTTTACAGTCTGGTCGGCTTCGACCGGGACGGGCGACTCCCGCGTGAGTCGAATCATCCCCTCCCAGTCGTCGGCCTGAAGCGGCTGTTCGAAGGTCTCAACCCGGAATTTCTCCAATTGCCTCGCAACGCGCAGCGCTTCCTCGAAAGTATAGGCCTGGTTGGCATCCACTTTAAGAAATACTTCTTCGCCAACCGCAGCGCGAACCTGCCGGACCCGTTCTACATCCTCGTCACAGCCGGTGCCGATCTTGAGCTTCAATGCCTTGATCCCGCGCCGGCAAAGTTGAACCGCTTCTTCGGCCATCTCGTCGGGTCGCTTCAGCCCGACCATCCGCATTACCGTCACCCGGCTTCGCACCGCGCCGCCGAGCATTTCATAGACCGGCACGCCGAGGAGCTTGCCGCGCAGGTCCTGGAGCGCCATCTCAAAGCCGGCGAGCAATCGGATGTTTGCGCCGAGCCTCGCTTCGAGCCGCGCGACAAGGGGCTCTATCTCCAGCGGGTTGCCGTCTCTGAGAGTGGCATCGAAGATTTCCACCGCGATGGCGCCGGCGGGGGCCGGCTCTTCGCCGGCGCGGGTGAAGAGGTCGCTATAGCCGTAGCCATGCGTTCCATCGTCGGCTACGATTTCGATCAGCAGCGCGACCGCCGCCGCGAAGTAGTTGCGCGACGTCCTCATCGGCTCCCGGTACGGGAGCGAGAGCGGCTTGGTGCGGAGATGAGCGATCTTAATGGCCGTAAGCTCCTCGCGTGGGCGTTTAATCGCTGCGGGTTAATTCCCCGCAGCTTGCTGCGTAATGGCGATTCCAAGTCTTCTCAAGGTCTGTCATTCCCGCATGCTTTTAGCGGGAATCCAGGCGAAACTCGGACTGGACCCCCGATAAAAACATTCGGGGGTGACAACTATGGGAAAAATTATCACAAAGTTTTTCGATACCCCGCAGCTTGCTGCGGGGCAGTTCAGTGGAAGGCCGTTCCGCCGTCCACGAGCAGGACCTGGCCCGTCATCATGTCGCTGTCGGGAGAGCTGAGGTAGATGATCGTGCCCACCAGGTCTTCGGGGTAAAGCCGCTTCTTGAGCAGACGGATTCGCAGCGAATTGGCATCGACCCGGTCTCCCCGCTTGAGGTTCGCTTCGCTCAACGTCTGTCCCGGGGCGATGGCGTTGACGTTGATGTTGTACTCTCCCAGCTCGCGCGCCAGCGAGCGCGTCATCGCGACGACCGCGCCCTTGGAGCTGACGTAGTGGAGGAAGTCCTCATTGCCTTTGAAAAAAGTGCTCGAAGTGGCGTTGATGATCTTGCCGCTTTGCTGCGCCTTCATGTGCGGGGCGACGGCCTTGACGCAAAGAAAGATCCCGCGCACGTTCACGGCATAGAGCTTGTCCCACTCCTCGACCGTGATCTCTTCGAACGGCTTGCGCACGATTGTCCCGTATATCGCGGCATTATTGACCAGGATATCGATCCGTCCGTAGGTCTCGACGACTTTCCGCGCCATCTCCTGGGTTTGCTTTTCATCCGAGACGTCGATCCTGAGCGCCAGCGCCTTGCCGTCAGCGCCGACGATCTCCTTAACGACCGGATTCGGATCGAGAATATCCACGACGGCCACGGCAGCTCCCTCTTTCGCGAGCCCGCGCGCATAGGCAGCGCCGATGCCCTGGGCCGCGCCGGTGACGATGGCTACTTTGTCTTTAAGCCGCATAAAACCCTCCGACTGCACTTATATCTAAGGGGCGAGCGGCTCGCAAGGCGAAAAAGGTTTTTATCAACAGACTAATTATTTACTTGACAAGGTATTGGCGATTGAGGTAGAAATCGCCGCAGTTTGGGTAGATGTGATGTATCTTATGGATAATCTACAATTCGATAAGAGCGCAATCGTCGAAAGTCACAACGCGGAGGTGAGGCCGTGAAGACTTCAACGAGCGGTCGCGATTCGATTCTCTTTAGCCGTTTAGGTTCGTTTCTCCTCTCTCTTTTCGGTTTAGCTTTCTTTTTCCTCGTAGCTGCAATTGCCGGGTTTCCCGGCGCCTCCTTTGCTCAGTCGGACAAAATTCCAGGGATGAGTTTAGGCTCGTTCAACGTAGGGAATACGGGGAGCGGCTCATATTCCATGCCGATAATCGTCCCGCCCGGAACCAATGGCCTCCAACCGCGTCTCGGTTTGTCGTTCGATAGCCAAATGGGCAACGGCTTACTCGGCATGGGGTTTTCTCTTACCGGTCTCTCCGCCATCCACGGGTGCCCGCGCACCGTGGCCCAGGACGGCTTCAAGGGCGGCATCAACTTCGATGCCAACGACAGGTATTGCCTGGACGGAAGCCGTCTCATCGCCCTGGTCGATGGGACGGACGGGCAGCCCAACGCCGAGTACCGCACTGAGATTGATACCTTCGTGCGGGTGGTCTCCTACGGCGTTGCCGGAAACGGTCCGGCCTATTGGGTGGTCAAAAACAAGAACGGCGAGACGATGGAATTCGGCAACACCGCCGACTCCCGGATCGAGGCCCAGGGGAAGACCAGCGTCCGCGTCTGGGCGCTCAACAGGATCACCGACGCCAGCGGAAATTACCTGACCGTCACCTACACGGAAGACGCCGCGAACGGCGACTATAGGCCGTTGCGCATCGACTACACCGGCAACGCGGGCCAGGGCCTCGCTACCCAGCGCAAGATCGAGTTCTCCTACGAAAGCCGCACGGACCAAACTCCGCTCTACGTTGGCGGCTCGTTGGTTAAGACTACTCGGCGCCTTAGCCTCATCAAGACCTACGCCCCGCCTCCGCAGGGCGGCTCGGCCGTCCTGGTACGCACCTACGCGCTGGCGTACGAAAATGGCACCGCGACGAAGCGCAGCCGCCTCAAGAGCGTCACGGAATGCGGCGGCAGTAACTGCGTGAATCAGGATAATCAACTTCAGTGCGGCAGCTCTTGCCTGCCGCCGACGACTTTTACCTGGCAGGAAGGGGGCGACGGCACGCTCGATCCGCATTCAATTTCCATACCCACCGGCTTTTTGGACACAGCCGCACGGATGGCGGACGTGAATGGCGACGGCAGGTCCGATTTCGTAAGTGCCGGAGGCGGTAACCTGACTACATTCTTCTCGAACGGTGACGGGACATATAACCCGGTA
>JBGPGE010000203.1:0-5177 GCA_041483675.1 Binatia bacterium
CCCCGGACATCGAGCCAATCGCTCACGAGTTTGAGTTGCCGCTGTTCTTGGGCGTTGCGGACGATTGGGTTTGCGACTGCGCTGCATAAACGATCAGCGACGATCGTTGATGCTCGGTCGCGTTCTTGGTCTGTCGGGTCGTTCGAGGCGTCCAGCCAGGGGAAGATGTCGCGGTCCAACAGCCGTGAGATGATTCTGCAGATTTTTTTCAACTCTGCAACTAAATCGGCAGTTTTCATTTTGGATGGGAGCTTGCCATCTTCCATCCGACCGACAAGATTCTTACTCGCGTCGGCCAAGCCGATCAAGCGGTCTACGGCCAGCGGAGGAGCCGTACACATGCGAAGGGTTGACAGCGCGCTCGGATTGCCCGTGAGCGTGCTGGCGTCGATGATGCGAAGGTCGCGAGTGGCGAGTAGTGCAGCTTTGACATCCTCGGTAGTCTTGACGCGCGTCGAGCGGAACGCCTTGGGTGCAAACCGCATGAACCACTGGTTGAACTGGTCAACGGAAGCGGCGATATCGGCCTTCCAAAGATGCGGCTTGTCGGCGTTGATGCGTTTGGGCTTCATGGACTCGATTCGATCACAATATTGGCAATTTGGCTGCCGAACAGTATATTTCTGTTAAGAAAACTACAGCGTTTAGGAATTTACCTTTTCGATCACAGAGTTGTCAATTGTTTTTCGCAATAAGGTCTGTTGTATTTCTGCCTTTGCCGCACAAATTAAACACCTCTTTCCAGTTTCTCAGCGATCTCGGCTGCCAGGATTCGTTTGTTGATCTTGGTGTCAGAGACCATCGGGAATTTATCGACCAGCTCTAAACGCTCCGGCAGCTTGTAGGGGGCAAGTTGTCTCGAGCGCAGGAAAGAGACGATCTCCTCCAGTTTTAACCCGTCCGCTGTTTCAGGGACGATGTAGGCGCAGACCTTCTGGCCCATGACCGGGTCGGGCATGCCGACGATGGCTGCTTGCTTCACCTTCGGATGAGCCACGAGGTGATCCTCGATCTCGGCGGGCTGGATGTTTTGCCCTCCGCGTATGATCAGCTCATCCTTCCGTCCGACCAATATGAGATTTCCTTTTTCATCCCACTGGCCGAGATCGCCCAACGGCAACCATCCGTCGGAGGTCCACGCGTGCGCGGAGGCTTCCGGGTTGCGGTAGTAGCCGGACAAGCAACTCGGGCCCCGGCCTTGGAGTTCTCCCGTTTCTCCCTTTGCCGCTATCCGGCCTGCTTCATCGACAAGACGCACTTCGGTATCCACGCGGGGTCTTCCGACGGTGAAGTAGCGCACTTCCGGAGGATCTTCAGGCGCGGTGAAAACCACGCCGCCCCAGTCAACGGCGCCGTAGGTGTTGAGCACGATGCCGCCGAGTTTTTCCTCGGCCTCACGCGCGAGATTCGAACTCAAGGGCGCGCTTACACTAACCCAATAACGTATCGAGGAAAGATCGTAGCGATCGTTACTATCGCAACGCACCATCATGGCCAGCAGGGCGGGAACCACACAGGCGACCGTGACCCGCTCTCGTTGAATCAAATCGAATGCCGCCTCGGGTTCAAAATGACTCAGCAAAACTATTTCGGCGCCGACCTGAGGAGCGGCGAAATATACCGGGATATTGGGGCCTCCCGCCGCCGGTGAGAGCGCTGCGAGCACGTCGTGCTCCGTGAGTCCGAGCACGTCTACATAACTGCGGCCGTAGAGAAGGCGCGCCGCGGCGGTGTACTCGGCAAACTTGGGTGGACCGGTGCTTCCGGTGGTCGAGTTTATGAGCGAAACTTCTGCGGCTTTATAACGCCGGGATTCCAGAACCGTCGGATCTGTCTTCTCGTCCCAGCGACGGCAGACAAGTTCGTCCAGTGAAAGCGCTCCGGCAGGCGCCTTATCTCCGGCGATCAAGATGTGGCGCAAGCGGGGCAGTCGTTCGCGTAGCTCGCCAATCATGCCGAAGTAGTCGAAGTCCCGAAAGACCCAGGGGAGCACTACGGCAGCGGCTTCGGTGAAACCGAGGCAGTGTCCCATTTCCGCCTGGCGCAGCGTGCGCGGTAGCGGCAGCGAAAGTATCCCGGCCTTTTCGCAGGCGACCCTGATAAGCGGCAGCTCCACGGAGTTCGGAAGCTGGATGGCGAGCAGATCGTTCCGCTTTAGTCCGAGCTGAACCAAAGCCAGGGCCAGCCGGTCGGTCCACAGCTTGGCTTCTTGCCACGATAACGCACGCACTCCGTCACTGACAGCGACGCCGTTAGGATTTCCCTTTGCGTTTCTCTCCCAGTGGTCGGAGAGAGTGAATGGCTGCCATACTCCTCGACGCAAATAGTCGCCGATCAGCTCATCCGTCAGCCGAGCAGGCCGAGCCATAGTTTGGGTCCGCAAAAAGCAAAGCAGGAAGATTTTTTCACCACAGAGGCACGGAGTTCGCAGAGTTCGGAGTTTTTACAATCCAAAACTCTTTACTCCGCGCCCGCAGCGCCTCTGCGGTTAGCCACACGAAAGCTTGAACTCCCCATTTGTCAGAGTTGTCTCATGGCGACGAAGAGATCCTGCCAGGGTTGTCCCGGCACGTAGGGCGGCAATTCCTCGAGAATTTGCATCGCCCAGGGCTCGGAGTGAAGATAGCCGGTCTCGGAACGTATCCAGAGCACGTCTCCGTCGGGGAGCTTGTCCGCCTGGCGCGACAGGGTTGCTCGCACCAACTTCGTGTCATATTTGCGTGGCCCGGGGGTGAGGTCTTTTATAAACAGGAGTTCTTTCCCTTCGCTGAGATCCCGCAGCCGGCGCACAAAGGTCACCCATTCTTTTTTCATAGTTTTCCTCCCAACCCATAATCTTTCCACTGCGCCAGAACTTTCTGCTTGACCGCTTCCGGATAGGTGGTTTCGAAAGAAGATTTTACCGGAATACCCTCCGGTTCCCAATCGTCGGGCCAGGTCGCATCGAAGACCACCGAGGCTCCATTGAGCTTCCGGCGCTCATCGGCGTCGTAGCAGGGCGTCAATGCATTGGCGCGTCCCTCGTAGTGCTCCACCGTAATCCCACGTCCCGGATGACACTTGGTGGCGAAGGCATGGATCACCTGATCCATGTCGAAGGCATCAACGTCGCTATCCACAACGATGACTTTTGATACCATCACCCGGCGGGCGGTGAAGAAATCGAGAACCTGACGGGCCACCTTGCTGCCGCCGCGCTCGACGCTGACGACGATCAGGTGCGTGACTCCCGCCGGCGGCACATAGACCTCTTTGACCGGGACGCCGCGCCGCTTGAGTCCCCGTTTCATGGCGATTCCCGCCGTAAGAGAAGCGGCGATGGAGCTGTCGTCGGGCGGGATGCCCAGCGTGGTCAGAGTAAGAATGGGATTTTTCCTGTGGGTGATGCCAGTGATCTGGACGAGCACGCCCTCGCCCATCGTGCCGCTGCGATAACCCGGATACTCGCCGAACGGTCCATCCAGGGCGATCCGGTCGGGCAGCACTGCTCCTTCGATGACGATCTCGGCGTGGGCCGGAACCATCAGATCCTGCGTTTTACATTGGATCAGCTCCACCGCCGCTCCTCTGAGTCCGCCGGCGTAGTCGGCTTCACTTTCCCCCGGCCTGTAAGGGTCCGTCGCCACCATGTGACAAAGCGACTCACAGCCGATGACGATGGCGACGGGCATCGGTTGTTTGCGCGGGAGGTATTTTTCTTTCATCATCAGCGCGAGCTGGCTGGTCGCCTGCGGCCAGCCGGTGAGCATGTTCTGCGTGTGAGTCATGAAGCGGTACATGCCCCAGTTCGTCCAGCCCTTATCCGGGTCTTTGGTAACGATGATATCCCAAGTGCCGATGTAGCGGCCGCCGTCGCCATCGTGCACCATGGGCGCCGGCAGTTTGTAGATGTCCACGTCAGAACCGGTCATGACTATTTCCTGGCAGGCTGCCGATTTGACCACCGTCGGCGCAATCTTCTTGTCGCGCCGCTCCTCGTAAGCCGCGTAGATCTCACGCACGGAAGTATCGGGCGGCAGACCCATCGCTATGGCCACGCGCCGCCAGGTTGCCACCGGGCCATTGAGGATCGCGTAGCCCGAAGGATAATCTTTGATCTTTTCAAACAAGAGCGCCGGACCGGACTGCTCAAAAACGCGGCGACTGATCGCCCCCACTTCCATGTCCCAGTCCACCTCTTTCTTGATCCGCACCAGATCGCCCGATTTCTCGATTGCGGCGATGAACTCGCGTAAGTCGGAAAACGCCATCTTTCTCCTCCTCCGGTTATTTTTTATCTCCGTAAAGCTTGGCTATATATCCACTGTCCTCGAGCTCTTTTAAAAAGCGCGGCTCCAAGAACGATGCCGGATCAGCTCCCTTGGCTTTGGGATTGGTCTTTTCAAGGTCCTTCAGGATAACTTCGATTCCCTTGGGATCGGGATAAGGGACGCGCGCCATAAACTTGATAGCGTAGGCGTTGTAGGATTCCTCTATCGCTTCCGCATCGTCGATTTTCATAAGCTTCGCAATCGAGCGAAGGCTCGCCTCCTTATTGGTTTTGTAAAAGTGGATTCCCTCGGCAAACGCCGTGGCGACGCGGCGCACCAAGTCTCGTTTCTTATCGATCACGGAACGCGAGGTAACCAGGGAAGTCCCTAGATAATCCAGGCCGAGATCGGCCAGGGAGGCCAGCTCATTAAAACCCGCCTTGCGCGCCCTGACGGTCAACGGCGGCTGAATTAAAACCGCGTGAACTCTGCCGGTTTGCAGGGCGACAAAGCGATCGGGTGGTCCCCCCACGGAGACAAATGACACGTCTCTATCCGGCTCAAGCCCCCATTTTCTAACGGCGACCCTCGCACCGTAGTCGTCGGATGACCCCGGCCGGCTGACGCCGATCATTTTTCCTTTGATATCGGCCGGGGTTTTGATGGCCGGAAGCGAGAAAATAGAATGTTCCATCGTATTGACGAAACTCATCAGAATAGCTGTATTGGCGCCTGCGAGGTTAGCCGTGATAGCGGCCGGTCCGGCAAAGACGACGAAATCAACGCTCCCTGCCACAAGCGCGGCGATGTTAGGAGGAGCTCCGGCGATGTAAATGATTTGGGGTTCCAGACTATATTTGCGGAAGATGCCGGCATCCCGGGTGACAAATAGGATCGCCTGGGAGCCGGTGAGCGCGCTGTGGCTCA
>JBGPGE010000204.1:0-4927 GCA_041483675.1 Binatia bacterium
AATTTCGCCGGCTGCGCGGTGGTGATCTCCCACGATCGCTGGTTTTTGGACCGGATCGCGACGCATATCCTTGCGTTCGAGGGCGACAGCAAGGTCGTCTGGTTCGACGGCAATTATTCCGAGTATGAAGCCGATCGAAAGAGCCGGCTGGGCGCGGCCGCCGAGCGCCCGCATCGGATCAAGTACCGGCAGTTGACGCGAGGGTAACGGCACTGACCCGGAAGAAGACAAAGGACCCATGTCCGGTTTGCTATTTGACCCGGACTTTCTGTATCTGCGACTCGATACCGCGGCTCGATTTGAACACCCGAGTGTGTCTTGTGTTTCATGTAAATGAGCTCAAGCGAAGCAGCAACACGGGCCGGCTCGCGTTAAGAGCGCTCGTCAACAGCGAGATGCGCGTTCGAGGCGAAACCAGAGAGCCGCTCGACTTGAGAGATCTCCTGACCCCTCGGTATCGGACTTTTTTGTTTTACCCCTCTGCCGATGCCGTGGAGTTAAATCATGAACTTGTGGCGCAAGACCCGACGCCGATTCAACTCCTCGTTCCCGATGGGAGCTGGCGACAGGCGAGCAAAGTTCAGTTCCGGCACGGCGAACTGAAAGACGTACTGCGGGTGAAGATCGGCGCTCCGAACCTCTCCAAGTTTCATCTGCGCGCGCAACACAAACCGGAAGGGATGGCCACCCTGCAAGCGATCGCTCATGCCCTCGGCGTGATCGAAGGCGATCTCGTAAAAGCTCAGTTGCTGAAGCTTTACGATCTAAGAGTGGAGCGAACGCTTCGCGCGCGCGGTTGGTTGAGTGGAAGCGGTCAGATCGGGAGGAAGCAGCATGACCTTGACCGCCTATAACCGCGTCCCTCTTCCTTCTTTCATGTATGGCACGGCCTGGAAAAAAGAGGCCACTTCGGAGCTGGTGGAATTAGCCGTGGCGTCGGGCTTCACCGCCATCGACACGGCCAATCAACTGATCCACTACCGGGAAGCCCTGGTGGGCGAAGCCTTGCAGGCGCTCGCGAAGAAAGGCGTCAAGCGAGACGCGCTGTTTCTCCAAACCAAATTCACTTCGGTGGATGGCCAGGGCGGCCAGCCTCCGTACGATCCCTCGGCCGATCTCACCACCCAGGTAAGACAGTCCTTCGAAAGCTCGTTGACCCATCTCGGCACTGCGTACGTGGACTCCTACGTCTTACACGCACCCTTTTCGCGACGCGGCCTGGGCGAAGCGGATTGGGAGGTGTGGGCGGCGATGGAAGGGCTCTACCAATCGGAGAAAACCAAAATGATCGGCATCAGCAACGTCGCGGCCGGGCAACTTGCAGAGCTGTGCGAGCGGGCGCATGTTAAACCCATGGTGGTGCAGAACCGCTGTTTTGCCGCGCTCGGATGGGACATGGAGATCAGAGAGATCTGCCGGGCTAACGGCATCGTCTATCAAGGTTTTTCGCTGTTGACGGCCAATCGAGAAGTCCTTGCCGATCCGGAAATTCACGCGATCGCCAAACGGTTAGGCGCCGGTCCCGCACAGGTCATCTTTCGCTTTGCCATGCAGATCGGGATGCTGCCGTTGACCGGAACCACGAGCCAATTGCATATGAAAGAAGACCTCCGGGCCGAACAGCTCGCGCTCTCCGCCGAAGAAATCCGGCGAATCGAAACCATCGCGTTGTAAAAAGCCCGGCGTGGAGATAAAGGAGATCGAATCGTTGAATACGCCGGAGTCTGAAAGGTACGTTTACGTCCGGGAAGCCGCCGCGATGGAAGCGCTGGTCCGGCGCATCGGCACGGCCGAGAGGGTCGCGTTGGACACCGAGGCCGACAGTCTGCACAACTATTTCGAAAAGGTCTGTCTGGTCCAGCTCTCGCTCGGGGCCGAGCACTACCTCGTCGATCCTCTCGCCGGATTGGACCTGACCGGATTTTTGGAAGCCCTGGCCGAGAAGCCGTTGATTCTGCACGGCGGCGACTATGACCTGCGGATGATGCGGGCCTCGACGGCCTTCAGACCGCGCCGTGAAGTTTTCGACACCATGATTGCGGCGCAGTTGCTCGGCATCGAACAGATCGGCCTGGCCGCACTCGTGGCGAAATTCTTCGATATCACGATTGGAAAAGAAGGGCAGAAATCAGACTGGTCGCTCCGGCCGCTTAGTGAAAAGCAACTGCGCTACGCGGTCAACGACACGCGTTTTCTCGAGCCGCTCGCCGAGCGCATGCGTGGCGAGCTGCGCGAGCGAGGGAGGATCGATTGGCACAGGGAAAGTTGCCGGGCGATGGTGGAGTCGGCCGGGCGCGATAACGCGCGCGACCCCGAGGAAGCCTGGCGCATCAAAGGAGCCGGGCGGCTGACGCGCCGCCAGCTGGCCTATCTGCGGGAGCTCTGGCGCTGGCGCGACATGCACGCCCGGAGCGCCAACCGGCCGCCGTTTAAGATTTTCGGCAATCAACAGATACTGGACTTGCTCCAATGGGCGGAGTCCCATCCCGGCGCGCCCCTACAGCAAGGACCTAAATTGCCGCGAAACATCGTCGGCTCGCGGTTGAGCACGCTCGAGGAGGCGATTGTACGGGCGGCCGGAATGGCCCAGGCGGAATGGCCGGAACGCAGGATACTCGACCGCAGCGACGCTCCCCGCACCGACTGCAAGGAGCATATCGACCTGCTGCGCGGCGAATGCGCGCGAATCGCCAAGGAATTGGAAATCGCTCCATGGACGTTGGCGCCCAGAGCCGCGCTCGAGGCCATCGCCCGGAACCGGCCTCGGACCCTCGAAGAGATCATGGAAAGCGGAGGTCTGTTGCGCTGGCAGGCCGGGTTCGTGCAAGGAGCGGTAAAAAAAATTTTCATACATTGACAGAGATGCCCTGCCGTACGACAATTAGTTCATGATGCGGTGGCTGACCACGGTCTGCGGCGCGGCGGCTTTGGCATGGACGGCTGTTTCGTTCGCCGCATACAGCGATCTCGGTCTTGCCTTTCGAACCTGCCTGGCCGGCTGGCTTATTTACGGGGTCGTTTGGGTCGCGGGCCGGGTGAATTCTGCGGTCCCCGGTAAGGCTGTCGAGCTGTCCCGGAAACAAACGGCGCCTAATCGGCATCGGCTGGCCATTGCCGGAGCAGCGGTAGGTATTCTCGTTCTTGCTGTTCTAACCGTCCAATGGCTGGGGAAAAAAGGTAAGGGCGACGGCGAGAATCCCGCAATCGCTCTTAAGCCCGAAGCGGAACCGGCGCCGACAAAACAAGAGCCGCCGGCGAAAGAGCCGCCAAAAACAGAAAAAACTGTTACCCAAAAGGCCGCCGGCCTCTGGACCGTTCAGGTCGCCGCCTTCAAAAATGAGCAGGCCGCCGTCAAGCTTGCCGCGGTGCTAAAAAACCGCGGCTGGGAGGCCTATGTGACCAGCGCCGACGTCAACGCGGCCACGGTGTACCGCACGCACGTAGGACGCTTTAGAACGCGGGCGGCGGCGGAAAGACTGCTCCTCAAACTGAAAGACAGAGAAGCCTACACGACGGCCTTTGTCGTCGCGATATAACGGTTTTCCCCACACAGTCACCGGTCGTGGAGTATCTCAGCCCGGAGCTCATCTTCCCACGCGCGGCTGCCGCCCGCTTGCCAATCGCAATGCAAATCACGAATCTCGCCCGAACGGTTAAAGCGCGGCAATTCAGCCAGCGCCTTGGCCAGAACCGCTTCGTTGCGCGCCCGGTCATGGGGCGGGCCGAAGGTCCGGCCCACGGGGTGGTCGACAAAGGCGCCGCGGGGAGGCGCGACTTTCGACATGATGTCGAACGCCGTGCCGATCGCGAGCGTGGGGATGCCCCGGGCTTCGATGATGTGAGAGATGAGACCGACGGTCTCGTGGCAGAAAGGTCAATAGGGAACGAGCAGCGCCACATCGACTTCGGCCCGCTGCAGCTCGGCGGCGATGGCGGGCGCGATCTCGCTCTCGATGTCCTTATGGCAACGAAGCCCGCCCATGAAAGAGACGTGAAACGGAGACAGGGCGCCGATGACGCCGCGATCCGCCAATGCCGCCAGAGCGGATCGCGGGAAAACGATTTCGGGATCCTGACGCGGCACCCTGCCGATGCCGGAATGGTGATCGATGACGATCTCGCCTGCCGATGGATCGGAAGGGATGAGGCGGTAAGACTGATCTTCTCGCGGAAGGAAGGGGTGCTGATCGGCAAGGCGCAGCGCCGCGCTGGACAAGAGCGCCACCCGCGACCGGCTCAGCGGTTCTTTTATCGGGCACCAGGCGGGATTCGACGGCGCTACGAGGACGCGCGGCGGCTTGGGCGCTCCGGCCTGTGCCATGATCGGAAGATATTCGAGTGCCATAGATTTTTTCTCTTCGGTTTCGGCTTGGCAATACCCCTACTGCACGAGCGGGCGTCGAGTCAACTTGTCTGTCGCGAAGCCATTGAGACAACGGATGCGTTGTATCCATGTTTCCGGAATTCCGGAAACGTGATAGATAGATGGCCGGGTGCAATCGAATCGGCGAGAGAAATAAGTCAATATTCAGGCTCGCCCCAATCTGTGCAAATCTGTGTTCATGAAACGCGATAAATTGTTAGCGGCGACATTCGGGATTTTCATCTTGAGCTTGGGCGTCTCGGTCTGGGCGCAAGATTTCTCCCGCGGTCATCGCGATGCGTGGGGGACACGCTACAAGACCGCACCGCAACTCCGCGCAGAACCGAGTCATCGACCGCGGCCCGGGCTAAGCTCGGTGCGGCGCTGGAACGAGATCGTTCTCAACGCCAATGCGCTCGACCACGTGCCCGTGGCGCCCGGGGGCCCCGAGCAACTCGGCCCCCTGCGAACGGCCCGGGCGTTTGCGATCGTCCATATCGCGATCTTCGATGCGGTCAACGCGATCGACGGCGGCTACCGGAGCTACACCGGGATTTCTCTTGC
>JBGPGE010000205.1:0-4836 GCA_041483675.1 Binatia bacterium
GACGTGATCGTCGCCCGCTTGAACGCGATTCCCGGACTTCGCTGCTTCAAGCCGCAGGGCGCGTTTTATGTTTTTCCCAACGTGCGGGCGCTGTTCGGAAAGACTTTCAAGGACAAGAAGCTCGCGTCCGCCGCCGACGTGATCGACTATTTTCTCGAAAGCGCGCGCGTGCTCGCGGTGCCGGGAGAAGATTTCGGCTCGACGGAAAATATTCGGATCAGCTACGCGACTTCTTTGCCGGAAATCGAGAAGGGCTGCGAGCGGATCGCAGCCGCGGTCAAAAAACTCGGTTAGAGCCGAGCGCAGAGTTTTTAGCCGACCTTTGGTCTCTCTCCCGTTTTCTTATAGCGAAAATAATCGCGGATAATCTGCGCGTGGTCGAAGACGATCGGCACAGGAAGATCGCCTTCGCGGAAAATCCGCGCGGTCTTCGCGTCGTCCGCTCCCCGGGGATTTCCTTCCGCCGTCGCAATGAAAACAGTCGAGATCGCGTGGTGGCGCGGATCGCGCTTGGGATCGGAGTAGGTGTGAAACTGCTCGATGAGCTTGATGTCGAGCGATGTTTCCTCTTTCGCCTCTCGCACCGCCGCGCGCTCCAGGCTCTCGCCGTAATCGACGAATCCTCCCGGCAGCGCCCAGCCGTGCGGCGGATTTTTTCTCTCGATCAAGACGACGCCGCCGCCGATCTCGATCAGGATATCGACCGTCGGCAAAGGATTTTTTCTTTCTTGCCGCGCCATCGCCATCTAACTTGACTCTGCCGGGACCGCCATGTAGAAGTATGAGTTCACGAGTTATCGCGGGGTGGAGCAGCCTGGTAGCTCGCAAGGCTCATAACCTTGAGGTCCCGGGTTCAAATCCCGGCCCCGCAACCATACTTTCCGAGGAGTTAGGCGCGGACGGTTCCAAAACGGTTGCATCGAGACTCAGCGGACCACAATAATCCGCCTGAATCATTGCGAGCGAAGTGCCGCAGTACTGCGCCACCGCCAGCGGATTCCCTCCGCGCCTAATTGCCTCGGTGATGAACGTGTGGCGCGTGGCGTAGAATTTTCTGTGCCGGATCCCTAACTTCTTCAGCGGCTCTCTCCAGTAGTGTTCGCTCCACTTCTTCGCGTACATCGGCTCGCCGTACTTGTTGACAAACACGTGCTCGATTCCGAGCGCTCGCGACGGCAGAAGCTTTAGCGCGCGCGCGACTTCCTCTGAAACAGTGATGGCTCGCCGGCTTGCCGCCGTCTTCGGCGCCGCCTCCGCTCCCATGTCGCGCGACTTGACGATTGCGATCGTCCGGGTCTCCACGTCAATATCTGTCCAGCGGAGCGCCGCGGCCTCGCTCGGCCGCATGCCGGTATGAAAGAGCGTCGCGACCCAGGGAAAATAGAAGAAGTCCTTCGCCCGCCACCAGGCGACGATCCTGTCCCGCTCCTCGGCCGAGAACGGATCGGGCTTCTGCCGCATGATCGCCGGCCATTGGAGAAGCGCGAAGGGATTCTTATCCACGATTTCCTCGGCCATCGCGTCGCGCCACAAAGCTCTCAACGTACCGTCCAGAATGTTTCTGATCGTCTTTAGTGACAATCCACGGGAGGAGAGCGATTCGCGTAATTGAATCAATGAGGAAACGTTCAAGCTCGCAAATGGAATCGCAGACAGACGGGACAGGTAGCAGCTCCAGTGTTGCCGGTACGTTTTTAATAAACTCCTCCTGATCAACAGCGCCGTCTTTGTTTTTATCCATCGCTCGTAGTACTCCCCGATCGTCACTTTCGGCGCGAGCCCGAATTGCCCCTGGATGTACTGCTCAAGCCGCGCTTGGGCCAGCCCCTTCTTCGTCGTCCTCGTGGATTTTTGATAGCGCCCGTCCACCAGATACCAGACTGAGCCTCTGTCCCATCGCTGTCTTATGTGGGGCGGCATTTAGAATTACCTCCTCGATCGCGATTCCAAGCCCGTCGGCGAGCCGATACAGAGCATCTAACCGCGCCGGCACCTGACCGTCAAGAATCTTTTTCAGAGTCTTTGAGTTGATGCCGCAGTTGACGCACGTCTGCCGGACATTCCAGCGCTTGGCCTTCATGCCGGTGACGACGCGCGCGACATTCATTCGTGCGTTCATCAGTCAAGATTCCATGATTGCCAACGCCGCTCTCCAACACTTGCGACAGCCACTCGATCCGCCGCTCGTGATTAGTATTCTTCGAAGGCCGCAGTCAGGGCACTTCCCGCGTCGCTTCTTTCGGACTCCCCTCACCGCAGCACCCTCGTCACTTCCTCGATCTCGCTCGGATGCCAGCAATACGTCTCGGCGCCGGCCTCTTTGAAGGCATCGAGCCAACCCTGTTGTCCAGGTGTCGGGTTTTTTCCATCCACCTTCAACTCCGTCACGATGCACCGATTGCGCCGCACCATGATTAGGTCCGGAAAATCCGGGTCCGATCGCCGCGAATCATGCGTGTGGTATTTCTTCCAGCCGAACAGCGTCGCAAAATATTCGACATCCTCCTGCCAATCTTTCTCGGAGATCGAATAGCCCATCGGCCCCTACTTCATGTCCTTCAAGCGCTTGGGCAGCCGCCAGAGCCATCGCGCGAGGCACAATGCCGCGATCAACACAAGCCAAACCGGCGAGACGGCGGATAAAAATTCAAGCACGGCGCGCCTCGATTGCCGCTGGCGCCGGCCGAGACGGACGATAAAACTTTACATGGTGCTCCGTCTCCTGGTGCTGCTCGTGCGCCGCGCGATCATCGAACTTGAGCCGACACGGGTTGCAGTAGAAATTGCGGTGGACGGCAGATGGAAACCGGGACCATCCCGGCGGCTTCCTGCCGCGCTTGATACGATCGCGCCCCGGATTGTATTTCAACACGGCTATCCTTTCTCGACTTCCGCGATCGCGTCCGCGACCGCCTCCCGCCCGTAGAGCACCCAGAGTTTTTGCGTTTTCACCAACGTGGCGTACTCGTCCCTGCACTGGTCATCGCAGTGCTCACGAAGCCCGTGCGAGCCGTCCGGCAGCGGCTCTTTGCAGAGCGGATTTTTACATTGACGTTTCATGCGGGTGCTCCCCTCTCCATCGTTGAGCTTCGTTTGACGGCGATCGTTCGACCCTCGCCGAGCGGGAGCCGGAGCTGCTTCGCCGCGGCATGCGCGAACGCCGTCTCTTCCGGAAACTTCGACCAAAAGCCGTGCCGGTAGATGACGTCGGTGAATTCCTGATAGTTCGGTCTTTTCTTCACGAACTTTCCCCCGTCGCCCTGCTTGTCGTCCTTCCGGCCGCATTGACACAGGTAGTGATCCATCGCCGCGGTCCGCTGGTCCGGCGTCCACGCCTCCCACATCTCGCGGCAGACAATCACGATGAAGTCGATCGCCAGCAGCGTCGAGACCGGATCGCCGACGAGATGAACCTGCCCGCCGTAGTCTTTCCCCGCCGGCTCTTCCGAGAGCAGGTATTTGATGCGCGCCCCGTCGAGATGATCGTGATGCGCCGCGATCAGCCGGCCGGCGGTATTTTCCCCGTCTTCATGCGCCGTGTATTTTGGCATCGGTCCCCCTATCTTCTACCATTGCCTCAAGAATAAATTCTTTCATGCCGTTTCCTTCGCGAGCGCAAGCCTGGTCGACGTGCCCCCGGCGGCGCAAAAGAGGTCGGCTGCGAGAATCTTTTTCATTCAATCTCCTGGAGCAACGGCTGGACCGCACCGTCCTGGTAAATCGTATCAAGCGCTTCCGTGGCGATTGGTTCATCACCGTCCCAACCGTCCGGCCAGGTGCGGTTGAAGATCAGCTCTCGAATACGCATTTCTTCCTCGCCGTTCAGTATGTCAATCTTCGGACGACCCAGGCGAATAGCTCCCCAATTACACTCGCGTTGAATGTCGACAACGCGTTTGAGCGCCATCTTCCTGGCTTCAAAGGTGAGTGGCCCCATGCGCTGAGGGTTCTTCGCGATCGAGCCGTCCTTGAGGCGTTCGATGCCTGGTTTACGGAGGCGGTATTGAGGTTCGCGCAGTTCCCGATAGAGCGGCTTTAAACCTTTAAGGGGCCATAGATATGACCACTTGTCGTTCTTTAGAATCATATCTAGGGCTTTTTCTTCCTGAGCCAGAGGACAGCCGATGCAGCCTGTGCGCGCGCCGATCTCCTCCGCCTCATCGCCACCGTAGGCCTCGGCTAAAATCCGCGTCGGCCACGCGCCGTATTCCTTCGCCGGTGCGAAGAATCGGAGCCAGTCCCAGACGTGGCAAACTCTCCAATGTAGGATCGGCGCGAGCGTGGCGATCCTACCCCGAAGGCCTTTGGAATCCGGGAGAACCTGTTGATACCAGCCCTGGCCGCACTCCGCGCCGTCCCGGCTGCAGCTCATCTCAATCCGTTTGTCGCGGATCGCGCTTTCCCCCTGGCGCACGCCGGTAATCATCAGGACTTGGCCCGCCATGCCGGCGATCCCTTCCTCCAGTGCATGCTGCATTGGCTCGACCTTGATCTGCCGTGTGCACCATCGGAGGGTATTGTTATTCGGTGGCGGCACGCCGCGGCCGAGGATGTAGACGAAAAATCGCTTGTCGAGCGGCGCCATGACCGTGCGCACATTGAACCCCCGCGAATTCAACCGCTCGATCGTGTCCAGCGCCGCGACGGCGAGGGGTGGCAACTCCATCCTGGTATCGGCGTAGAATATAGTGAGGCCGCTTCTAGGTGGCTGCACCTTGCCCGATTCGATCAGGTGAATGAGAAATGTGAGGGTTGCTGTCGAATCCTTACCGCCCGACCACGCCACAGCCCAATGGTCATGGCTCGGGCCATAACTCTTAAGCGACTGAGTTGTCA
>JBGPGE010000206.1:0-4766 GCA_041483675.1 Binatia bacterium
ATTGGCGAAGGTGCTCCATGACGCTTTTGGTATCGTGGAAGGCATCATCAACACGGTGCACGCCTATACGAATGACCAGCGCCTTGCAGATGTTCCGCACTCGGACTGGCGGCGGAGCCGCGCTGCGGCGGAGAATATCATCCCGACGTCGACCGGTGCCGCCAAGGCCGTCGGTATGGTTTTGCCTGAGTTGAAAGGCAGGCTGGACGGAATTGCCGCGCGTGTCCCGGTCCCCGATGGTTCTGTCGTAGACCTGTTTGTCGAACTGGAAAAACGCGTTACTGCCGAAAATGTACATACCGAGATACGAGCCGCCGCCGAGTCCAAGCGCATGAAAGGTATTCTGCAGTTTATGGAATTACCCGTAGTATCCTCCGACATTATCGGGAATGCGCATTCTTCCATTTTCGACGCGGGATTCACTAGTGTTACCGGCGGCAGGTATCTCAAGTGCCTCAGTTGGTATGATAACGAATGGGGATATTCCAATCGCGTTTGCGATTTGCTTGGCGTGATCGCAGGATGGGAATAACCAACTGTGAGTGAGCGGTTAACGATCTTAGAGACAGCAGAAGGTGAACATCTTCCCGGCTCTTCTGACTTGGCCGGGACATGCCTTTTTTAGCCGGCTCCTACTCCTCGATTCCGTACTCCTTCCACTGCGCGGCGACGCGGTCGAGATGTTCTTTGGGCGGTAGGGCGATGGCCGGGTAGGCGTGCTTCTTGGTCGCGTCGATCGCCACGCGCGAGCCGACTTCGCGGATCGGGTCGTGCTGGGGAATGGACGGCGGCGCCTGGGCGGGGTCGAGTCCCACCGCCTGGACATTATCTTCAATGTGGAGGTCCTCCTTCGGCCTGACGCGCCAGCTCATCGCCCAATCGACGGCGAAATCGTCCCAGATGTCGATGTCGTCGTCCACCACGACGGTAAATTTTCCGTAGCCGATCCGCATCGACCAGATGCCGTGGACGACTTGCTTTACCTGAGTATCGAATTGTTTTTTCATCGACACGACGACGTAAGCGCCGCTGCCGCCCGCTTCCTTGAGCCGCACGCCGGTGATCGGCAGATCCAATCCGTACTTCAAATGGCGGTAGAGCGGCCACTCTCTGCCGATGCCGCGGATGCAGCTCGACTCCGACGGCGGCCGCTGGCTGATGAAGGCCTGGTAGATCGGGTTGTTGCGGAAGGTGATGCACTTGATCAGAAAGAGAGGCTGCTCTCCCTCCGGCCCCATATATCCCGTGTACTCGCCGAACGGCCCCTCCAACTCACGCACGTTGGGAGGAATTTCCCCTTCCAGCACGATCTCCGCCGTGGCGGGGACTTCCAGCGGAATCGTCTCGCAAGGGACGAGATCGACCGGCTCGCCGCGTAGCCCGCCGGCCACGCCGAATTCATCCAGATGCTCGGGAATTTTCGACACCGAAACAAATCCGATGGACGGGTCGGCGCCGAGCACGACGGCCACCGGCGTCGGTTTATTCTGCGCCTCGTTCTTCCTCAAGTGCAGCGCGGCGTCCTGTTCCCGGCCGATCAAAAAGCCCGTTTTGTTCCGGCCTTTCACCTGCATGCGATACGTGCCGATATTGCGCACGCCGGTCTCGGGATTTTTGGTGATGACGAAAGGCGAGGTGAAAAAGGGCGCGGGGTCTTCTCCCACGGTCCAAATCGGCACGGGCAGCTTCAAAATATCCACCTGATCGCCGGTGAGAATGTTCTCCTTGCACGGGCCGGTCGCCACCACGCGCGGCGGAATAGGTTTCTCCAGCGCCTGAATCCATTTGCGGGGAATCCCTTCGCCCGGATCGGTCTCCAGGCCGAGCGCGTAGATTTCGCGTGACGCGCCGAGGACACCCGCGACCAGGGGAATCTTAAACCCCTTGATATTCTCGAACATCACGGCTGGACGGCGGTCGGCGGGAATTTTGAAAAAGAGCTGCCGGCAGACCGCGGCGATCTCCCAATCCTTGTCCACCTCTTTGCGAATGCGCTTGAGCTTTCCTTTCTTCTCCAGCGCTGCAATGTAGTCTCGTAAATCTCGGTAAGCCATTTGTGTTTCTCCTATCGATGCAGAATGTTCAGCTATATCTTGCCGTCATTCCGGCCAAGTCAGCCTGAGGCTGACGCGAGCCGGAATCCATACCCCCTCTTTGTCTCCCCCTTAGCAAGGGGGAGATTTAGTGGGGGTTCTGGATTCCCGCTTTCGCGGGAATGACGGATGGGGACTTATGTTTTTATTCCTGCCTTTGCCAATCGCTCTGTCACCGTTAAATAGTCTCCGCCGGCCGCCAGCTCCGCCTCCTCTTCGTTCTGTTTGCTCCAGTGGCCGAGACTGTAGCCGTGCCACGGCTCCTTCGGCGTGAGCGGCGGGAGGCCGAGTTTTTCCCAGATCGCTTTCGCCTCCTCCATGTATCTTTTCCCCGGCAGCGCGACCGGCGTGTAGGGCCACGGGCGCGTCGCGTCGATCATCATGGCGGAGCAGCCCGTGGGCGGCGGAAAGCGGACCTCGCCGTGCGGTGTATCCGGCGGCGCGGCGGAAGGGTCGAGACCGGCGAACTTGTGCGTCGTGATCTTCATGTCCTTGTGCGGCTGCATGCGGAAGCTCAACGCCCAGTTGACCGCGTCGGCGTCCTCGGGATCGATATCTTCGTCTACGGCGATGAGGATCTTCCCGTGGCTCGGGTCGAGCGCCACCGCCGCTTGCAGCGCTTGCCACGGCTGCGCCGGATTGGTCTTGCGCATCCGGATCACCACGAGTTTCCGGCTGCCGCTCGACTCGTGCAGCGCCACGTCGATCACGGACGGAATATTGCAATCGTATTTAAGCAGCTTGTAGATCGCCGACTGGTAGCCCATCTTGCGGATCACGCCGCTCTCGCTCGGCACGCCTTCGGTGAACACTTGCAGGATCGGGTCGCGGCGGTGGGTGATGCACTTCAAATTGAAAACGCCGTTCATCATCTTGCCGCCGATGTAGCCGGTAAATTCGCCGAACGGACCCTCCGGCTCCA
The DNA here is from genome assembly GCA_041483675.1 of Binatia bacterium. GTDB lineage: Bacteria > Desulfobacterota > Binatia > UBA9968 > UBA9968 > 2-12-FULL-60-19. The sequence continues at coordinate 3,016 of JBGPGE010000206.1, forward strand.
TGTAGTCCGTCGGAATCTCGCCTTCGAGGACGATCTCCGCGCGGGCCGGCACTTCGAGACCGACCGTCTCGCACCGGACCAACTCGATCGGTTTTCCCGCGATCCCTCCCGCCACGGCGTACTCGTCCTGGCCGTAGCCGGCCTTGGTCACGCTGGCTAGGCCGACGGCCGGCGCGCAGCCCAGCACGACGGCGGCCTGCAGGGGAATTCCCTTCATTCTGCACTTGTGAAAGTGGATGCCGATGTGCTGGGCGGGGGAGACGCTCATGCCTGTCTTGTCTCTGCCCTTGATCATCATGCGATAAGTGCCGATGTTCGGCACGCCGGTCTCGGGGTCTTTAGTGACGACGTAGGGTGCGGTCAAAAACGGCGCGCCGTCGAAGCCCGGATTGCTGATCGGCACCGGAAAAAGGTCCAATCCACCGCCGGGCCGGCTGACATCTCCATCCTTGAGGACCACCTCTTTGACCGGGCCGCTCCTGACGATCCTGGGCTTGATCGGACGGCTCAACGCATCGGCCCACCGCTCGGCGACCTGTCCATCCTCGGCGCCCAGGGCCATTCGGTAAATCTCGCGGGAGGCGCCGAGCGCGCCCGCCGCGACCCGGCACTGAAAACTTTTTTGTCCGTCGACGACGTTTTCAAACAGGAATGCCTTGCGCTCGCCGTCGGGCAGCCCTTGATACTGCCATCTCACCAACGGCATCAGCTCCGTGTTCTTTTCGATCCGCCGCGTGACGCGGTGGAGGTTCCCCGTTTTCTCCAAACGGGAGATGAACTCGCGCAGATCCCTGGGATAACTTCTTGTCGATTTTTTCGCAGCCAAGTTACTTCACCAAAAGCATCGGGCTGGGCCGGACGATCTTCTTGCTCTGTTCGATCGGAAACTCTTTTTCGCAGAACGGGCACTTCGCCGCGATCTTCAGCCTCTCGAACTGAGGCGAGACGAGGAACTCCTCGTCGCAACCGGGACAGACGATTCGCATAGAGCTTGCCATGGCAGATCTCCTTTTTTAGGCGTCAAGCGGAATCTTGGCCAATACGTCGCTTCGAATGTAGTGCTTAAGCTCGGCTTTGCGCATGACATCCTCGGGAACCTTGATCCTTATCTCGAACGGCTCCGGCGGCGCCGGCATCGTCGCGTCGATGCCGCCCTTGGCCACCGTGTAGGCATGATAGGCCAGCTCCGGCGAGCTGGAGGCGTAGGCGGTCGGATCGCGCGTGGTCGAGACCATATTCGGCACGACGACCAGGTCGCGATCCCAGCGGCTGCGCGTGGCGATGGCCCACAACACTTCCGCATCGTCGAACACGTTGATGTCTTCATCTACGACGACGATATGTTTGAGGCGGCGATCCACGGACAGGGCGGCGACGATCGCCTCTATGCCCTGGCCAGCGGCGGTTTTTTTAATCTGCACGTAGGCGTGGAACCGGCTGCAGCCGGAGGAGGGGAGATGGACATTTTTCACCGTCGGTACGGCCTGCTTCACCGCGCGATAGACGGAGCCTTCGAGCGGGATGCCGCCCAGATGGTCCTGATCCCGCCCGCCCAGGTGGATGTCGTGATAGATAGCGTCGCGGCGGCAAGTGATCGCTTGCACGTCGATAACCGGTCTCAAAGTTTCCGGAGAATAGTAGCGCGCGTAGTCGGCTCTAAGACCGTGACGTCCCCTCTCTTTTGGAGGAATGACGCCTTCGATGACGATCTCGGCGTCCGCGGGCACGAGAAATTTTTCTCCCCACGTCTC
>JBGPGE010000207.1:0-4689 GCA_041483675.1 Binatia bacterium
ACAAAGACCTGCTCGATGCCAAGTGGAAAGGGAAACTCATCGCCGACGATCCGCGCAAGTCGGGGCCCGGCCAGGCGACCTTCACTTTCTTTTTCCTCCATCCGGAGCTCGGACCGACATTCATTCGGGCGCTTGCCGGACAGGGGCTTACGTTGCTGAGAGATTACGCTCAGGAGGTCGACATGCTCGGCCAGGGGCGCTATTCCGTCGGTGTCGGGCTCTCCGATAGTCTGGCCGAGCAGCGCGCGAAGCAGGGAGTGCCGGTAGGGATCGTCGACATCCGGCAATTGAGGGAAGGCTCGGACACCAGTCCCGCGTCGGGCGGCCTGTCGATCTTCAATCGCGCGCCGCATCCGAATGCCGCGAAGATTTATATAAACTGGCTGCTCTCGAAAGAAGGGCAAACGATCTATGCGCGCGCCACGGGATATATCAGCAACCGCCTCGACGTGCCGACGGATCACGCGCCCGCCTGGCGGGTGCCGCAACCCGGCGCGATCAAGACCTATACGCAAGAAGCGATCGACAAGAAGGAGGAGCTGTTTCCGGTATTGGCGGAGGCATTCGGCCGCTGAGACCGGTCATTAGCTTAGAAGCTCTTCATGGCGGAGCGATCGAAAGAAAGAAAGACGGCAAGCAACGACGCCGATGCGCGCGCGGCCGAGCTGGCGGCCTTCGATCGAGAGATCGAACAGTACGCGCTTCAGGGCCATTGGAAGATCGAGCTGCCGGCCAATATGGAGCCGCGCTCGAAACTTCGACCGATGCACTGGAAGGGGGATCTCATTCGCAGGCATTTGCTGCGCGCCGGCGAGCTGATCGGCGTCAACCAAGCCGGACGGCGGACCATTCAACTGCTCAATCCCGGGCTGTTTCCGTTGAGAAGCACGACGCACACGTTGCAGATGTCGGTTCAACTGGTGCTGCCCGGCGAAGTCGCCGCGGCACACCGGCACACCATGGCGGCGCTACGATTCGTCATCGAAGGGAGCGGGACATTCACCACGGTGAACGGCGACAGTTTTCTCATGGAACCCGGGGATCTGATCCTCACTCCCAACTGGACCTGGCACGACCACGTGAATCAATCGAATTCGCCGATTATTTGGATCGACGGTCTCGATCTGCCGTTTGCGCGCTCGCTGGATACGATGTTCATGGAGGAGTATCCCGAGCCGCGGCAGACGGTGCGGCGCGTGCTCAAGACTTCGGCGGACAGCATCCTGTCGCCGCAAGGCTCTTCCTGGTATTTCAAATGGCGCGATACCGAGCGGACTTTGCGCGGGATGGTGGAACGGCCGCCGGAGACGGTTGGCGGCCTGGTCATGGAATACCGGAATCGCGACGGCGGGCCGGCCCTGCCGACCATCGCTTGCGGCGTGCGGATGCTCAACGGCGGCGATAAAACGAGAATGCAGCGCCAAACCTCGGCGGAGATTTACCACGTGGTGCGCGGTCGCGGCGCGACGAAGATCAACGACGTCGTTTTCGAATGGGAGCAGGGCGACTACTTCGTGGTCCCGAACTGGAGTTGGCGCCGGCATGAAAACCGCTCCGGCGACGAGGAGGCTTTCTTGTTTTTCATTTCCGACCGCCCGTTGCTCGAGCCCTTTGGCTTGTACCGGGAGGAGCACGGAACGTAAAATGGCGCAAGCCCTCGAGTACGACAGATAAGGAGAGACGATATGATAGGAAACATGCTGCGATCGCGTTCGCTGATATTTTGGCTCATGGCTCTATCGGCCGCGAGCGCTCAACCGGGCTTCGCCCAGGAATGGGAGAAAGTTCTGGCGGCGGGAAAAAAGGAAGGCAGAGTCGCCGTCATCGGTCCGGTCGGGGCCGACCGGCGTGATATTCTGGTCGAGCCGTTTCAAAAAAAATACGGCATCTCGGTGGAGTATTTCTCGGACCGAGGGGCCGGGATCGGGCCGCGGCTCACGGCCGAGCGGGGCGCCGGGCAGTATCTCTGGGATGTGACTGTTACCGGGACCACGACGGGTTTGCTGGTGCTGCTGCCGAGCGGCATGTTGGATCCGCTGGAGCCGGCGCTCATTTCGTCCGATGTCAAAGACCCCAAGCAATGGCGTGGAGGGGCTCTGGAGTTCGCCGACTCAGGGCGGCGTTTTCTGGTGATGACTCCGTCGCAACGCGGCACGCTGTTCGTCAATCCGAAAATAACGAATCCGCAGGAAATCAAATCCTACAAAGATCTGCTCAACCCGAAGTGGCGAAAAAAAATCGTCATGGACGACCCGACCCGGGCCGGACCGGGTCAGGCGACGTTTACGTTCTTCTACCTGCATCCGGATCTTGGTCCGAACTTTATTCGCGCCCTGGGCAAGCAAGAACCGCTGGTCTTGAGAGACTATGGTCAGGAGCTGGACGCTATCATTAAAGAAAAATATTCCATGCTGATCGGGGTCTCGGATATCGTCGCTGAAGAGCGGCTGAAAGACGGTCTGCCGATCGCGATCCTCGATCCACGACAGCTCAAGGAAGGCTCCGACGTGAGCCCCGGATCCGGCGGGCTCGGATTTTTCAACCGGGCGCCTCACCCGAACGCCGCCAAGATATACCTCAACTGGCTGCTATCCAAAGAGGGACAGACGGGATTTGCCAGAGTGAATGGATACATCAGCGGGCGCCTGGATGTGCCCACCGATCATTCGCCCTGGAGGGTGCCGATCCCTGGATCGATCAAGACGTATACCCAACAGGCGATCGATATCAAAGACGACCTTACGGCGTTATTCAAAGAAGCTTTCGGACGGTGAGGCGGGAATAATCGGAGGGTGTCGATGTTTCTTACGGCAAGAGTTTTACTCGTCGCGATCGCCGTCGGTTCGCTCGCGCCGGCGGCGGCAATGGCCCAAGCTTCGCAATCCTGGGAGCAGGTCCTGGCGGCGGCAAAAAAGGAAGGGGTGGTTGCGGTCATCGGGCCGCAGGGAAGCGAGACGCGGGACGCGCTCACTCTGGCCTTTCAGAAAAAATATCCCGATATCAGAGTCGAGTTGCAGAGCATGGCCGGCGCTCAGATCGGCCCCAAACTGTTCAACGAGCTGGCCGCCGGCCGCAACAGCACCGACGTGCTGATTACCGGCACCACCACGGCGCTGGAGGCGCTGCTGCCGGGGAAAGCTCTGGTTCAAGTCAAACCGTGGCTTTCCGGCCCGAACACCCAGGACGCGAGCAAATGGCGCGGCGGGAAGCTGACGTTTTCCGACGAAGCGCAAAGTTACAATCTGGTTTTCAGCGCGTACGTCAAGGCGCCGTTCATTTACAACTCACAGCTGGTTTCCGGCGCCGATTTCAAATCATGGAAAGATCTTCTCGAACCCAAATGGCAGGGAAAGATCGCATTAAAAGATCCGCTCAGCGCCGGCGGCGGGTTGGGAAACTCGACCCTGTGGTATACCCACGAAGGCCTGGGCAAAGATTTCATCCGCAGGCTCTTGACGCAGAAAGAGTTGGTGATGCCGCGGGACGACCGGCAGATGTTGGATTTTGCCGCGCGCGGCAAGTACCCGATTGCGATCGGACCGAGCGACGTGCTGACCAACGAGTTCATCGCCAGGGGGCTGCCGCTCAAGCACCTCAATCCCGAGACGCTCAAAGAGGGGACTTACATCACCGCCGGGAACGGCAGCCTCGCGATCCCGCGAAGCGCCCCCCATCCGAACGCTTTGCGGGTGTATGTGGATTTCCTCTTGTCGCCGGAAGGGCAGCTCGAATGGAGCAAGGCTGCCGGTTTCGCCAGTCTGCGCCGGGACGTTCCGAAAGACCATGTCCAGGATATTCTCGTGCCCAAAGAAGGCATGCCGTACCCGGACATCTCGACCGAGAAGTATGTCCGGTTGCGTGAAGAGGTCGTAGATTTTATCAAGACGATTATGCCGCGTTAGAAGAAATGGGGTAAATTTTTATGGCTTTTTCCGGCCTGCGAGAATTTATCGACCTGCTCGACAAAGAGGGCGAGCTTGCCCGCGTGCGCGTGCCGGTCGACCTCGACCAGGAGTTGGGCGCGGTCTGCGTCACGAGCCTGCGAGGCCGCGGTCCGGCGCTGCTGTTCGAGCGCCCCGGCGGCAAGGACATCCCGATTTTCATCAACGCCCTGGCCTCGCGCAGGCGCTACGCCCTGGCGATGCAGTGCGATCCACAAGACGTTCACCGCGAGTGGAACCAGCGGGTCAGCCGGCCATTGCCGCCGATTGTCGTCGACAGCGGCCCCAGCCGCGAGGTTGTGCTCCAGGGCGATGACATCAACATCCTCGATCTGCCCGCGCCGCGCCTCAACAGTCTCGACGGCGGCGCGTTTCTGACGCTCAGCTGTCATCACACGCGCGATCCGCTGACCGGGGTTCGCAACGTCGGCATTTATCGCAATCAAGTGCACGGGCCGCGCACGCTCGGCATTCTCTCGGGGCCCTACACCAACTTCATGGTGCAGCACCGCAAAGCGCCCGCCGAACCCTTTCCGATCGCGATTGCGATCGGCGTCGACCCGCGCCTGGTGATGGCGGCTTCCTGTCCGTTTCCGTTCGGGGTAGACGAGCTGGCGATGGCGGGCGCGATTCGCGGCCAACCCTTCGAGGTCGTCAACTGCAAAACCGTGCCGCTGCAAGTGCCGGCGGACGCCGAGCTCGTGCTCGAAGGTTTTCTGAAGCCGGATGAAAAACGGGAAGAGGGGCC
>JBGPGE010000208.1:0-4490 GCA_041483675.1 Binatia bacterium
CTGCATGACCAAAGACCCGGAGACGGGGATTCGCAACGTCGGGACCTATCGAATGATGATCCGGCCCGAGCCCAACATCACCGGCATCGCCGCCACCTTCGGCGCGCACATCTGGAGCCACATCTGCAAGAACGAAGCGCGGGGCAAGGCGACGGAGATCGCCACGGTCATCGGCGGCGATCCGGCGATCGGCATGGTGTCGACCACGCAGATCCCCTACGGAGTCGACGAGCTGGCGGTGGCCGGAGGGCTACGCGGCTCGCCCATCGAAGTGGTCCGTTGCGAGAGCGTCGATATCGAGGTGCCGGCCGACGCCGAAATGGTCATCGAGGGCAGGCTGCCGCCCGCGAGCGAGCGCCCCTATGAAGCGGAGGCGCCGTTCGGCGAATACACCGGCTATCAAGGCTCGGCGAAGCTCTCCCCGGTGAACGAAATCAGTTGCATCAGCTACCGCAAAGATTCCATCTACCAGGCGTTTATCAGCCAGATGCCGCCGAGCGAGTCGAGCAAGGTGCGCCACATCGGCTTTGAGTCGATGATTCTCAAGCATCTGCAAGACCTCGGCTACGAAGGGATCGTCGATCTCAACGTCCCCGAGAGCGCGCAGGTGGGCGTGGTGATCGTGTCGATCCGCAAGCAGGACGCCGGCCAGCCGGCGCGCATCGCGCAGGCGATCTTCTCGCTGCTCCAGCCGCGCTGGGGAAAATTCGTGATCGTGACCGACGACGACGTGGACATCTACGATCTCGACAACGTCTTCTGGGCGATGACGTTTCGGACGAGCCTGGCGCCGGGGCGGCGCAACGTCCGCTTCATCGAGGGCATGGTCGCGCAGATCCTCGACTACTCGGCGGCCAACGCCATCGAGGATCTGAAGAGCCGGTGGGACTGGCCTTCCGACGGCGTGCTGATCGACGCCACCCGGCCGTACGCGCCGTATCCGGTCGTCGCGCTGCCGCCTGCTAAATATCTCGCCAGGGCGCTGGAGTCCTGGGATAAATACGGACTGCCGGAGCTGGCGCGCAAAGAGATTCCCCGCTCGGTCGTGGTCGAGGAAGAGTATCTCAAAAAGGGGCTGGCGGCGTTGCCGCGCTTCTGGCCGATCGAGGGCGAAGAAAAACCGGCGTGAGAGGAGCTTCTTTGCGGCATGGCCTATCGTGATTTTCGCGAGCATCTGAAGCGCCTGGAAGAGGCTGGGCTGCTCGTTCGCGTCAGCCGCCCGCTGTGCAAGGATACGGAGATCCATCCGCTGGTCCGCTGGCAGTTCCGCGGTCTGGAAGAAGCTCAGCGGCGCGCCTTTTTTTTCGAAAATGTCATCGACGCGAAGGGGCGGCACTATGATATACCTCTCGTCGTCGGCGCACTCGCCGCCTCGCGCGATATCTATTGCCTGGCGATGGATTGTACCCCCGAGAACTTTCTGGAGAAGACCAGTCAGGGATTAATGCGGCGGGTTCCTCCGGTGGTGGTGGAGAGCGGACCGTGCCAGGAGGTGGTTCACAGCGGAGAAACTCTGCTCGAACACGGCGGGCTGGCGGAGTTTCCGATCCCCATCTCGACCCCCGGTTTCGACATCGCGCCCTACACGACCTATTCCCATTGGGTGACCAAAGATCCGGATTCCGGCGTCTATAACGTGGGGAACTATCGCGGCCAGTTGAAAAGCCCGACGCGCATGGGAGTCTTCGCGGCCTACCCGCAGCATCTAGGGATGCACTGGGAGCGCGCGCGGGAGATGGGACAGCCGCTTGAAGCCGCTCTGGTCATCGGCGCGGTGCCCGCCGTCTCGTTTGTAGCCAATGCCAAAATTCCTTACGAGACCGACGAATACGAAGCGGCCGGGGGAATTGCGGGAGAGCCGATCGAGCTGGTACGTTGCCGGACGGTCGATCTGCTTGCGCCGGCCACGGCCGAACTGGTCATCGAGGGAAACATCCGGACCGACTGCCTGGAGCCGGAGGCGCCCTTTGGTGAGACCACGGGCTACATGGGTCACCAGGTGATGGCGAACGTTTTCGAGGTGACGGGAATCACCCATCGAAAGAAGCCGATTCTCGCTTCGATCGTCAGTCAATTTCCGCCCAGCGAAAGCACCAAGCTCCGCCAGATGTCCTTCGAGCCGACTTTTTACAAGCACCTGCGCTACGATTGCAACATTCCGGCGGTCACCGGCGTCGCCTTTCTTGAAAGCTGCTCCAGTTATTACTACTGCGTGATCCAACTGAAAAAGACCAACCCGGCCCAGGCGTGGCAGGCGCTGAATGCCGCGGTGGGTTACGACTCGGGAGTCGGCAAGATTTTCGTCGCCGTCGACGACGACATCGATCCGCGGGACGCCGACGCCGTCAACTGGGCGATCTGCGGGCGCGCTCAGCCGCACCGCGACATCCGCGTGCGCGAGGGGAGAAGCGTGGTGATGGACTTCTCGGCGGTCCATCCCCGGGAGACGAGCCTCGGCGCGGAAACGCTCTATCCGCCCCCCAACGGGGCGTCCGCCCTGGTTATTGATGCGACGCGCAAGTGGGAGTATCCTCCAGTCTCCTTGCCTGCTCGCGCCTACATGGAACGGGCCCGGACGATCTGGGAGGAGCTGGGACTTCCCGCGCTCCGTCCGAAAAGCCCCTGGTTCGGTTACCATCTGGGATATTGGACGCGCGAGAACGAGGAGGACGCGGAACGGGCCGTGCGCGGCGAATATTTCGTCACGGGAGAGCGGCTCAGCGAGCGTCGTGAAGCGGTCGGAAAAGAGCGTCAGGTCACCGGCGGAAAGCCCGTGCCTATAGGAGGAAAGTGAGATGGCCAAATTGCGTCGCGCGGTTCATAGCGGTTTGTTAAGCCTGATCGTCTTGTCGGTCGTAAACATCTCCGCCGAGGCGACGGCGGCTTCCGCGGAAGCGCCCCTGTCGAAATCCAAGCTGATAGTCGCCTGGTCCCAGCCGACCATGACCTCCGGCATCCCGGTGTGGATTGCCGAGGAAAAGGGGCTTTTCAAAAAGTACGGACTCGAGGTGGAGTTGAAACAGATCAGCTCGGCGAATCTGGGAGTCCCGGCCCTTCTTTCCGGCGAGATCGAAGTGGCCGCCGGCTTCGGCGGTCCCGGAGCGATCATGGCGGCTCTGCAGGGAGCCGAGTTGGCCATTATCGCCTCTGGTGCGCCTAACTCCAGCGCCGCGATCCTGGCGAACCCATCGATTGCGGGACCGAAAGAGCTGCGCGGGACGCGGGTGGCGATCACCCGGCGGGCCTCCACCTCCTGGTTTGCCATACGAACCGCGCTCAGGAAATGGGAGATGGATCCGGACCGGGATGTCTTTCTCTTGGAAGCGGGCGGCCTCGGCGAGATCATCGCCGCGTTGAAATCCGGCGCGGCCCAGGCCGGAGTGTTCTTCGACCACGCCGTCCCTATGATCAAAGAGATGGGCTACCGGGAATTGGCCAGCCTAACGGGCTTTGCCAGCCTTCAGGCGGCCGACGTTGTGACGAAGAAATTTCTCGCCCAACACCCGGACACGGCGCGCGCTTTCTTGAAAGCCTATCTGGAGGCGTTGCACATTTTTCACACCGACAAGAACGAATCGGTCAGGATCGCGCAGAAATATATTCGCCTCAAGGAAGGAACCAAATATCTGGAGAACGGCTATGACGCGATCGTGGCCGGCGAAGGGTTGCTGCCGAAAAAGCCTTACCCCACGGAGGAGAGCATCGCCACCGTGCTCGCCGAGCTGCCGATCGATCAGAAAGGCAAGGCCAAGCCGGTCGAATTTATCGATGTCCGCATTCTCCGCGAGCTGGATCGCTCCGGCTTCATCGATGGGCTCTACGGCTCGCAGAAAAAGCCGTGAGCAGCGGGGGAATGGAGTATTGGAGTGATGGAGTAATGGGTAAGCTGACGAGGCAGGGCTCAGTCCGATGAACATGATCGAAAAGATTCTGGCCCGGGCGAGCGGCCGCAAAGCGGTCGCGCCGGGCGACGTGGTGGTCGCCAACGTCGATTGCCTGCTGCTCCACGACCTGAGCGGCTATCTGACCGGCCGTGTCTTCGAGAAAGAGGTGCGCCGGCCGATGCGCTATCCCGAGCGCGTCGTGATGATCTTCGACCACCACTTCTGTCCGCCGAGCGAGGAGGGCGCCCTGGTTCTCGAGGAGAACCGGGCCTTCGCCCGCCGCCACGGCATTAATCTATTCGACTGCGGCAACGGCAACACGCACCATGTCGCGGTGCAAAACGGCTTCATCCGTCCCGGCACGGTGGTCGTCGGGTCGGACAGCCACACGCCCATCCACGGCACGGTGGGCTGTTTCGCCACCGGCCTCGGCAACGATTCGCACGCGGGGACCGTCATGCCCTTTGGCAAAGCCTGGTTCAAAGTCCCCGACACGATTCAGGTTCGGCTCAGCGGCACGCACAAACCGGGAGTCACGCCGCGCGATGCGGCGCTCTGGCTCACCGGCCAGATCGGCGAAGGCGGCGCGATCTACAAATCTCTGGA
>JBGPGE010000209.1:0-4477 GCA_041483675.1 Binatia bacterium
ATCGGCGTAGAGAGCTCGACGCTCAACGCCTTGGCGCGCGCGATCACTTCCTGCGGATCAGAAATATCGGCCGGGGTGATCTTGTCCAGCACATCGGCGGCCGTGTAGCCCAGCATGCGTTCCGCGCCGACGTTGAATAGCTGTATGACGCCCTTCTCGTCGGTGGCGATAATCGAGAAATTGGCGCTGTTGAAGATCGCGTTCTGCAGGGCCCCCGTCTTGAGCAGAGCCTCTTCGCGCCGGACTTCGGTGATGGCCTCCGCCTTGCCGGCGTCGCCGTCGAGAACAGCGGAATCGTGGATTTTCGCGGACATGGCCTGCCTCCATTCAGATCGTGAAAAGTTTCGTGCCTGGTCGAGTGCAGCCTGCGGCTTGTCGGCGCTACGCCTATTCTTTCGCCGCGACGTAAACCCCGGCGCCTACGATAACCGTCTCTCCATCGGGCATTTTTGCTGCCCGCACGTAGCTGATTTTTTTCGACGGTTTCTTTTCCCCAGGCTTCGGCCACATATATTCGACCCATCCCTGCCCTTTGCTTTTCGCCGTCTCGATAAACTCCCGGACAAAAGCCTTTCCGTTCGAATCTTTCAGGTCGATTAAATTTTTCCCTTCCAGCTCCGGACTGGCGGGATGCATCAGGTTGAGTCCTTGCAGGTCGTTAATGAAAAGATAGCTCTCGCCTTTATACCACTCGCTCCCCTTCTTCTTAAATTCCGGGAAGGCGGTTCTGCCCTTGCGCTCCACCAAAGTCACCGCTTTGTCGACCAAAGCGATGATCCGCTTCGCCTCCTTCGACTGCGGCGCCTCCGCGGAAAAAGCCGGCGAAGAAAGCAGCCATGCGACTCCAAAAAGGATTACGATAGCGCCGAACGTTCTTCCCTTCATCAAAACCTCCTCTAGTCTTTTCTTCACTAAGCCTCATCCCCCCGCGCCGTGATCACGGCCGCTGGGGCAGCAGCACGATGCAGTTGGGGTTCATTCCCATATTCTTCAGCGTGTCCATGCTGGCGACAGGCTCGCCCTTGGCGACATCGATCACGGTGATGGAGCCGTCGGACATTCCCGGCAGATTGAGCAGGCTGTTCTGGACAAAAAGATAGCGCTCGTCGGGCGAGAAGACCAGGTGGTGCGCCCCCGCGGCCGCCGGGATGGCTTTGAGGAACTTGGGTTTCTGTGGCTCACTTATGTCGTAGACGTTGACGTGCCCCGGCTTGGCGGTGGTGACGTAGAGCCGATCGCGCTTCTTGTTGTGCTGGATCTCCAGGGCGACTCCGTGGCCGCGCGAGCCGTAGTCGTCCACCTGGCTGAAACTGAAGCCTTTGGCGCTGGGATTCCACACCGCGGTCCAGAGCGTTCCTCCAAACATGTTGGTGATGTAAGCCAGCGGAGGATTGGTGCCTGGCATGAACATCGCCTCGACCGGCGCTTCGCCCGAAGGCGAGGCCTTGCGCGATACCTTATGGGTAGAGAGCACCTTTCCGGTGCTGGCCTCCAGCACGGTCACGGTCTCGCCTGGATCGCCGAGATCGGAGGGCCGCACGGTGCTCGTGATGATCGCCCGGTCGATGCCGGTGTGTATGCTGATCCCGTGGGGATACTTGATGAAAGCCGTCCCTTCAGCGGGCGACCCGATGGTTTTGATCGGCTTGTCTGTGGCCGCGTCACCCATCACCACGTTGCTCGAGCCCATGCATGTGAGATACCAGGTCCGGCTGTCTTCCGAGAACACCACGTCCTCCAACACCTGGCAGTCCGGCACCGCCACCGCCTTCATTCGATAGGGAAAGCTGGTAAGGTCCATGACGTGGAGCACGCTCTTGCCGAGCGCGGTGATGTAGGCTTTCTTCTTGTCGCGGTTGAAGTAAATGTGGTGGGCTACGAGGTCCGGCGGTAGCGGGATCTCCATCAGCAACTTGCCGAAGCTCGGCGACTTCGGGTCGACGTCGATGACCGCCAGCGCTTCTTTCCTCACGATCTGCTCAGGCTTGGTCTCGTAATTGAGCAGGGCCAGGATCTCGGCCCGAGCCTGAGAGGCGGACAAGACCATCATGGCCACGAACAGCGCGTAAATAAAATGTTTCATAGCACTCTCCTTTCCTTCTAGAATGCGTTCCATGCGCTTGGGCAGCGCAAGTCGACTATCCACGGGTCCCGCTACGGGCAATGGAGTGCAACTATTACAGCCTTCAGTCGATTATTCCGGCTTCAATTCCTCGACTCGAATGCCATAAGCTTTTGCGGCTGTGCACTGCCGTCCGTCGGCGGAGACAAACAGTTGCGCCGACCACTCGGCCGCGCAGGCGACGTGCAGGGAGTCGGAAGACCGCAATGGCCATCGTTCAAGGAGATCGACGGCTCGCGCAACGACGTTGTCGCTGATGCCAATAATACTTGCCTCTGCGACGTCAGAGAATAGAGCCCTCTTCGCTTCAACGTATTGCTGCCGTGACAATTTTCCTTCACGGCGGCGCCGACATAGCGCCGATACGACTTCGGAAAGACAAATCACGGAGACCCCTAACGCTGAAGCGGAGGATAAGATCCCGTCGACTCGATCACTCCCCGGTTCTTGAATGTATCGCTTAGCCAGCGCGGAAGAATCGAAAAAGACGTTCACCGCGACGACCACCTTTCGTCAAGCACCGCTTTGCTCAGCGACGCGCCCGACAGGACCAAGCGCAGGCCGGGACGCTTCCATGCCGGCGTGCGCTCACGCGTTTCGACGGGAACGATCTTGGCGATTGCTTTGCCATGGCGGACCACCCGGAAGGTCTCGCCCTTCTCGACAAGGCTCAACACCTCCGAGGCCTTGTTTCGGAACTCGGTGAACGAAAGAGTCTTCATGCGCACCTCCTCGTGAAACGCCTCAAGTGTACAGCACTGCACATATACGTGCAAGGCGTTGCGTCAGTTCGGTATGTCCGAAGTTACCGGCGGGCCGTCCTTGTGATCCGCGCTACCTACTAGCCGGTTGAAATACTCCGGCACCTCCGTTTCAAAAGTGAGACGCTCACCGCTGAAGGGGTGCTTGAAGGAGATCGATCTGGCATGAAGCGCCAACCGTGCGTGGCCGCGATCCCCTTTCCCGTACTTCTCGTCGCCTACGACCGGGTGTCCGATACCGGCGAGATGTACGCGTATCTGGTTCTTCCTGCCCGTCAACAGATCGACTTCCAGCAGCGCAAAGTCCTTCGTCTGCTTCAGCACGGTATAAGCCGTGCGGGATAATTTTCCTCTGGCGGCGTCGGACGTAGAGTACACAAATTGCGCCTTATTCTCCGCCAGGTACGTCGTGATAGTCTCCGACTTCCGCTCGCACCGGCCATGGACGACAGCGAGATATTTTTTCTTCGTTTCTTTCCAGTGCTCCTGCAAACGGAGCTTCGCCTCTCTGCTCTTTGCGAAGATGAGTATCCCCGAGGTGTCCCGGTCCAACCGGTGAACAATGAAGATGCGGTTCCGGGACTTGGCGTAACCCTTGCGGATATAATCCATGAGGATGAAGTAAGCCGTTTGTGTGTTGTTCCTATCTGTCGCCATCGTCAAGAGACCCGGCGGCTTGTCCACCACGAGGATATCTCTGTCTTCGTGAAGGATCACGAGTCCTCTCGGCAGAAATTTGCCGCTCGGTCCGGAACGTTTACGCATAGCGAGCACTCGGTCTGTCATTGTCAGCCGCATAACGTTTGAGTTCAGCGGCGCGCTTTAGCGCGTCCGCTGGAACGACTTGTTAGCGGCATTTCACCCAAGCCGGGCGGCCTCTGCGGCAACATGGCCAGCTAGCGTCGTGACGAACGTCTTAAGGCCCGTCATCGCCGATTTCTCCGAAAACTTGCCAGTCGCGGCGGCACTGCGTTTCGACGTGATCAGGGCAGCAGTCGTGTAAAGCTGTTCCTGCACAAGTTTCTGGCACAACAGGTCGTATCGTTTGAGATACGACGCGCTCTTGAATTCTTCGAAAACAGGGAAGTGTGGTGACGTGTCCCTGACCGATGATCTGGACGCAGGGGCATCCTCGACCATCATTAGCCAGCCCACAAAGGGACGCGGCTGCTTGCCGAACGCCTCTTCACGGTAGGCCGTCCAAAAATCGTGCGCGGTGCCGATGGCCTCCTCGGTACGGTTGTTGAAGTTGTTGCCAAAGGAGGGGCCGACTTGGCTCTTGAACTCAGCAGCAGCGATCAGCTCCCCCTTGTGAATGACCAGGAGATCCCAGAGTTTGGTAGGTCGGAAGTAACCCGGGAGCGTCAGCACTGCCCGATTCCGGTGGATCTGGGCATGGGTCAGTCCGTTAGCTCGCACTATATCGAGCATCAGGGCAATGAAGCCATCCATGTTCTTACCGCTGGTAACGCCTGCACGTTCGCCTTGATCAGCCTTGCCGGACTCAATCTGCTTTTGCCTCGCCGCCTCCCGGTTCCCCCAAAAAGCTTTAACGGCCGCACGGGTCTTTCGTTCGTAATTGACAAGATCAAGG
>JBGPGE010000210.1:0-4396 GCA_041483675.1 Binatia bacterium
GCCCCGGCGAAAACCTGCATCGGCGTGCGGCTGGAGGTGACGGTCGTGGTGCGTTGGATGAAGAGCTTGCGGGGATCTTCGGCGCGCAGCTTGCGCAGCCGCCCGGCGACTTCGTCCAGAGCTTCGTCCCACGAAATCTCTTTCCAGCCGGGATCGACGCCGATCCCTTTCACCGGGTTGGTGCGGCGCAGCGGGACGCGCACCCGGTTGGGATCGTAGTGCGTCATGAGGCCGCTCACGCCTTTGCCACAGAGCCGCCCCTTGCCGACCGCGCTGTCGGGATTCCCCTCGAGCTTAATCAGGACTTCGTCCACTCGATGGGCGAGGATCGAGCAGGTGCCGTAGCACAAACCACAGGTGGACGGAATCCAAACGTCGCGCGGAACGCTTACGCGCCTTGGTTCGATTTCCAACTCCATAACACCCTCTCCTTCTCTAGCCTCCTTCCGAGGCCATCAAGAGAATAATCCCCACTTCCGCCGGCGAGCCGTTGCTTTTTAACTTCGTCTCCAAACCATTCACCTGCGCGTCGTTGACAAAGACCTGACAGTAAGAATGCATCTCGCCCGGAACTCTGAAAATCCGATCGACGAATTCTTTCCCGAAGCGTTTGCCTAACTCCGTTATCACGTCGCCCAAAATCGCGCCGCTTTCCATCTCAAAAGCCACCATGCGTTCGCGGGCCAAAATGGCGAGTATGCCGAACAGCCGGACGTTGACGATCATCGCCGCGTTCGCCTTAAGGCTTGGCCGCCCAGAGCTTGTTAAAAAAGCCGCTCTTCTCCATCTCGTCGAGATAGCGGCGGTCGACCAGCTCTTGCGGCGCGATCTTTTTCGCACGCGGATCGATCGGCGCAATTTCGTCGAGAGTCGCCTGTAATCCCTCCAGCTTGATGTCCAGTCTCCGTTCCAGCGCCGTGATCTCGACGTTATAGGAGCCGTCGAGCACCTTCCGATCGTCGACGCGCAGCTGTTTTCCCAGGACTTTGTAGGCGAACTCCTTGTCGGTGTGCAGGATATTCGCCGCCCCGGCCATCGCCCTCACAAACGCGGCCAAAACCTGAGCGCGCTTCGCGATCACGGAACGGCGTGTGGCGAAGATCGTGGCGGCATAGGGAATGCGGAGGTCGGGGCCGTACACGAGACGATGCGCGCCTCCCGCGACAGCCTGGGCGTCCGCCGGCGGCGTCATCGAGGCGGCGTGAATTCCGCCTTTGAGGAGGGCGGCAAGCATCTCAAGCTCTCCGCCGGTCTGGATGAAGGTCACGTCTTTCGTAGCGTCCACGCCGAAGCGCCGGAGCGCCTGGATGGCAAAGTAATGGGTGTTCCCGCCGACGCGGCTGACGCCGATCTTCTTGCCTTTGAGATCCTCCGGCCGTTTGATCTCCGGAATGGCGACGATGCTCTGCGTCATCACGTTCTTCACGCCGGCGATGAACACGAGATCCGTCGCCCCCTGCACGTAGGCGCGTACGATCCCGACGCCGCCCAACAGCGCAACTTCGGCGTCGCCGCCGAGCATGGCGGCGGTCACCATCCCCGACGAAGCGATGTGAACGAGCTGGAAATCCAGATTGTGCTTCTGGAACAGCCCAGCCTCCTGCGCGATCCAGGGCAGCGATTGCGACATCACGCGGGCCGAGTAGATGCCGACCAGCTTCTCCGCGCCGAAGACGCCGCGAGGCGCAAACGTAGTCAGGCACACCATCAAAATGGCGATCGCGCAAAGAAGCGACTTCCTATCATGTGCGTTCATCTCGCCTGGACCTCCACCCGTACGACTCGCCGCCTAGTTCCCGGCCTTAAGTCGAGTCAGCTCGGCATCCAGCTCCCGGATGCGGTGCGACATCTGTTCTACGACCCGAAAAGCGAGGGACGGGTCCTCATGCACCCTGCGGAGAAAACTCTTTCTGTCCACCGTGAGCACCCGCGCCTCGCCGTGGGCGCGCACCGTGGCTGAGCGAACCTCGCGGTCGAACAGCGCCATCTCGCCGAAGAAGTCTTTTTCGCGCAGCACCGCCAGGCGGACCTCCCGCTGCTTGCCGTCCTCCCGAAACACCTCCACCTCGCCCGCCTGGATGACGAACATGCAATCCCCCGCCTCCCCTTGGCGCACGATCACTTCGCCGTCACGGTAAGTCTTGCCCAACCCGCCCGTTTCCATGAGATCCTCCGTTTATCTTGAGCCAAAAATCGGTGGCTACGAACCACACCACCCGTGCTAAAAAAGCGGGCCGGAGAGTGCGCAAGAGAATATCCTTGTAAGGAGCGCTGCCGGTGAAAATATCCCACAGCACCATGCTCATCCGGCGCTGACCGTTGCCCTGCTGCTCCTTAGAGACCATGCGCAACACGGCGCGCCGATCGTGCGGCCAGCGTTGAATGTGCCGGGTGACCAAGAAGATCAGCTTCCCCAGAGCGTTGTCGGTCGAGATACCACGGCAGACCGGCAAGTAGCGGCGGCGAAAGTCCTCGCTCGACACTCCGTCGAAGACGGCGGTCAGGGCGGCCGCCTTGGCGGTGCGGTAGGCGGCGCCGATGCCGTCTTTGTACAGCCGGGTCGCCCCGGCATCGCCGATAAAGACGAGCCGGTCGGCGAAAGGTTGGATCGCGCTCTGTATATTGATTTTCGGCGAGCAATGGCAAAACTCTTTGACCGCCCGCCATTCATAAGGCAAACACCGGCTCACCGCGGGCGCGGCGAGGAAAGTCTCCACGAGAGCCGCATCGATCTCCCCGAGCAGCACCAGCGTGACGTAGTCCCCTTTGGGGATCAAGGCGGCGAATTCCAGCCGGGGCATGTTAAGGAGAAATACATGCATCGAACTGCCCAGATGCTTCTCGATCATCTCCCGGCCGAGGTAGAGCTCCCGGATATAGGTTTTCGCGGTTTGCGGGGCCTTATAACCCAACCCCAGCTCTTCGAAAATCTTAAGCGCGCCGCTGTTGACGCCGATTCCGACCGCAAGCAGGTCGTACGTTTGGGACAAGCCGCCGCGAGTCTTGACCTGCGGCTTGCCGTCCTGCCACGCCACGCCGTCCACTCTTTCCCGCGCCACGCGGGCGCCCTTGTCCGCCGCCAGTCCTAACAGATAGCCGTCGAAACTACGCCATTCGTGTTCCTTGGCCCCGCGCGGGCCGTTGCCGCGATGGACCGCCGCGATCCGTTTCTCCTGTAGCGGCGTATTGATACGGACGCTCCCCTCCTCCATGTGCAGGACGTAAGAGTCGATCCCCCGCTGGACGACGTTAGGAGGCATCTCGATGCCTTCGACCATCAGCGATTGCACCAGCGACTCCGAGACGATTCCGCCGCACATGTTGCAGCCCTGAGGCGCGGGAAGGGAAAAATCCCTCGGCTCGTAAATATCCACCTGGAGATCCAACCCTATCCGCTGCGCCGTTTGCAGCAGGAAGTAGCTGAAGAAAGAACCGGCGGGCGCGCCGCCGATCACCGCGACACGAGAGCCGTCGCCTAATTTCAGTTTGTCGCCGTTATTTTCTCCCGTTGGAGTTGAGTTCTGCATCCACATCCCCCCTTGAATCGCTGCTAAAGCACGTCCTTAAACTCTTCCTTCCATTTAGCCAGCAGCCGGCCGCGCAGCTCGGAGCTGACCTCGACCACGGGATAAGCCCGCTCTTTCCACTCGTAGGGCCGGCAGGCATCGATCACCGCTTTGGAAGTAAATACGGCTGCGGGATTTTTGTCGGAGCCTTTATCGTCCGGCGAAACGGCGGGATCGGCGGAGCTGCTCCGGCCGCGCCGAAAAATCTCAATGGATTTTTCAGGATCTGTGCGCGTGGAAATCGCCCAGACGACATCCGCCAGGTTGGTCGCATCGATGTCGTCATCGACGACCACTGTGTACCTTCCGATGTAAACGCCCGAGGCGCACTGCGAAGCGATTATGCCGGCCTGGCGGGAATGGCCGGGGTAGCGCTGCGTGATGGCGACGACGTTGAAGAGCCGGCTCGATCCCGCCTCGTGACACCAGACGCCGCGCACGTCGGGAACGCCGGCCTTTTCCAGCTCGTCCCAGATCATCGCCGAGCGGAACACGCAGAAAGCGAAATTATAGCCCGGCGGTCTTGCGGGCTGCGCGCAAGTGAGTATGGGATTGTTGCGATGCCATAGAGATTTGACGCGCAGCACCGGCTCGCGCACCGGCGTCAAGCCGTTGTTGGCGTAATAACCGGCCCATTCGCCGAACGGCCCTTCGTCATGAGTCTCGCCGGGAAGGCATTCTCCTTCGATCACGATCTCGGCGTGCGCCGGAATCGGCAGCTTGGTGTAAGGCCCCTCGAAGACTTCGATCGGGCTTCCCTTCAGCCCGCCGGCGAACTCATATTCCGAAACTCCGGCGGGCACCGCCATCGTGCTCGCCAGGAAAAGCGC
>JBGPGE010000211.1:0-4392 GCA_041483675.1 Binatia bacterium
TCCAGGGTTTCGTAGTAGCGCTCTTTGTTCTCCTCGATGAGGCGCTCGATACTGATATAGCGGCCGACCTCGTAGCCCAAATGATACAGTTGCAGCAGTAACAGAAGCCTCGACACCCGGCCGTTGCCGTCGCGAAACGGATGAATGCAGAGGAAGTCGAGATTGAAAGCCGCAAGAGCGATCAGGGGATGCACCCATCGCTCGCGCAGCGAGCGATTCCACATCTCGACCAACCCTTGCATGAATTCTTTTGTCTCCGCCGCCGGAACGGCTCTGAAGCGCACACGTTCCCGTCCGTCGGGATATTTTTCGATGATGTCGCCATCCTTCTCTTTGTACTTTCCCGCATCCCAAATGTCGCCGCGTGTCAGCCGATGCAGCTTCTTTACGGTTTGCTCCGAAAGAGGGAGCCCCGCGCCTTGCTCATGAATAAGTTGGAGCGCGTCCCGATAACCTCGAACTTCTTCCTCCTCGCGATCCCGTAGCTGCGACTTACCGAAAACAACGGTGGCTATGCGAGCCTGATCCACCTTGACGCCTTCGATGCGGTTGGACGAGACCGCGCTCTCAATCAAGGCGTGCTCACGCAAGACCTTCAGTCTTTGCGGCGATTGCTTGGTGAAAAGTTCCTGCTTGCCGCGCGCCTCGCCGAGGTCGGCCAGATACCATGACGTGGAAGCCGGGATGGTTTCGGGCTTAGAGGCGAATTGTTTAAGAGTTCTCATTCTTATCCGCTCCACGGCGACTCGATTGTAACATACAAGTTTGACATTCGGGGTCACGACCGAAAAATTTTCCCCGCTTCTCCTTTAACCTTCTGCCTCAGCGCATCCGGCCGGACTACCCGCACCTGGCTGCCAAAGCTCAAAATCCAACCGACAAGCTCGGCCGTGTCGGCGACCTTCAACACCATCCTCAACCGTCCATCTTTTAATACATTTGTCTCCTGGCTCGGGTGCCAGACCTTATCTTTAACCCAGGCGGCGGCAGCTTTGGAAAACAGAAGCTCCGCTTCGATCCGCCTGCCGCGCATAACCATCAACGCGTCCTGGACGTACTCTTCCACGTCGAAACCTAAAGGCAGTTGATAGGGGTGGTCGGTAAGCGCGATGGAGCGAATCCGCTCTACGGCGAACATCCTCACGTCCTTGCGGAGATGACAATGCCCGATGAGATAGAGGCCGCCGGCGGCGTACCACAGACGATAAGGGTCCACCTCACGGCGAGTCGTCGCGTTCCGTGACGCGGAATTGTACCGCATCTGCACGCTGCGGGCGTGAGATATCGCCTCGGTAATGCGCTCGATGATCTCTTTGTGCCGGCTGTAATTTTTGTGCGGTCCCAGGCCGACTGAGAAGACCTTTTCCATCTCGCGCACATACGCGTGTCCCTGCGGCGGCAGAGCCGACGCCGCTTTATTCATCGCCGAGTTGAGCGAGGCCTGAATCTCGGTGCCTTCCAGAGGTTTCAAAAGGCTTCGGCTGAAGATAAGAGCCATGAGCTCTGTCGCAGAGAACCCGAGCGCCGGGATATCGTGAAAACCCTCCATGAATTTCCACCGGGTTTCCCCGTTGATACGATCGGTAACAAGCGGGAAGCCTCCGCGCTCCAAAGCTTCGAGGTCTCTGCGGATGGTGCGTGAGTTTTTCGGATAGTCGTCGGGCAGAGAATCGACCAGCTCTTGGAGCGTCGCGCCCTTCGAAGCGTCCAACTTGCGCAGTAAACGCCACTGACGGCTGACCTGGTCGTTCCTAGGCATGTCTGGAAGGCCAATCTACCTACAACCTTCCAAGCGTGTCAAACTACTCTATGTCGACAATTTGGCAGGGCAAAATCAGTTCAATAGCGCCCAGCCGTTTAGGCGGCGCCGTGGCGTGGATGGATAGACTGTCGGGCACAGGGACGTTCGTGGAAAATCCCGGTTATTTTATCTGATCGAGATTCTCCTTGAGTTCCCGCCACTTCCAGGCGTAACGGATCGAGCGGAGGCCTACCGCCTGTGACATGCCGCTTCCGTCTTTAAAAGATCGACGGAGATCATTCGTCTAAGGGAACAGGGAAAGGAGATCTCAGATGGAATCGCACGACACGGTAAAGACGACGCTCGGCGAGCTGATCGCCGCGCTGACCGAAGAGACCGCTGAGGTTGTCCGGGACAAGAGAGAGGCCGACAAGATCGTGGCCTTTATCGTCACCCATATGCTGAACACCTCGGCGCCCGCTTCGCGCAAGTGGCAGTACTGGCAGTAGTACAAGCATAGCGCACGGCGCAAAGGGCAAAGCGCCGAGGCCGAAGAGCCTCGGGCCGTCTTTTATCTAAAGATCGCGATCGATGGAATCGCGATCGGATAGGCTCATCGGCGTCCACATTCCCCCGCAACACTGCCCAACGTGTTAGGCGCTTCTCACCATGCAGTGTCAAAAGCATTAGCCGCTCGTCCCCTACTAGGGTAACCAATTTATTACGATCCGTAATCAATTGATTACTCGGTCCCCGCCCCTCCTGTAGCCAACTCCTTGAAAACGCCTTCATTACGGCATGGCACGCGCCTTGCTCTCTCCAATTCACATCGACGCCGGACGACAAAGCCGAAGGCAGCACGGAAAGGATAATTTTTATGGAGAGAGCAGGAACTGTCGAGACCACGATCGGGGATCTTGTTGTGGCGCTCACCGACGAGGCCTCCCGGTATGTCCGTGACGAGAGTGCGGTCTGCAAGGTGGTCGCTTTCATGGTCACGCGTCTTTTGGGCACCTCCGGCGCAGCGTCCAGACGCTGGCAGTACTGGCAGTAGTTCGCAGAAAACGGCGCGGAACCTTCTGTTTTCCTTCTTCGTCTGAAAGCGGCGCTTAAGAGGCTGAAAATAAGCGGCAATAATCTTTTATTGCTTCGATAGTTGAAAACCACCTCGGCCTTCGCGTAACATCGGGCGGTGAATTAACCCATCGCCGAAAGGGTAACGCGCCACGCATGCCGACCGGCAGATACAAAGACACGCTCAAGCAACCCGGCCTTCAGCCCTTTCTCTGGACGCAGTTTCTCGGCGCCCTGAACGACAACATTTACAAGATGATCGTCTCGCTCCTCGCCGTGGATATCGGGCTCAGCAAGGGCGGCGGCAGCGGCTATCTGTCGCTCGTGCTCGCGATCTATATCTTTCCGTTCTTTCTCTTCTCCGGCTACGCGGGCCACATGGCCGATGTGTTGAGCAAGCGCACGGTCCTGGTCGCGTTTAAGGTTTTTGAGATCGCCGCCATGATCGTCGGCATCTTCGCCTTTCACGCCGGCAGTCTGGAGTGGATGCTGGCGGTGCTCTTTTTGATGGCGCTCCATTCAACTTTTTTTAGCCCGGCCAAGTACGGCATCCTGCCCGAGATGCTCCCGGAAAAAGAGCTGTCGCGCGCCAACGGCCTGCTCGAGATGAGTACCTTTCTGGCGATTATCCTGGGCACGTCGCTCGGCGGCATGATGGTGTTTGCCTTGAAAGACAGGCCCGAATGGATCGGCGTGGTGTTGACCGGTGTCGCCATCATGGGGACTGTCACCAGCCTGCGAATTCCCAAGGTTGCGCCGTCCGGCGCGACCCACCCGTTTCAATGGGACCCCTGGGCGGAGATTCGCGGCGGTCTCAAGCGCCTCTACGGCGACAAGACGCTTTGGCTCACCGTGCTGGGCATCGCCTATTTCTGGTTCCTGGGCGCGCTTCTGCAAACCGACCTGATCCTGTTGGGCAAGGAGGTGATGCGGCTCGATGAGCGGGGCATTGCATTCCTGGGAGCTTTCCTCGCCGTGGGGATCGGCGTCGGCAGCATCGCCGCGGGACGCCTCTCGGGCGACAAAGTGGAGCTGGGGCTGGTGCCGCTGGGCGCAATTATGATGGCGGCCTGCTCCGCGCTGCTGTTTTTCTCGACGCCGAGCTACGCCGCCACCGCCGTCGCGCTGTCGCTGGTGGGATTTGCCGGCGGGCTGTTCGCCGTGCCGCTGAACGCCCTGCTGCAGCAGCGCAGCGGGCGCAACGAAAAAGGCCGGCTGATCGCCACCAACAACTTCATCAGCACGGGCGGCATTCTGCTCGCCTCCGGGGCGCTCTGGAGCCAGCGCGACCTGCTCGGCATCCCGGCCGACTGGATCATATTGATACTCGGTCTCCTCACCCTCGCGGCGACGATTTATATTTTGACGATCCTGCCCGATTTTCTGATCCGCATCACGCTCTGGCTGCTGACGCATACGATCTATCGCATCCGCATCGTCGGGCAGGTGCACGTCCCCTTCCGCGGGCCGGCGCTGCTCGTGTGCAACCATCTCTCTTACGTAGACCCCTTGCTGGTCAGCGCGTGCGTGCAGAGATTCATCCGCTTTATGATGTACCGGCCCTACTATGAGATTAA
>JBGPGE010000212.1:0-4356 GCA_041483675.1 Binatia bacterium
AACCACTTCGCCAGTTCGCCCAACGTCAGCCCGTGGCGCATCGGCAGCGGCCCCGCGCCGACAAAGCTCTCCCATCCGGGCCGGAGGCTCAGTCCTTCCACGGGACGTCCCGCGGGATTGGGACGGTCGAGCAGCCAGACGGTTTTGCCCCGCTCGGCGGCCGCTTCGAGAACGTAGCGCAGCGTCGTCAAAAATGTGTAGACGCGGCAGCCCACGTCCTGCAGATCGACGAGCAGAATATCGAAGCGCTCCATCATCGCCGCCGTCGGACGGCGCACCTTCCCATATAAACTGAAGACCGGAATCCCATGCACTGTGTCGTGGAAGTCCGCCGACTCGATCATGTTGTCCTGCTTGTCGCCGCGCAGCCCGTGCTGCGGGCCGAAAGCTGCGGTTAGTTGAACGTCATCCAGCGCGGCGAGCGCGTCGAGCGAATGGACGAGATCGCGCGTCACCGAGGCCGGGTGGGCGAGCAGCGCCACGCGCCGGCCCGCCAGAGGTTTTCTCAGCGCGGGCTCTTCCAGCAGCCGATCAATGCCGAACTTCATCGCTTCACCTGTTGGGTTTGAGAAGGATTCGTCATTCCGGCCAAGTCAGCCTGAGGCTGACGCGAGCCGGAATCCAGGACGCAGGCGGGGTTCTGGATTCCCGCTTTCGCGGGAATGACGGATAAGACGGTTTTTCCGACGAACGAACTTCGCTGGCTCTTCGATTCCGTCATAACTCCTCATCCAGCGGCCCGATCTCCAGCGCAAAGCTGTCCGGGTGATGAAAGTCGGGCTTGCCCGGCGGGTGGTTGAGCGCCCAATACGACAACCTGCCGCCGTCCTCCTCGATCACCGCGCAAAGCGCGAGCTTGAGCCGCGCGCCCGGCATCATCGCTGGCAGGCCATCGCGTCCGACGACGGCGTTAAGTTCGAGAGTGTCGCTTGTGCCGTGCACGGTGATTAGTGGAGCCGATCCGATCTCGCCAGACTGCCCGGCGACTCTATAAGCTTGGAAAACATACGCCGCCCATGCGCCCGACGGCGCGAAGTTGAATTCGCGGTACGCCGCTTCGCCCTTCACGGCGACAAAAGCCTCGAAGCAGGTGTGCTGCCAGAGTCGATCCGCCCTCAGCGGCTTGCGCGGCGGCGGAATCCTCAGTCGTGCCAAGTTTCCCTTAAGAGCATAGGCGAAAGCAAGCGCGCCGGCGGCGGTCCAGCAGACGCTGGCGTCAATCCCGCGCACCGCCTCACAGGAAGTTCCGGGATGGCACGCGAGAATCGTGGGATTTAATCCGGCTCTTCCCATTCTCTACTCTCCATTCTCTATTCTCGATCTTCCATCCCCCCAGCCCCTCACCCTCCGAGATACGCCTGGCGCACGCGGTCGTTGCCGGCTAGTTCGCTCGCCTTGCCTTCCAGAATGATCGTGCCCGTCTCTAGGACGTAGCCGCGGTGACAAACCGCGAGCGCCATCGCCGCGTTCTGCTCGACCAGCAGGATCGTCACCCCCTCGCGGTTGATCTGCATGATGATCGCGAAAATCTGCTCGACCAGAATCGGCGCGAGCCCCATCGAAGGCTCGTCGAGCAGCAAGAGCCTCGGACGCGCCATCAGCCCGCGGCCGATCGCCAGCATCTGCTGCTCGCCGCCCGACAGCGTGCCCGCGCTCTGGCGCGCGCGCTCCTTCAACCTGGGAAAAAGCGCGAAAACTCTCTCGATATCCTCCCCGATCATGCCGCCGCGCCGCGTGTAAGCGCCGGTTTTAAGATTCTCCAGCACCGTCAACCGGGGAAATATTCTTCGTCCTTCGGGCACGTGGGCGACTCCCAGCCGGACGATTTCATGCGGCGCCACGCCCGCCAGCGGCTTTCCGTCCAGCTCGATCTGTCCGCCGCGCGGCGTGAGCAATCCTGAGATCGTTTTAAGTGTCGTGCTCTTACCCGCGCCGTTGGCGCCGAGCAGCGTCACGATCTCGCCCTGGCCGACCGTGAAGGAAAGTCCCTTCAGCGCCTCGATGGCGTCGTAAAAGACGTGAATCCGCTCGACCTTAAGCATGATTCGCCTGCTTTGCGAGGCCGAGATAGGCTTCGATCACGCGCGCGTTGCGGCGCACCTCGTCCGGCGTCCCCTCGGCGATCTTCTCCCCGTAATCGAGCACCGAAACCCGGTGCGAGATGCCCATGACCACGCGCATGTTGTGCTCGATCAAGAGAACACTGCGCACGTGGGTGCCGATCAACTTCTCGATCAGCGCCATCATCCCCTCCGCCTCGGAGGGATTCATGCCGGCGGTGGGCTCGTCGAGCAGCAGCAACTCCGGCTTCGACGCCAGCGCGCGCGCCACTTCGAGCCGGCGCTGGTCGCCGTAGGCGAGGCTCGACGCCCACTCTTCGTCCTTCCCCTCTAAACCGACCAGGGCGAGCAGTGCCACCGCTCGCTCCGCAGCCTGGTTCTCCCGCGCGTAAAAACGGCGGGAGCGTCCGAGGATGTCAACGAGGCCGACGCCGATGCGGGCGTGCATTCCGACGAGAACGTTTTCCAGCACGCTCATCTCGCCGAACAGGCGGATATTCTGAAACGTGCGGCAGATGCCCGCCTGCGTGATGCGGTCCGGCGTAACGCCGCTGAGCGAGCGATTTTTGAATCGAATCTCGCCCTGATCCGGCCGGTAGTGGCCGGTCAGCGCGTTGAAGAAAGTTGTCTTGCCCGCGCCGTTGGGGCCGATCAGGGCGGCGATCATCCCGTCGTCGATCGCCAGATCGACGCTCTGGAGCGCCACCAGACCGCCGAATCTTTTGGTGAGACCCTGTACCTCAAGCAGCGCCATTGGCAGGCTCCTCGATCTTCCTCGGAAGGGTGAGCTTTGTCGAACCGCCTGTGGTGAGCTTAGTCGAACCACGCTTTTGCGGCGGCAGGATGCCGCGCGGCCGGAAGATCATCATGAGAATGAGAATCAGGCCGAAGATCATGCGCTCGTATTTCGCCGGCTCGAACTGCGCCGGGATCTGGGTTAAATCGAAGCTGCCGAGCAGCGGCAGCGTGAAGACCACGCCCGATTGGCGCAGGGCGTTGAGCCAGAGCGAGAGTCCCTTGAGCAGCTGCAGATTGAGGATCGTCACCGCCGTCGCGCCGAGAATCGCGCCGGGGATCGAGCCCATCCCGCCGAGGATCACCATTGCCAGCACCCCGATGGACTCCATGAAGGTGAAGCTCTCGGGGTTAATGAACACCTGCTTGGCGGCAAAGAGAACGCCGACGGCCGACGCGAACGACGCGCCCACGGCAAAGGCCAGGAGCTTCATCCTGACCACGGGGATCCCCATCGCCACCGCCGCGATCTCATCGCCGCGGATCGCTTTCCAGGCGCGGCCGACCGGCGAGTCTTCGAGCCGACGGGTGACGAGGATGATGGCTAAGAGCAACAGCAGCACGATGAAGTAAAAATAGAGCGGATAGAGCGCGGCGGGATCGACCGCGACGCCCAAGCCTTCTAGAAGCGGCCGGAAAAAGAGCGGCGGCCGTTCGATCGGCGTGATCCCTCTGGGGCCGTTGGTCAGATTGATCGGCTTGTCGAGGTTATTGACCAGCGCGCGCACCACCTCAGCGAAGCCGAGCGTGACGATGGCGAGATAGTCGCCGCGCAGGCGCAGGACCGGAAGGCCCAGCAGCGCTCCGGTCAGCGCGCCCGCCGCGATGCTGAGGAGGAGAAAAACGAAAAACCACGCTTGCGACAGCGGGAAATAGCCGCCGGCGATAAATTCGTTCGCCTGGGCCGAGCCGAAAATCGCCCAGAGATAGGCGCCGATGGCATAGAAGGCGACGTAGCCCAGGTTGAGCAGGCCGGCGAAGCCGACGACAATGTTGAGCCCGAGGGCCAGGGCGACGAAGATCCCGACCTGGATCGCAATTTCGAGATAGTAACCGTTGATCGTACCGATGAGCGGCAGCACCACGACCAGCGCCGCGGTGGCGAGCGAGAGTTTGACCGCGCGCGACACCGGCGCGTAGTAGATCAACAGCAGCGACGCCTCGAACGCAAGAAATGCGAGGACGGACCGCGGAAAATAGTAGACCAGCAGACTACTCAGCAGAATATACCCAACCAACCCGCCAGTGAAACACCAGTTTTTCATTTTCGATTTTCGATTGCCGATTTTCGATTGTCTCTAATCCAAAATCTAAAATCGGCTCACACTCCCTCCTCCCTCACCTTTTCTCCCAACAATCCTTTGGGCCGAAAGATCAGAATCAAAATCAGGATCAGGAAAGCGAACACGTCCTTGTACTCCGCGCCGAAAGCCCCGTCGGTGAGAATGCCGAGATAAGAGGCGGCGAACGCCTCCATGAGACCAAGCACAAGCCCGCCGAG
>JBGPGE010000213.1:0-4276 GCA_041483675.1 Binatia bacterium
GACCTGTCTGGGCAGGTCGGGCCGGGCATACTCGAAGGCCTCGGTGATAAATGCGAGGAAAAGGTAGGGCGACGGATAAAAGAAAGTTCTCCGCACGTACGGCAGCCCGTAGCGTTTCCGAACGCGGTTGACCGCTCTGTCACCGCTGTGCTCCAGCCAGTGGAAGGCGAGCTTGCCTAACAGCCATCGCCAGTTGGGGCGTGTGCGAGGAGACAAACCAAAACCGTAGGGTGGCAATGAAGAACACGGTAACGGCAGTATCACCGGGCAGATCGTCGCATAAGGAAGCCCGCATGCCTCTGCAGCAATCACGCCCGGGTAGCCCATGATGTCAGTTACAACGACATCGGCTCTCCATGCATTTAGCAGCGCGACGAGGCTCTTTACCGCGCGGTCCAGGTCGTGGAAATAGATACTGGTCAACGATCCGCGCCCGCCCTTGAGCAGGGCGATCCAGCGGTTTGGTCGTGTCGCGATCTCCTCCCTCACTTTCAGGATCAAGTCGCCCCAGTGGAAATCTTTTATCAAGGGGAGACCGGCCCGCTCGATGGTCGAAGACATTTCGGGGTGAGAGGCGTATGCCACCGCATGTCCTTGACTTTGCAACCGTTGAGCAATCGCAATCGTCGGCGCAATGTGGCCTACCGCCGGGTGTATAGCGAACAGGACACGCGTCATAGCATTAAACCCCGCGTGACGTTCGCTCGCCGGTTCGATCCCAGCGAAGCATGTCGCGAACCAGCTCCAGATCCCTGGCGGTGAATTCTCCAAGAACGACAAATCCCAACATCACGCCCACCGCTAAGAGAGGGAGCTTCACCAGGAGCAAGAGCCCTGGCGCCGGCCAAGAGGCGGCCGCGAAATAGGCCAAACCGCAAAGGAGGAGGCCTCGCGCCAGGGTGACTGGAGGTGGAAGGAGGCCCAATACATGATAGCCTGCGACGACCGCCGCGAGGACGCCGAGCACGGCGACCCCGGCGGTTACCAGGGAAGCGCCTAAGGAACCCAGGTGTGGGATCAAAACCAGGTGGCCGACCATGGCGAGAGGCACTAGAGGTGCGGCAAGAGTTGAGCTAAAGGCCGGCCGGCCGGCCGCGATTAGGCTCGTTGTTATCACTGAACGCATAACCAGAGCTGTTTGGCCCAAGATTAATATCCCGAAGGGCAATGCTGCGGATGAGAAGCTCTTGCCATAGATCCAAGCGACTATTTCCGGCGCGGCGCCGGCTACGGCTGCGGACATGGGAAAAAGCCAGGTGGCGGCGCGTAGGGCCTCACGGCCCATGTCTCTCGCCTGGCCTTGTTGGCCTGCTTGCAGCATCCGGCTTTGGCTGGAGAGCAGCAGCGGCGCCACGGCGGCCGTAACGATGCCTGGAGCGGTGGACAGTGTCTGCGCGACGCCGTAGATTCCCGCGAACTCCGCTCTCCCACCTAGCCACTGGATCATCAAGAGATCGAGTCTTTCGAAGAGGCTTAAGCTCAAGTTGGACAGGAACAAAGGCGTAGTGTAGCCCCGGAATTTGTGGAGCGGAAACTCGCAGCGGCCCAACAGAGTAGGTCGCACATACCTCCGGATAAGCATCAGCTCCACCACGGAGGCCCCAACGTAGCCGAGGATCGCTCCCGGGACCGCGAGCCCAAGTCCTACAAGCAATGCGACAAAACAATACCGTGCCATAAACCGGACCATGCTAGCAAGCGCGCGCTGGGTAAAACCTCCGGTTCCGATCAGGATGCTCCGATGCGCGTGGACCAAACAGGAAACCGGAATATCCACGGCGTAGATAGAAAGAAGATTTGCCAGTGCTGGCTCGTTCAGCAGGATCGCGATCGGCGAGGCCAAAACCCAAAGCACGATCATGGCGCCGACACCGGTGATCGTATAGAGCCGCAACGCCGCGGTGGCAACCGGCCGCCACTCCGCCGCTTCGCTCACCAACTTGACTGTCGCCCCGGCGAAGAGCGACACGATAAGGGACTCGATCCAGATGACGAGCGTCGCGGCCAAAGTGAAGAGTCCGTAACCTCCCGCACCGAGATGTTTGGTGAGCAGGGCGGCGATGAGAATGCCGATTGGAAGAGCGAGGGCTTCGGCCAGGAAGGCAAGGATGGTCCCGCTCAACATAAGAAGAGGCTCAACCTAAGTAAGTTGGAATTTCGAGAAAAAATGCCGTACGGAACCCTGCCGGTTCGAGAAGAAAACAAAGTGCCCTTGGAACAAGAAGACACCATTCGGAGGAAAAACGCAAGCCGGGTTTTTGACTGCTGGCTGGCGTGCACTGCGGAAAATCTGGACAACTCGGCTGAGTTGGCGCAATATAGCGTCGTCCTCCATCGTCGCAAACCGTAGCCTGAAGCCTGTGGTTCGCGAAAAGGATCGGACGAGGGGGGCATCTCGCGACCGCTGCCAAAATGGCCATTTCAAGAATGGAAGAGACTGTCGGCGTGACCGGAGCGAATAAACCCGTGGAGAACGAGAGGGTGTTCGCCTGGTGGGACTATCCAGTGTTTGCTCTGCTGAGCGGGCTCGCCGTGCTGTCGATCTGGCACTTTGCCACGTACTGGGTATCGGGTGGAGACTGGGTGGAGTATCCTGTAACGTTTACGATTTTAAGCCTTCTCCTCGGAACGAAGATCGGGATAATCGAGGCCGGCTGGTTCTCATTGCCCAGAATGAGAAAACCGATACCGCGAGTAGCCCGCCCTGGGTGGAAGGTAGCCGCGGTCACCACGTTTGTGCCCGGCGCGGAGTCGCTCGAGATGCTCGAGGAAACGGTAAAGGCGTTGGTGGCGATGGAGTACCGGCACGATACCTGGGTTCTCGATGAAGACGACGATACCAGCGTTAAAGCACTCTGCAGACGGCTTGGCGCCACGCACTTCAGCAGAAAAAATCGGCCTGAGTATCAGGCCCGGGAGGGGCATCTCCAGGCGAAGACGAGGTACGGAAACTACAACTCGTGGCTGCGCGAAGTAGGATTTGCGCGATATGAGATCGTTGCGGCGTTTGACACCGACCATATGCCGGACCCCGTGTTTCTTTCGGAAGTGCTTGGCTACTTCGAAGATTCGAAGGTCGGATACGTGCAAGCGGCCCAAGCATACTACAACCAGCGAGCCAGTTTTATCGCGCGGGGGGCTGCGGAGGAAGACTACGTGGCTTGCTCGTCCGTGCAGATGGCGGCGTATGCGATGGGAGTTACGGTGATCAAAGGCTCCCACAGTACACACCGGGTGGCCGCGTTCAAGGACGTCGGCGGGTTTGCTCCCCATGAGGCCGATGATCTTATGACGATGTTGCTCTATCTCGCCTGTGGCTGGTCGGGGGTGTATGTGCCGAAAATTCTCGCGCGGGGCCTGACACCCGTGGATTGGACCGGATACCTGAGGCAACAACTGCGATGGGCTCGATCCGTTCTCGATGTTAAATTCCGGGTTTATCCGAAGGTTTTTCAACGGTTGCCGCCAGGGGCGCGAATCTGCGGCGCGTTGCACGGGCTTTATTATCTCCAGGGACTGTGGACCGCCACGGGCATAAGCCTCATGACATTCATGCTGATGTGCGGAACAGTTCCTCGCGTGATCTCGTTTGCCGGGCTGCCACCGCTCGCGGTGTTAATCGGGGTCCTCCAGGTTTGTGAATTGTACCGCCAGCGTTTTTTTCTAGACTGGCGGAACGAATGGGGATTCCACTGGAGGGCCGCGGTGCTGCGTTTTGCGAAGTGGCCGTTTCTTGTTTGGGCATTATTTGAGGCGCTCACCAACCGTAAGGTACCGTTCAGGGTAACCATGAAAACAGACGGCTCAGTGCGTCAGCGTCTATTGCTGCTGCCGCACGGCCTGGTGGTGGGAGTGATCGTTAGCGCCTGGGCTATCGGCATGGCGGCGGGGCGCCCTATACCTCCCTTGCTTCACCTCTGGGCGGCGATTATCGTGCTTGCTTCATGCGCCGTGATTTTATCGGGGGAGATGAGATTTCCCCCTCCCTACGACCGCGCATTGTCCGGGGAAATATCGAAACGCCCGGCGAAACAAAAAACAAATGAGACCTAGCTCCGCTGGCCTGCCAGGGCCGAATACGTTTCCAGTAAGAGGGCAGCGCACTTTTTGACATCGAACCGTTGCGCCAGACGGAGGCTCTCTTCGCCCATCTTTCCCATCCGGGCCGGGTCCTCGATGATCTTGACCAACGCCTCGGCCAATTTATCCGGGGCCGCAGGCTCAACCAAGTACCCGTTCACGCCGTCAATCACGGCTTCTGGAATTCCCCCCACAC
>JBGPGE010000214.1:0-4193 GCA_041483675.1 Binatia bacterium
GACGAGCAACGGACAACCATTTTATAAACTTTCCCGGCGGGCCTTGCAAGGCGAAGGTCGGGGAAGCCGGACACGATCGTAAGCGGGTTGGGCGAGTCTAGCCCTCTCCCGCCGCAACCTTGCCCGGCGCGGGCTGGTTGAGCTGGAGGTAAAGCTCGTCGAAGTTTCTGAGATCGGCGCGGATCTTAAACGGCTGTTCCACGCTCTTCGCCACCACTTCAAGGGTTTTATAGCCGTTGCCGGTGATGCTGATGACGATGGACTCGTCGCGCGGAATCCGGCCTTGCTGGATCAGCTTCTTGGTTACAGCGACTTCCGTGCCGCCGGCCGGTTCGGTGAAGATGCCTTCGGTGCGGGCAAGGAGCTTGATCGCGTCGAGAATCTCCTCGTCGGTCACGCTCTCTCCCCATCCACCGGATTCCTTCACCGCCTGCAAAACGTAGAAGCCGTCGGCCGGGTTGCCGATGGCGATCGAGCTGGCGATGGTGTTGGGCTTCACCGGGCTGATGAGATCCGTTCCTTTTTTCAGCGCCTGGATCATCGGCGCGCAGCCGGTCGCCTGCGCGGCGTAGATCTTACAGGCGCTGTCGTCGATCAAGCCGACCTGCTCAAGCTCCTTAAACGCTTTGAAAATTTTGGGCAGAATGGTGCCGCCGGCGGAGGCGACGACGATATGACGCGGCAACTTCCAGCCCAACTGCTCCGCGACTTCGAAGCCGTGAGTTTTCGCCCCTTCGGCGTAGTAGGGGCGCAAGTTGACGTTGACGAACGCCCAGCCGTATTTGTCGGCGATCTCGCTGCAGAGGCGATTGACGTCGTCGTAATTTCCCTGGATCGCGATCGTGCGCGGGCCATAGATCGCCGAGCCGATAATTTTACCCTGCTCCAATCCCTCCGGAATAAACACGTAGCAGTTGAGTCCGGCCTTGGCCGCGTGGGCCGCGACAGAGTTGGCGAGATTGCCCGTCGAGGCACAAGAGACCGTGTCGAAACCGAACTCGATGGCCTTCGATATGGCCACCGAGACCACGCGATCCTTGTATGAAAAAGTAGGATGGTTCACCGAGTCGTCTTTGATATAGAGCTCTTTTACTCCGAGGGCGGCGCCCAGCCGATGGGCGCGGATGAGCGGAGTGAATCCCGAATAGAGACCCGCTTGAGGCTCGCCGTCGATCGGGAGAAGCTCGCGATAGCGCCACAGGCTTTTCGGCCCCGAGGCGATTTTCTCCCGGCTGATCTCCTTTTTGATCCGGTCGTAGTCATAGACGACTTCCAGTGGACCGAAACAGGTCTCGCATACGTGCAGCGGCTCCTTGGGATAATCCTGGCCGCATTCTCTACATTTGAGTCCTAGGACGAAAGTCATAACCTCTCCTCTCATCAACTGGCGAAGTGTGCCTCCGCGCGCTTTTTGTCCGCGCACGTTGAGCAGCGCGGGTTTTTTTGGACCTCGATGGTCCTGAATGTTACGTTCTTGGCGTCGTACGTGAGTATCCGGTCTAAAAGCAGATCTTCTTCCATGCCTGCCAGGTATTTGATCGCTTCCGTCGCCTGGATCGAGCCGATGGTGCCCGCAATCGCGCCGAGAATTCCCGCCTGCTGGCAATTCAATATCTCTCCCGGCGCCGGCAGTTCTTGAAAGACGCAGCGATAACAGGCGCTCTTGCCGGGAACGATGGTCATGGTCTGCCCCTGGAAGCGCACGATGCCGGCGTGAGAGAAGGCTTTTCCGAGTTGCACTGCCGCGTCGTTGACCAGAAACTTGGTCTCGAAGTTGTCGCTCCCGTCGACGATGAAATCGTAGGCGGCAAAAATCTCCGCCGCATTCTCAACAGTCAAGCGCACCGGATAGGCGCGGAGCTCGACGTCCGGGTTGAGCCGCGCGAGCTTTTCCTTCGCGGAGTCCACCTTGGCGCGGCCCACGTCCGAGGTCGCGTGAAGAATCTGCCGCTGCAAATTTGAAAGCTCAACCTGATCGCTGTCCACGATGCCCAGAGTCCCTATACCCGCTGCCGCAAGATAGAACGCCGCGGGACAGCCCAAGCCTCCGGCGCCGATGACCAGCACCCGGCCTTGGCGCAGCCGGATCTGTCCCTTGCCGCCGATATCCGGGATCATGATCTGACGGCTGTAGCGCTCGATCTGCTCTTGTGTCAGACGAATACTCATAGTTCCTATTTCGGAGGCTGGTCAAAAAGGTCCCGGATACAAGGCGCGCGACAAGCCGATCAGTAGGGGCACGGCATGCCGTGCCCCTACCAAGTACGTCGAGCGAGGAGGTCGAGCGCGCCTATCTTAACCGCCTGCTTGCGCAGGCTGTTGGTAGATGGGCCTCTTTCAACAGCCTCAGGCAAAAAAAAACCCCTTCCGGTTATGATAAGGAAGAGGTTTCTACCCCCACCTTATCTTTCTCCCGTATTGCGGGAGCTGGAATTAGCACCAGCGTTCCGTTTCATCAACGGAACCGGTTGCTGTGGCTTCTAAGGGCCGGTCCCTCAGCCACTCTTGATAAGGTGTCCAGTCGCTATGTAAGAGCTAAGGTAACTTACTCGCCGGAGGCTGTCAAGACCGGCGCGGCTCCGGGCAATGGGGTGGCAAAAGTGGGATTGATTTCCTTATCAGCCGCTTAGGCCCAGAAGTTTTGCTGCGTTGCCGCCGAGAATCTTTTGCTTGTCCTCGTCCGGGACCGCGAGCTCCTCGACCACATTGACCGAGCGCTTAAGCGCTATTGGCACCGGAGGAAAATCGCTGCCGAAGAGGACATGATCCGCCCCGACCGTCTGCACGGCGCAGAGCACTGCGGGGGTGTGCAGGCTTACGGTGTCGAGATAGAGCTGTTTGATATATTCCGCCGGCGGTTTGGTCAGCACGTCCGGCACCCATGGGCCGAAGCTCGTGTCGTGTCTCAGCTCGTAGCCGAATCCGAGCCTTCCGGGGAGCATCGGCAGCGCGCCGCCGACGTGCGCGCAGACAAGCTTGAGCTTGGGAAACTTTTCCAACCCGCCGCTAAGTATAAACCGGGCGAGCGACAGGGTGGTGTCGAAGGGCCGTCCCAGCATCTCCGGCAAGCGAAAGATATCCATCTTTTCCGCGCCGATAGTGATCTTCGGCGGGTGAATGAACAACGGCACGTTCAGTTGAGTTACCAGCTCGAAGAACGGGACGGCGCGAGGAGAGTCGAGATACTCGCCCTTCACGCTCGAATTCACCATGATGCCTTTAAGACCATAGCTGCGCACCGCGCGCTCGGTCTCCTTGAGCATCCGGTCGTCGCCGAACGGGACCGCGGATGCCAGACCGAGCAGGCGGCCGGGATAATTGCCGGTCGCCTCGGCGGCGAATTCGTTGAACTGCTTTACGACTTCGAAAGAGTCGGCGCCGTCGGGCGTGCGGATCCAGTTGTTGCCGAAGACGGTGAGATCGACGCCCGCCTTGTCCTGTTCTTCCAGCAGCCCCTCGATATTGAAAATCGCCTGCGGCGATTTCGGGTGAAACCAGCTCTTCGGAACCAGGTGGGAATGGCAGTCGATGACCATGAAAGTGCACCTCTGTTGAACGCGCATAGGATATGCGCTCGCGCGCGAGGTTGTCAACGTCTCAACGTCCGTCCGCCTTCACCGGCCGTCCGCTTGCGGGCGGTCCGGTGTAAGGCGCGGTTCGGCGGAGGCCAAGTGTGGCTCGGTACGTTGCCTCACTGCCTGGCGCTTACCTTACTCGACACCAACTGCGGTAAACGCCGCCTTGGCCGCCGGGCTCGTCAGGAAACGAATGAAGGCTTTCCCTGCCTCCGGAGACTGGGCACTGGTCAAAGGAGCCGCGGTGTAGACGATGTAGATTTCAACCTCGGGCGGCAGAGGTCCAAGCAGCTTTACACCTTTGGTCGCGAGGATCGAGGGTATCTGCCCCACGCCGAGGTCGTTGCCCTTGCCTTGAACGATCCTCTCGTAGAAGACTGGCCCAGGAGGAAGGCGGATCACCTTTGCCTTGACCGCCTCGGCAATTTTGAGGCGCTCGAGAACCATGGCGAACTGGTCGCCAGACGCAACGGTGTTGAAAAGTAAAGTGTCGGCGTTCAGCAGATCCTGTCTGAACGCTTCCACCGTGCTGATGTCGCGAGCAGGCGCGTCGGCGCGGGTGAAGATCCCAATGCCTACGCGGCCGATTATGGGATGATCCCCGGAGACGACCTTTCC
>JBGPGE010000215.1:0-4118 GCA_041483675.1 Binatia bacterium
GAGCAGGATGAAAATGATAAAAATCACGAGCGGCACGATGATATAAAGCCGTGCAAGCGCCCGCTGCTGATCCTCGAAGCGCCCGCTCCAGACCATCCAGTAGCCTTCGGGCAGCTTCACGGCTGCCTCGACCTTTCGCATTGCCTCGGCTACAAGGCCTCCCATGTCACGCTCGCGGGCACTCCACTTGATGGCGAGCCGCCGGACGTTTCCTTCGCGCAAAATCTGGGCCAACCCCTCGGTCTTGCTGATATCGGCAAGCTGGGTGATTGGGATCCGCTCGCCGTTCGGGGCGCTGATCGCCAGGTTCCGTAAGTTCGCAAGCGGATCGCCGCTTCGAGAAAGCCGCACCGCCAGATCGAAGCGCCGCTCCCCCTCGAAGATCTGCGTGGCAATCCGACCCTTCGTCGCCGCCTCGATGGCGTCTTGGACGTCCTGAACGTTGATCCCGTAGCGGGCCGAGGCGCTGCGGTTCACAACCAACTGCAACTGCGGCTGGCCGACAAGATGATCGTAGTCGAGGTCCGCTACCCCGCGAATCTCCCTCAGCGCGCGTACAATCTCTCTTGCCTTGGACTCTAGGACAAACAGATCGGGCCCATAAAGCTTAATCGCTAGCTCTCCTTTGACGCCGGCGAGCGCCTCGTCCACGTTGTCTTTGATTGGCTGGGAGAAGTTCGTCGTGATGCCCGGAATGCCTTCGAGCGCCTTGTTCATTGTCTCGATGAGCTTCTCCTTGTCGCTGACCATCCATTCCTCGCGCGGCTTGAGACCGATGAAGAATTCGGCGTTGTCCGGACCGTTCGGGTCTGTCCCGTCATCGGGTGCGCCCAGTTGGGACACAACGACGCGTACCTCTTGAAACCTCTGCAGCCGCTCGCGGATCTCGTGGACGTACGGACGGGCGCCTTCGAGCGAGATCCCGACCGGAAACTTGACGCGTAACCAGATATCCCCCTCGTCGAGCTCGGGGAGAAACTCCTTGCCGAGCAGCGCAAACATTAACAGCGCCAGCGCGAGCAGGCTCCCCGCGCTGAGTATCGGGACAAGCGGCCGCTGCACGCACCAACGGAGTGCCAAAAGGTAAGGGCGCCGGAGCCACCTGAGGAGCGGGCTCTCTCGATCAGACGGCGGACGGCGGAAGAAGAAACTCGACAGGACCGGAATCACCGTCAGCGTAAGAACAAGGGAGCCGATCACGGCGAGGGAAACCGTCACGGCCATGGGCCGGAAAAGCTTTCCCTCGATCCGCTGGAAGGTGAGGATCGGTACATAGACGGTCATGATGATTAGCACGGCGAACGTTAGTGGCCGAGCGACCTCCGTCGCAGATCGCTCAACCTCAGAAATGACACTTCGGCCTGTCGGCTTGTGCTCCCCCAGGTGGCGGAGGATGTTCTCCGTCATGATGACGGCGCCATCGACGATGATGCCGAAGTCGATCGCGCCAAGCGAGAGCAGGTTGGCTGGGATGCTGCGCAGGTCCATGAAGATAAACGCGAACAGGAGCGAGAGCGGGATCGTGAGCGCCACGATCACTGCCGCCCGCATGTTGTAGAGAAGAAGCGATAAGAGTAGGACCACGAGCGCCGCGCCTTCGATCAGGTTCCGCATGACCGTTGTTACCGTCGTTTTCACCAGAAGGTCACGATTGTAATACGTCCGCATCTCCACCCCGGAGGGCAGAAGCTTCTGAATCTCCGCGATTTTCTTTCGGACGCCGTCGATGACCTTCCCAGGGTTCTCTCCCTTTCGCATGAGGACGGTCCCCTGGACGAGGTCGTCCTCGTGATCGCGTCCCAACACACCGAAACGGATCGCGTGACCAATGCCGACCTGGCCGATGTCGCGGATGCGGATCGGCGTGCCCTTCTGGGCCGAGACAACGATGTTCTCGATGTCAGTCGTAGAGCGTATGAGACCGATGCCGCGGACCATCAGCGCGTACTCGCCCTGAGGAATGTAGCTGCCACCGGCATTGGCATTGTTGTTCGAGACCGCATCGAAGACCTGCTTCAATGTGAGGCTGTAGGCTCGGAGCCGAGAAGGATCGATAGTAATCTGGTATTGCTTGATGCCGCCGCCCCAGGAGACGACATCGACCACACCGGGGACCTTCCGGAACTCCCGCTCGAGGACCCAATCCTGGAGCGCCTTGAGTTCGACAAGGGGCATGGTCTTTGATTCAAGCGTGTAGCGGTACACTTCGCCGATGACGCTGGACAGCGGCCCGAGACCAGGCTTCGCATCTGACGGAATCTCCGCCTGCGTGACGCGCTCCTGCACCTGCTGGCGCGCCCAGTAGTTGTCGGTGCCGTCTTCGAAAAGGACTCGGATGTTCGAGAGCCCGAAGATCGATATCGACCGCAAGAAAGTGATCTTTGCGACGCCGTTCAGCTCCTTCTCAAGCGGAATCGTGATGTGGCGCTCGACCTCTTCGGCTGCCCGGCCAGGCCAGATCGTGATCACATCAACCTGGACATCGGCGACGTCGGGGTACGCTTCAATAGGAAGCCGGTAGAAGGAGACGATTCCGCCCCCCGTCAGCAGGAGCGCGAGCGCCAGCGTGATAAATCGCTGGTGGAGCGCGAAGGTGACAAGGCGCCGGATCATTTTATTATGGCTTTCTTGAGGAGGATGCTGCCCGTGCTGACCACGCGGTCCTGGGAGGTAACCCCCCCGAGCACCTCGACAAACCCATCGAGCTCGGCGCCCAGCTTGACCGGCTTCCGTTCGTACTCGTCCTTCCCCTTGGCGACGAGCACGAACGTTTCATTGTTCTCCCGCTGGATTGCGCTTTGGGGCAGCGTCAGGATCTTGGCGGAACCGGTTACGATGGCCACCTTGACGAACATCTCGCCCTTCAGGGCACGTCCTCGGTTTGGAACGGCAGCGCGGACTTTGACCGTCCGCGTCTGGGGATCGACCGAGTCGTTGATATAGCTTAGCCGCCCCTCGTACCGCTCCCCCGGGCAGCACGGCAAAGTGATCGCGACCATCTGGCCGAGGCGAACCTTCGGCACATCGGGCTCATACACGTCGGCCACCACCCACATAGTGCTCAGATCGGCGATCAGGAAGAGAGTGGGCGGTGTGTCGGACTGGCCGTATGCGACGACCTGTCCCGGACTGACGTTTCGCTCGACGATGACGCCGCTGCGTGGTGCAGTGACGGCGACGGTCGTGGAGGGATCAGCACGCGACGCGATCTCCTTGAATTGCGTGTCCGGTACGCCGAGAGTGCGCAGGCGCGATGCCGCACGTTCCCTTTCGGCCATGGCCTTTCGGTAGTCGTTTTCAGCGTCGCGGAGCTCTTTCTGCGCGATGGCCTTCACCTGAAACAGCTCTCGCGTGAGCGTGATGGCTTTCTCGGAGCGTTCTAGGTCAGCGACCGCCTTGGCATAATCCGACTTCGCTGAGCCCAGGTCGGGGCTGTCGAGCAACAGGAGTCTGTGGCCGGCCTCAACGACGTCCCCGGGGCGCGCGAGGACCTCCAAAACCCGGCCGGTGACCGGGGCGTTCACGCGGACGAGTTGTTCCTCGTTGAACTGTACCTTTCCCGTCGTCTCAAGCACCTGCATGCGGGTTCGGTAGTCAGGTGTGGTGATTGTCACGGTGTCTACCGCGTCGCCTGGCGACGGCGGTTCAGGCGCCGGCTTCCCGGACGTCGCTGGTGATTTGGACGAGCCGTCGCCGCACGCG
Source organism: Binatia bacterium (assembly GCA_041483675.1). GTDB lineage: Bacteria > Desulfobacterota > Binatia > UBA9968 > UBA9968 > 2-12-FULL-60-19. Next base: position 3,703 of record JBGPGE010000215.1, read on the forward strand.
GCGCAGATCGCTGTGGTGAGGAGAAGGACGACGAAACGAGAGCGCATGGAAGTTCTCCGGTAGGTTGCTCCCAAAAGGCTAAGGCGGGTGAGGGAGGAGTTCATTTGGCCACGTCCGTTCCCACAGCCGCGCTAAGTTGATGAAGGTTTATCAGATAGGCGGCCAGCGCCTGGCGGTAGGCTAGTTGCACACCTCGGTGTGTTCGCTCTGCATCCAGCAGGTCAAGAATAGACGTCGCGCCGCTCCTATAGGCAAACTCCGCGATCTCACGGGACTCCTTTGCCCGATCGAGATAGAGCTGCTCGTAGAGCCGAACCCGCTCCCGGCTGGTTCGGAAGGCGGCATAACTCACCTCAACGTCGCTGCTGATCTGATTCCGCGCGGCCTCTGCTATCGAGGCGGCCCGCATCGCCTCC
>JBGPGE010000216.1:0-4038 GCA_041483675.1 Binatia bacterium
CCCACAGCCAACAACCACAACGCCTTTACCCTGGGAACGCCGACCACGGAGATCTACGTGATGCACGGAGAAACCGCCGCCGCGGCATCCTTCGCCCGAAGGCTGGTGAAAGAAAAGGAAGCAGGTCAGCCGCTACAGCCGGTCATCGAGAAGATGAACGCCTTGGCGGCGGACTACAACGCCAAGTCCCGCCCGGGCTACTGCGCGAAGATGGGTTTTGTGGACGAGGTGATCTCTTTCGCGGCAATGCGGAACTATATGGTAGCTTTCGCCAACTGCGTCTACCAGAACCCGAAGTCTATCTGTCCGCATCATCATATGATGCTTCCAAGGATCATTCGAGGGTAGTAACGAACGGTTGCTTGTAAAGGAGAAGCATGCAGCACGTGGACAACATCATCGACCTGCGGGATATGCGTGCCGGGATCATGCCGGTCTAAAGCCATGCTCATGAACGCGGCCACAGAATCGCTGAAAGAAATTGCGCTGCAAAGCGGGATTATCTACGGTCCCGTGCGCTCGCGGCGGCTCGGCCTGTCGCTGGGAATCAACCTGCTGCCTACGGATTACAAGGTCTGCTCGTACAATTGCCTCTACTGCCAGTACGGTTGGACGCCCCGGCGCTCGCTCAATCCCGCTCATGCGCTCAAAGACCTCCCGCAGCCGGCGGAGGTCCGGGTCGCGCTGGAGAAAGCGCTCAGGTCCGTCGTGCGCAAGCGGGCGAAGCTCGACGCAGTCACTTTTTCCGGCAACGGAGAGTCGACGCTTCATCCGGAGTTCCCCGAGATCGTCGACCTGGCCGCCGCCCTGCGCGATCGGTATCTGCCGCAGTTGAAGCTCGCGATTCTATCCAACTCCTCCACCGTGCCGCGTGAGGAGATCCGCGCCGCCCTGAACCGGCTCGACGCGCGGATGATGAAGTTGGATGCGGGAAGCGAGGAGATCGTCCACCAGTTAAACGGGCCGGCGCCGCCGTTTTATCTGAAGGAGATCGTCGACGGCTTAAAGCAGTTAAAAGACGTTATCCTGCAATCGCTCTTCGTCCAGGGAAGGATTTGCAACGCCGATCCTGATGCGATCGCGCAATGGATCGAGCGCGTGCGAGAGATCCGCCCCGCGCTGGTGCAGATCTACAGTCTCGATCGAGTCCCCGCCGACGCAAGAATCTGGAAGATCAATCTGCCGACCCTCGAATGGATCGCCAATCAGGTTCGCTGGCAAGCGGGCGTCAAAGCGGAAATATATTAGTACCAGCCGTCATTCCGGCCGAGTCAGCCGGAGGCTGACGAGAGCCGGAATCCATACCCCCTCTTTGTCTCCCCCTTAGCAAGGGGGAGATTTAGTGGGGGTTCTGGATTCCCGCTTGCGCGGGAATGACGATAAACGCGCCGCGGATTTTGTCAACGAATCTCTAACTTGGGACACTAGCGAATTGGAGTGATGGAGTAGTGCGTTTTAAACCCACTGCTCCATTGCTCTACTGTTCTATTGTTCCATTCCTCGCCCTGTACAGATCCGCGCACTGGCGGCAGAGGCCGTGGGCGGGACGCCAGCGGGGGAAGTCGCGCGCCAGCTCCGCAAGGGCGTGCGCGGGCAGGCGATCGGGCTCCGGCTCGAAGTCGTAGGTCGGAAAACCGCAGAGCGCGCAGCGGCTGCCGGGATGGGGTTTTGAAGAAGGGGCGCCGAGAGAGCCTCGCGGATCGTAGGCAAAAGCCACAAGCTCGGCGTGGCAAGGCGCTTCGGCGTCGAAGAAACGGGTGAAGATCGTTTCCGTCTCCGTTCCAAACATGGAAAAGGCGCGGGAGAATTCGAGCAGGCGCTCGGCGCGCGCCGATTCCCGCGCCCAGCCGCGGCGTGCCAGGCGGCCGTCGATAGTCGCGTCCCACAGGATGCGATAGCGATCGGCCAGCAGCCGGTCGTGCGTCGGCCCTCCCTCCGCCGCCGGCAGCGTCGGCTCATAGCCGAAGCCCGGATCGAGCATGTCGGCCAAGTGCAGTAACTCGTGGCGCAGCAACGCGAGCAGGGTCGCGGAATCCAACAACGACTGTGGCTGCAAGAAAATACCGGCGGCCGCCCGTTCGATGCCGTTCGCCTGAGGATTCACATACAACTCGGCCCCTTCCTCTTTCCTGCCCGGCGCGCGCGCGACCAGGCAGCGGGCCAGGTTGAGCGATAACAGCGGCTGCTCGCCGATCGCCCGATCGATCGGGGCGGCGAGATCAAGACGCTGAAACCATTCCTGGTCGAGTTTTTGAAAAGCCTGATCGCGCTCGTCGGGATCGGCGATGGCGTAGAGGCGGTTGCGCTCGCGCTGGAACTCCCGCTCGCGCTCGTGGCCGCGGAGGGCGTAGAACAAGGCGTCCTCGATGAAGCGCGGCTCGTAGCGGATGAAATCCGTCGCGGTCATGTCAGTATCTCATTCGGGAATGCTGGAAGCCCTTTTTGTTGCAGACTAACAGAGAAGTCGTCACTCCCGCGCAAGCGGGAGTCCAGGCGCAGAAAGGACTCTGGATTCCCGTTTTCACGGGAATGACCTGAAGAGGGTGAAGCCGTGGGCACATGCATTTCTGAAGTTCGGTTTGCCACTATCATCCTCGAGTTATTGCTTTGGGTGCGCTGATTAATCATTCCATCTCGTCCGGCTCTACGGCGCCGGGCATCGCCGGGCATGAATCCGTGCCGCAGGCCATCGGCACGCGGTCGTCGGTCGCCGGCCTTAGGCTCAAGCTCCCCGATCCCAACGGGACATTCCAGCGGGCGCACTCGCGGGCTATCAGACGCCGAGCCAGCTCGCCCAAGGCATGGTAAAAGCCGCCTTCGTCTTCGCGCGCGAGCTTATTGGCGAAGGCGGGGAGAAAGCGCCCCAAGTGCTCGCGCAGGAACAGGCGCTCCGCCTTGCGTGTCTCCTCCAGCATGGCAGCGTCCGCGTGCTCCAACGCGTAAACTTCTTTCAGCGCGAGAAACGCCAGAAACTCGCACTCGCAGCTAACATGGTCGGCCCGCTCGCGCTCCGCCCGGTTCAGCTCAAGACCGAAGGCGTTGTAAAAGCCGTGCAGATCGCCCAGCTCCTGCGGCTGCTGGAACAGCGCCTCGGCACCGTATTCCGTCTCGTACGGCGGCACGCCCGCGCGCGCGGTGTGACCGAAGAGGCGGCGATGCGAGGCGGTTACAGTGAGCAGCGAGGCATGAGTAGTGAGCAGTAAGCAAGCGGAAGCAAGAGCCGACGCCTGGCCGGGATCGAGGAGCGCCGCCGCTTCGGCCAAAACCGCCGATCCGTCCTTTGAGCAGAGACGGGTAATCGTTTCCTCTTCCGGCGGGCGAAAACCGAGCGCGAGCGCGCTGTAGAGGACGGCGCGGCTAAGCGCGGCGTCGATTTCGGCGGTCGGCGTTGCGTTAAGCATCTCTGCTTCCATCATATTCTCCTCGCGGCCCTCACCCTAACCCTCTCCCAAAGGGAGAGGGAATTTAAGATAGAGTCTCTCCCAAAGGGAGAGGGAACGCCAAGCGGTTACGATAAATTGCCCCCTCTCCCGCTCTGCGGGAGAGGGCAGGGGTGAGGGTGATCTCATATCGAATTCGCATGCACTCCCGGCCTTACGTGAAGCGGCTCGTCGATAGTCGTGCGGAACATCTCCTTGCCGTCCTGGCCGTAGGCGATCACGGTGTCATTGTAGAGCGTGATCTTCCGGCCTCTCAGAGTCGCCTCGTAAACCTTCGGCCCTTCCTTGATCTCGTAGCGGAAAATAATCCGGTTGGAGCGTCGGAAGAGCTGGAGCACCGCGAGCAGCTCGCGGTCGGGATAGGTGTAGCGCTCGATCGCTTCGTCGACGCCGGGGCCGAACATCTGCCGCAGATAATCGCGCGGCACCCAGCGCGGCGGAATGTAAAAGCCGTTCGGCGACGTGCCGAACTGCGGATAGAGCGGCAGCGCGACCTTCGCAACGTGGATCATGTAGTAAAGCGGGTTGTAGCGGTCCTCCGTCCAACTGCCGTCGCGGTTCATCTTCACCAGCCCCTGCATGCGGATCTGGCCGATGC
>JBGPGE010000217.1:0-4021 GCA_041483675.1 Binatia bacterium
AGACAAGCGCATATCCGTCCACACATGCCACCGCCGGCGGAATGGGATCGCTCGCTGAGGGCGTCGGCCGGACCAACCTGTGCTTCGGTTGTCACCAGAACATTGCCAAGACCAATAAGGGTATAGGCCCGGATCCGGACACTAGCCATCCGGAAAATCTTCAGGTGAAGAATACCGCTACGGCGCCGAACTATCGCCCCGATTTCGAGGGCGACGGCGTTATGGGCAACCAGTTCCTGAACAGCCCGCACGCCAGGTTCACCGGAAACATTGCACTGAATTCACTTGGAAAGTACGATCTTGAAGACCCGACGACCTGTATAACTGTTTCAGGCGTGACTACTTGTACCGGCGGCAATAATAACGGAAACGTCTCCAAGTACAAGAGCAAATTCCAGGGTTCCACCTGCTGGCAAAACCCTACCAGCACCAGCCCGGCAATGACATGGATCGACAACACCGAGATCGACCCCGCTAAAAAGATAAAAGAAATTAAGACTCAGGCAAAGTGTGAGGAGTTGTACAGCGTCGGTTCATGGCGGCCGGAACTTATAAACGGAGTTGCCGCTACACAGGGTAACTGTGTTACCTGCCACAGTGTCCATACCAGCCTCTTTGTTGAAGAAACCAAAGAAGGAGCGTTCAGGAAAGTATGCACCGACTGCCATACTAACAAGTCTCTTGCAAAAGGAGCAATAAACCATCCCGCCACTTCCGGAACTCCTTTAGACGTGTCGGAAGAATGGGAAGCATGCGTAACCTGCCATATGCCGGATCCTACTTCATCAGGCACTCGGATGCACCTGTGGAGGGTAAATACCAACGCTAGTTACCGCACCTTCCCGACCGCAAAAGAGTTCGGTATCGGCGCGCCGGCAACCAAGAAGATCGCCAACGCGGCTGCTGAGAGCTACAATCCAAAGGACTCCTACGCTAACGCAGTCTGGGTTGACCTTGACTATGTCTGCGGACAGTGCCACGGCGGAAGCTTCGGTCGGACCGCAACCCAGAACGGGGCTCCCTACAAAACCAAGGCGGAGCTTTCCCGGTTTGCTAAAAACATGCACAATAATCCGCCCCCTACAGCGTCATTTACAAGCAATATCGTCGGGTACAAAGTAACTCTCACAGATGCCTCCACCGACGATTGGAAGTTCCCTGCGGGAGTGTCTATGTTCCCTGATAACGCGGTCACGGTGAATTGGGGTGATGGAAAGTCCGATACCTACAATGCGGGCGGTGTCTACACACACGACTACGCGGGGCCCAAAAAGTACTCAATAGTGTTTACGGTCACAGATTCATACGGGTCCAAAGTAACCAAGAAAATAACCGCGGTCGTCAAGTGACTTTCACTCACACACCGTAGGTTAGCTTTATCTTTAAAAGGCAGGAGGGGATCCCCTCCTGCCTTTTTTAATTGTCTTTAACACAGCCGCGGACTTCCCCGTTTCCGAAATTCCGCCGCCTGCCCCCCTTGGCTTGCCGCGTCGTTTCTCGTAAAATAACGGCATGCACGCGAGCTTCCGAATCTCAGCGCTCAGCACTCAGCAGTCAGCACTTAGAAAACCTTCGCGCAAGATTGCGGTCGCCGCGCTCGCCGTCCTGCTCCTTGCGTTCTGCGGCTCCCCGGCGGCCGCCTCGTCGCATTACACGCTGACGCAACTCGAAGCCTTCGACGCCTACACGGACAAGACTTACTGGATTACCGCAGACAACGAGAAAATTCCCGCGTTTCGCTCCGCTCCCTCTCCGTCCGCGCCTTCGTTCAAACCGAGCGCCAAGGAGTCTTTCAAGCTGGAAGAGATCGTCGGCGGCAAGGGCGCTCCATATTTTTACCGCGCGGTTTTTGAATCCGGCAAGACAGGCTTTCTCGCCATCAACTCATTTCTGGACGGACTGAACCTCACGATCCTGACGGTCGATCCCGACCGGGAGCGCAAGAGAAAAATCGCGAAAGAAGCGGAAGAAGAGAGCCAGCGGCAGGCCTGGATCCGAAAGCAGCCCTGGCCAGAGCAGGTCAAGCAGGCGGCGCTCGAACGGCGGCCCGCCTTGGGCATGAAAACGAACGAAGCCAGGGCGGTCCTCGGCAAACCTAAAAACATCTTTCCCATACAGAACACGAATCCGTTGATGGGAAAACAAGAGCAGTGGCTCTACCAGAACGGACAGGTCCTAACCTTCACCAACGGGCTGCTCACGCGCGTGCAAAAAACCGACGACAAGCCCGCCAAAAATCCTTAGTCGTTCTTCGCGGTTCGTTATTCCTGCGGAGGGGCATGGCCGGACGCGGGAAGACCGCGCAGCCGCCGCCACCAGGGTGTGACGATCGGCAAGACAAAAAAGAAGATCGCCACCGCCGCGATCACGCCCGAGATCGGCCGATTGAAGAAAATCGCGAGCGAACCCTGCGACATGATGAGACTCTGGCGCAGCGCGTTCTCCGCCATGTCGCCCAGGACCAGCGCCAGGACAAAGGGCGCCAGTGGATAGTCCAGCTTCTTGAAGACGTAACCTATCACGCCGAAGATCAGCATGTACCAGATGTCGAGCATGCTGTTGTGCACCGCGTAAGATCCAATCGCGCAGACCACTACAATGAGGGGCGTGAGAATCGCGAACGGAATGCGCAGAATCGCCGCGAAAAAAGGCACGAAGGCCAGCACCATCAGCACGCCGATGATGTTACCGGTGTACATGCTGGCGATCAGCCCCCAGACAAAATCCGGGTTCTCTTTGAATAGCAGCGGGCCGGGCTGCAATCCCCAGATGATAAGCCCGCCCAGCATCACCGCCGCCGTCGGCGAGCCCGGGATTCCAAGCGTTATCATGGGCAGCATAGCTGCGATGCCGGCGGCGTGGGCGGCGGTCTCAGGCGCCACCACGCCTTCCAGCTCTCCCTTGCCGAAGCGATCGGCATTCTTGGAGAAGCGCTTGGCGAAGGCATAGCTCATGAACGACGCCGGCGTCGCGCCGCCCGGCTTAAAGCCCATCCAGAAACCGATGAAGGAGCTGCGCACAAAAGTGCGCCAGTAGCGCGGCAAAATCTTCCAGGTGTCGAGCACCACGCGCAGGTTCATGCCGGTCAGGGTGCCCTGAAAGCTGAGCCCTTCCTCGACGCTCAGCAGGATCTCGCCGATGCCGAAGAGGCCGATGACGGCGATGATAAAATCAAAGCCTCTCATCAGCTCGGTGATTCCAAACGTAAGACGCAACTGGCCGGTGACGATGTCGAGGCCCACGGTCGCGAGGATAAAACCGATTAAAATCGATACCAGCGACTTGAGCGGGTTACCGCCGCCCAGCCCCACAAAACTGGAGAAAGTGAGAAATTGGATGGCAAAGATTTCCGGCGGGCCGAACCTGAGAGCGATCTGGGCCAGGACCGGAGCAAAAAACGTGATCAGCACGATGGAGAAGAAGGCGCCGATAAAGGAGGAAGTAAACGCGCCCGTCAGCGCCTGCCCCCCTTTCCCCTGCCGCGCCATCGGATAGCCGTCGAAGGTCGTGGCGACCGACCACGGCTCGCCGGGGATGTTGAAAAGTATCGACGTGATAGCGCCGCCGAACAGAGCGCCCCAATAGATAGAAGTGAGAAGAATAATTGCGGAGGTGGGGGGCATCGTGAAGGTCACGGGAAGCAGAATGGCCACCCCGTTGGCTCCCCCCAATCCAGGGAGCACGCCGATGATCGTGCCAAGGAGGATGCCGACTACGGCCATCCATAAGTTGAATGGCGTGATCGCGATGTGAAAGCCGAGTAAAAGATTCTCGATGCCCATCGGTCAGTAACCCAGCCACTGTTCGAGCGGCCCCTTGGGCATCGGCACGAGAAACCATTTCTCAAAAACCAGGAACGAGCCGACCGAGACGCCGAGGGCGATGATGACGACCATCACCCACGAGTGACGGCCGACCCAGCGCATATAAAAGCCCATGTAGAGCGCGGAAGCGACGTAGAGACCGATGAAATGCATCAGCGCGACCACCGCAGTCGCGGGCCAGAGAACTTTGAGCACCG
>JBGPGE010000218.1:0-3968 GCA_041483675.1 Binatia bacterium
CGGCGTAGACCTTGCCTTTATCGCCGACGTGGAGCGCCAGTCGAAAAGTGAAGTAGCCGGAGCCGGCTCCAATATCGGCGATGACTTCGCCTGGTTTTATTCCAAGGGCAGCCATGACTTCTTGCGGCTTTTGATAAGCGTCCCGCTTCGGATCTTCGAGCGCGCCGATGTAGGCCTTGGGATCGTTGTGAAGACGATGCATTTCATGATCGTCGCGCTTGACGGCATCCTGGGCCGTCGCTGAAACGGGGAGAATCAGCAGCGTGAGAAGCAGTAAGACTGGTTTCATGGTTTTTGTCCTCCTCCTGTCCAAAACAAGTCCGTGTAATTCCAAAGTTGCAGAAGTTTCAGCGTCAAATCTTGAATGTTGACTTTCGCCTGGTCCGTTATCCCGCTTCATGCTCATAGACCTGCCGCCAGGCTTCGAAGCCGCCGCTCATGCTGGCGACGTTTTTGAATCCGTTTTCCAAGAAGTAAGCGGCGGCTCCAAGGCTGCTGTTCCCGTGGTAACAGTAAACGATCACTTCGCGGTCCTTATCCGCGCCGGCGATAAATCCCTGCACGTTGCCATCGTGCAGATGAACGGCGCCCGGGATGTGCGCCGCCCGGTACGAGCCCGGATCGCGTACATCCACGAACAGGCAATCCTGCTGATCGAATTTTTTCTTGGCTTCGTGAATTTCGATCTCGGGAACGTTCACAGATCATCTCAGGAATGGCGCCGGACGCGAGGCCCTTTCACTTCGCCGGCTACTGAATCCCGGCGGCCTGGAGGTATCTGAGATCGATGAAGCGCTCCGCGGGCGGGACGGGCGTCGGGACGACCTTGGCTTCGCCCATCAGCGCCAGCACCCGATTGAACGCTTTCAAATCCAATTCGCCTCTCCTGGGCAAAACGTTTTTGTCCGCCTCCAGGTAGGGCGCGAAGATCTCTCGCGCGGCGTCTTCGGGCAGTTTCAGGTATTTCATGATGATGTTCGTTACCTCGACGCGATTTTTTGAATTATTGATGAATTCGTAGGCGGCGGCGAAAGCGCGGACGAACCTGACCAGCGTGTCCTTGTTCGTCTCTCCCCAGGCGCGCCGCGTCATGTCGACGTTGAAAATCAAGTCCGCTCCCGCCTCGTAGGTGTAACCCAGTCTTGGATACCCCTGCTTGATCGCGCCGAGATCTTCCGGCTGCCCCATCGGAACGCCGGCGCACTCTCCCGACTTGACGCAGTCGAAGCGCGCTCCCGTGCCCACGATGGTCTTCGCCGAAAAGTCCGAAGCACCGACGCCCTTGGCTGCGAGCAGCCTCACGGTCGCCAATGTGATCGTATCGCCCGGCGTGGACAGGCCCAAAACCTTTCCCTTGAGGTCGGCGTAGCTCTTGATCTCGGGCCGCACGATCAAGCTGTAGACGGGATTGGCGGTCTGAGCGACGATCGCCACCGACTCGGATCCCTTGAGCACCGCTTGAATGAGATAGGGCGTCGCGTTTCGGCCGGCGTCGATCTCGCCTTTGTCCAACGCCGCGACGATCCTGTCCGTGCCGCCGGGAATCGGAACGACGTCGAGCTTGATCCCTTCGCGAAGGAAGAATCCCTTGCGCTCGGCGACCGTGAGAGGCAGCGACGACAAGCTCGTGGCGGAGGCCGCGTTTTGCCCATAGCGCAGGGTGATCGGCTCCGCGGCATGGGCGGTCTCGATGAAGCTCACATAGATGATCGCGCCGATAACAAACAGAACTCGATGGTTCATCATGATCCTTTCACTTCGCCGGCGGATCGGCGGGCGATACTGACGGTCTAAGTAATACTACCCCGCTTCATGCTCATCAACTTGCCGCCTGGCTTCGAAGCCGTTTGCCCCGTGAGTCGCGAAGCGCTATTGTCCAGTCAATTCGAAAATCGGAGGACTGACCATGGCCGAAACAAAACCCAACTATTCCACGCCGAGCGCAATTCGCTCCGTTACCTCTTATCCCGCCCGCCGCGGCTTCACGCAGGCCGTCGATCCCTCGCTCGATTGCGTGGTCGGAGTCGAGCACGCCATCGACATCCACTGCCATGCGCATGAGGGGCAGCAGGATGCGCTCGGCGTCGCCAAGCTGGCCGCAAAGAGCGGCATGACGGGGATACTTTACAAGACGATCGTAGGACGAAAGGATCCGGCGGCGGCGGTCGGCGGGGTGCGCAGCGCGCTGGAATCCTGGTGCGCGGAGAAGGGTTTGACCCCGGTGCAGGTCTGGCCCGGCAGCTCGGTCACGCAGGGGTTTCTTTCGAAGATCGAACCGGCGTGGTCGGCGAAGATGCTCAACGCCGGCGTCGTCGCTCTCTGGATGCCCAACAACACGTCGGCCAACACGCTCTCCATCGTCGGCGGCAAACCCAGCGCCTGGGATAAGGCCGCCGATCCGAAGGCCCATACAGAACCTCTGTCGTGGTCCGAAGCGCTCAAATACGGCCATTACCTGCTCGACGACAAGGGCCAGCTCTTGCCGGAGATCGAAGAAATCTTCCGCATGGCTTACGACCGCAACGCGGCTATCTTTTTTGGCCATCCGGCCAAACAGGAGTTCCGGGCGATGGCGGAGTTCAGTCACAAGATCGGCTTCAAAAAAGGCGTCGTCGACCATCCCTTCAGCCCCTTTGTCAGTTTGACCATCGAGGAGATGAAGGAGGCGGCCGGCGCCGGCCTGTGGCTCAACTTTACCTATGACGAACTGTCGCCGCTGCTCGGCATCGACCCGGCGAGCATGTACAAAGCCATTCGCGCGATCGGCCCCGAACACTGTACGCTCTCGTCCGACGCGGGCGAGCCGCTCTTTCCCAACTCCGTGGAGTCGCTCCGCCTGCTGCGCAACTACATGGCGGCATTTGGCTGCACGGCGCAGGAGATCTACAGAATGTGCACGGTGAACCCGTCGTTCATCGTTGGACTGAACGTGACGACAAAACAGCGGGCAAGCGCGGCGTAGGCGAGAGGCGTCCTAGTGCAGCAGGTCAACACGGCGAGCGAGTGCAATCAACTGCCAGTGTGGTGGAATTAAAGTTCGTTGTATATTTTCGTACGTCATTCCGGCCAACCCACGCGAAAGCGGGGGGCGAGCCGGAATCCAGAAAAGTCAAGAAAACCTGGATTCCCGCCTGCGCGGGAATGACGATGGGGAAACATCGATTTATTCAATGAACTTCTGAGACAGGACACTAGTCGGTTAATGATGTATCCGACAACGGAAAAAGAGGCGCTTGATGCGTTGAAAGGCGACGATCCGGAGCTCGCGGCGACGGCGGAAGCGATTCTCTGGCGCGTCTGGTGCCGCGCGGGCGATCCCGAAACCGACCGCGTGTTTCGCGCTGGCATCGAGGAGATGCAGCGGCAGAAGTTAGTCGAGGCGGAAGCGCTCTTCAGCCGCGTCATCGAGCAGAATCCCGGCTTTGCCGAAGGCTGGAACAAGCGCGCCACCGTCCGCTTCATGCGCGGCGACTTCGCCGGCTCGATTGCCGATTGCCAGCAGACGCTCGCGCGGAACCCCAATCATTTCGGCGCCGCATCCGGCCAGGGCCTCTGCCACATATCGTTGAACGAGTATCGCGAAGCGGCGATCTGCTTTCGCCGCGCACTGGAAATCCACCCGCATTTAGACGCCCTGCGTCATAACTTGGCGTTGGCGGCAGCGGAAGGCGGCGGCAGCGGCTATCTGAACTAGGCGTGAGTCGTGAGTTAGAGACGAACGATGAAAAAAATTATCCTGTCGATGGTCTCCTCGGTTCTGATCGGCGTGTGGCTGCTTCCCGGCAAATCGGCATCCGCCCTCGATAAAGTCAACGTCACACTGCCATCCAAGTCATTTCAGTTCATCATCTTTCCGCTCGCCAAGGAGCGGGGTTACATGAGTGAAGAAGGAATCGACCTCAACGTCGTCGTCATGGCAACCACGCCCGGCCTTCAAGCCGTGCTCGCCGGAGAAATGGATTTCACCG
>JBGPGE010000219.1:0-3853 GCA_041483675.1 Binatia bacterium
AGGGTCATGGTGAGAAAGATCGAACCATGAGAAGACTTGGAATCGCCATTACGCAGCAAGCTGCGGGGAATTGAGGCGAACAGATTAAAAAGAACCCTCACCCTTCCCTCTCCCTGGAAGGGAGAGGGTTGAAGGGTTTAAGGACCAAAGAGATGAAGAAAAGATACATTAGAGATACGGCCTTCAGCGTCCTGCTACTCTTGGTGGCGGTCGTTGACTGTGAAGCGCAAAAACTCGACAAGGCGCTGCTGACGCATTCGAGCGAGAGCATCAGCATCACGCCGCTCATCTACGGCATCGAGAAGGGGTTCTACCGCAACGAGGGGGTCGATCTCCAATTTCGCATCCTGCGCGGGGATCTCGCGATCGCCGCGATGATGAACAGCAAAGAGGTCGATTACATCTACGGCGCGGGCACGGCTTTTCTCGCCGCGCTGCGCGGAGCGCCGGTTAAGATACTGTCGCACGATTTCAAGAGCGTGCTCTTTTATCTGATGGCGCAGCCGAACATCCAGTCAGGGAAAGACTTGAAAGGAAAGAAAGTCGCCGTCAGCGCTCTCGGCGGCACCGGCGCGGCTTCGGCGAGGGCTTCGATCAAGGCCCTTGGCCTCGACCCGGACAAAGACGTGACCTACATCGTGATCGGCGCCGCATCGGTTCGCATGGCCGCGATGGAGGCGCGTTCGATCGAGGCGGCGATCATGCCGGTGCCCTGGAACTTCCGCATGCGGCAAAAGGGTTTCAAGGAAATGATCTTCGCGGGCAGCGTCATGTCGCAGCCGCTTACGGGGATCGCCACGACGCGGGAGAAAGTCGAGAAAAATCCCGACCAGGTAAAAAGAATGCTGAGAGGTTTCCTTCGCTCCCTCAAGGCCATGAAGCAGGAAACGAAAGACGTTACGGAATTTATCGCGCGCCGCTTCGGCCTGGATGCCTCGACTGCGGAAGAGACGCACAAGGTTGTTTTGCAAACCTTGAGCGAAGACGGCACCGTCAGCGCGCAGGCGCTTCAGGAACTGCTGGAGCAGTCGAAACGGGAAGCCGGCGTGACACGAGAGATCAACGTCAACGATATTGTGGATTACCGGATGCTGAAAGAGGTGGCGAAGGAAGGAATCAAGTGAGTTTCGATTTTCGATTGCCGATTTTAGATTCGGGAGAAAAACAAATGCACAACACATTGCTGAAACGATTTTCGAATTCTTGTTCCGACAATCTAAAATCCAAAACCTGTCCTGAGCTAAGTCGAAGGATCCAAAATCTAAAATGGGTTGGGATTGTCGCCATCGGTGTCGCATTCGCGATGTGTGGGGCTCTGGCTCAGGCGCAGCAGCCGGCGAAAATCCCTCGCATCGGTTATCTCAGCATCGGCAGCTCGGTGGGGCCGCGTGGCGAGGCGTTTCTCCAGGGGCTTCGGGAACTCGGTTACGTCGAGGGGAAAAACATCATCGTCGAGTACCGAGGAGATCCGCAGAGAAGAGAGGATAGACTTCTAGACCTCGCCATCGAACTTGTCCGCCTCAAGGTCGATATCATCGTCGCGCTCGACCCGCCGTCGGCAAAAGCCGCGAAGGCTGCAACCAAAACAATTCCCATCGTCATAAGAAGCACGGCTGATCCGGTTGAAGCCGGTTTCGTCGCGAGCTTGGCGCGGCCCGGGGGAAACATTACCGGGCTCTACTCCGAGACCGGCGAGTTGATAGGAAAACGGCTAGAGATGCTCAAGGAAGCTATTCCAGGGATTTCCCGCGTCGGTATTCTCTGGAACCCCGATTCGGGCACCGTCGATTACGCGGAAGCCGAAAAGGCCGCCGCTTCGCTCGGACTGCAGCTGCAATCTTTGGAAGCGCGCAGTCCGAAAGATTTCGCAATCGCCTTTCGCACCGCGGCCAAGAAGCGATCGCAGGCGATTTTTCCTCTGAGGAATCCGATAATCGTCAATGAGCGAAAGCATATCGCGGAGTTCGCCATCGAGAGACGCTTGCCCGTGATGTACGATGACAGAGAATTCGTCGAGGTCGGCGGTTTGATGTCCTACGGGACGAACCTCGCCGACTTGTACCACCGCGCGGCCACTTACGTCGACAAAATCCTCAAGGGCAGGAAGCCGGCCGATCTTCCAGTAGAGCAGCCAACTAAGTTTGAGTTCATCATCAATCTTAAGGCGGCCAAGCAGATCGGGCTGACAATTCCGCCGAACGTGCTGGCGCGGGCGGATAAGGTGATCAAATAACGTAAGGCGTTAGGGGTGAGGGGGCAGGCGAGAAGCATAGGCTCCGCCAAAAAGATAGGCGGATCAGCCCCCGCCACAATGCACGGCGGGTCCGCCTCAGGAGGATCAGGCTGAAACAGCGAACAGGGAAAACTATGAACAGAAAAGTTCTTATTTGTCTATTGACTACTGTTCTACTGTCCATTGCTCCGTTCGTTGGGGCGCAGCAGCCGAAGAAGGTCCGGCGTGTCGGTTTTGTGGATGCCGGATCACCTGCCACGACAGGGCATCGGGCCGAGGCGTTCGTGCAGGGGCTGCGCGAGCTAGGGTACGTAGACGGCCAAAACATCGTGATTGAATACCGATGGGCCGATGGAAAGTTAGAAAGCCTGCCCGCTCTCATAGCCGATTTAGTTCGCCTCAGGGTTGACGTAATAGTTTCCTCGGCTACACCCGCGATCCGATTCGCCAAAGAACAAACCACTACGATCCCCATCATCATGGCAGGCGTCACCGATCCAGTCGGAGTGGGATTCGTCACGAGCCTGGCACGGCCAGGAGGAAACATAACGGGGCTGACTCACCTTTCTCAAGACTTGAGCGGGAAACGGCTAGAGTTACTCAAGGAAGTTGTTCCAGGCCTCTTACGCGTTGCTCTCTTGTGGAATCCGACCCATCCGGGTCAGCCAGTCGTTTTCAAAGATACACAGGTGGCGGCACAATCGCTGAAAGTGACACTGATCTCCATGGAGGCGCGAAACCGGGAAGAAATCGAGAGGGTCCTTTCCGGCATGGGGAAGGAACGCCCGCAGGCACTCTTCGAGCTTCCGGACCCTTTAACCATGTTCAACCGGGAACTAATCGTGGAGTTCGCGGCTAAGCACAGGCTCCCGGCGATGTACAGTTTCAGGGAGTACGTTGACGCCGGTGGCCTTATGTCCTATGGCACCAGTTTCCCAGATTTATTCCACCGCGCCGCCGTTTACGTCGACAAGATCCTGAAAGGCGCGAAGCCTGCCGATCTTCCGGTCGAGCAGCCGATGAAGTTCGAGCTGATCATCAATCTGAAAGCGGCCAAGCAGATCGGTCTGACGATTCCACCGAATGTGCTGGTAAGGGCGGATAAAGTCATTAAATGATTTTAGATTTTCGATTGCCAAAGGCGTCACCCCCGAATGTTTTTATCGGGGGTCCAGTCCCCGTCTCGCCTGGATTCCCGATACCAGCGTTCGGGAATGACAGAACATTGGATCAGCCTCAGGCTAAAGGATAAGCTAGAGCACAGCAAAATACAGGAGAACGATTCATGAGGAAGATATTGATTCGCCTTGCGCTTTGCCCTTTGCTGTTGGCGCTTAGTGGCTTCGCCGACGCGCAGCAGCCGAAGAAAGTCCCCCTCATAGGCGCTATAACGGGTCCGGCCTCTTCCTTTGCTCAGCCCTACATCGAGGCAGGGAGGCGAGCGCTCCGCGAGCTTGGTTATGTCGAGGGCCAGAACATCGCCATCGAGTATCGATTTGGTGGGGGGAGAGCAGGGGGCGCCGCCGAACGGCTCCCCCAACTCGCGGCCGAATTGGTCCGGCTCAACGTTGACGTCATCGTGGCGGTTGGCGACCCAGCGATCTACGCTGCCAAGCAAGC
>JBGPGE010000220.1:0-3781 GCA_041483675.1 Binatia bacterium
GCCCGCCTAAAATGATCACGTGAGCGCCCGGGCCGTGGCGATGAGCTTTTTTGTAGCTGCCCACCGGGAACTCCGAGATATGCGAGCCCATGACGTTGCCGGCCAGCTCGAAATTCACGTTCCGGCCGCCGGCGCCGCGCTCTTTCCAGTCATACAGTTGAATCTCGCGTACGTTGGGCACGAAGTTAACTTCCAGCTTGCGGCCCCAGAGTTTTCCTTTGCCGCTGAAATAGTCCTCGTCTTCGGGCGGCAAACGGTCCGCGAAGGTGAACGCGTCGCCGAAGATGAAATCCAGGCTGTGAAACAGGTTCATCATAAAAGGCGCGTTGGTCACGGCAAAATATCTGGCAGGGGCGTTGCCCTGGCCGTTGAAGTGCTGGTAGTGGGCGTTGAGCGGAATCGCAAAGAGACTTCCCGGATGCCATTCAAAGCTGCGCTTCTTGCCGTCGTTCTGCCAGACCGAAGTCGCCCCATGACCGTCAAGGATGTAGACCATCTCTTCGTAAAGATGCTTTTGCTCTTTTAACTGTTTCCCCGGCGGTATCTCGCACACGTAGCCGTCGTTGGTGCCGCCGGTGCCGTCAAGATTGACGAATGCTCCCAGGCCGCCTTTGTGCTCCCACGGGGCGACCTCGACCTTGGTCAGGTCCCCGATAAAAAATCCCCGGTTGATGGGGATCTTCTGCGCCTGCTGCCAGGCAGTGTAGGTGTCGATACGGTTATCGTGGTTGTATCTCATGGTATTTTTGTCTCCTTCGCTTTGTTTGCTTCGCCGGCGGCCACGCCGACGGGAAATTCATTGCCGCAGTACGGACAAACACAGTAGGCTTGCGGCAAACGAAAAAATTCCTCGCCGGCCATAAATTTATCGTGACACTTCGGGCACACGACATATTCAAAATCAGCCATGCTTCGCTTCCCCTATCCCCAGGGTTCGACCGGGATCCGCTCCCATTTTTTCTCGCCGATAATTTTCAGCGGATCGATGCGCGACAGCACTTCGTCCGAAATGGCCAGGCGCTCGGCGAACGGCTTGCCTATCGGCTTCGTGCAGTCGAAGCCGGCCTTCGCCGTTACGTTGCGTTCGGGCGCGCTCGGATCGAGCGGCGATCCATTCATTCCCGGGAGCACGATCAAGCCGCGATCCGCCTGAAAACGGGTGGCGAGGGCCAGGAGCACTTCGCGCTCATCGAATATGTCCACGTCCTCGTCGAACACGAAGGCATGCTTGATATCGAAGAAGCCGCTGAGCGCGGCCGCCGCCGCCGTCTTGCCCTGTCCTTCGACGGTCTTCAGCATCTGGATATAGACATGAGACACGCCGCAGCCGGACATCGGCACATGAACTGCCTTGATGCCGGGCACGCTACGCCTTACCAGCTCTAGAACCGCACCTTCTTTAGTCAGGCTGCTGATCCAGTGGGTGTGGCCGACCATGACGTCGTCCCAGTAGGCGTCTTTGCGGTAAGTCACCGCCGTGACCTTGAGCAGCGGACCCCAGCGCTGTGGTCCGACGTGACGGGTGTATTCGCCGAAAGGGCCCTCGGGTTTACGCCGGCCTTTGGGGATATATCCCTCGATCACGACTTCCGCATCCGCCGGCACCAAAAACTTTTCTCCCAGCGTCTCCGACGCCACCAGGCGCAAAGGCGCCCCGAGCGTTCCGCCCGCCGTTTCATAATGGCTTTCATCCGGCCCGACATGGGTCGCCGCTCCCAACAACGCCAGCGGATGATGACCGATCCAGTAAGCCGCCGGCATGTCCTCACCCGCCTCCTCGAACTGGCGGAGATTGTGCGCGTTGTGCGTGCTGGGACCGAGGAAAACACGAATCTCGTCCCGGTCGGCCAGCCAGCCGCGCTGGAGGGCCGAGTTGTCGAGGCCGCTGTCGCGGTTGAAACTCAGAAAAAAACCTTCCGTGATATAGCGGCCCGGATCCATCCGGTGATGGCGCAGCGCGGGGAAACGGCGGACGTCGATGCCGGCACCTTTCTCCACGACTTGTTTCACCGGGGCCTGATCACGGGAGACAACTATGGGCTTCACGCGCTTTTGCACGCGCTCGTAACAGGCGACGCCGGCCTTGCGAGCCTCCACGCCGAAAGTCCGTGCCAGACGAAGACGGCTGGCCATCAAAAAGGTCACCAGCGGCAGCTCGGCGCGCTTACCGTCAACGATGACGTTATGACAAATGAGAACGGGAAACCGCTGCGCCTTCTCCAGCTTCATCGCCAGCGCGGCGATCTCCCAGTCGGCCCGGAGCGGCTCCTCGATGTGAACGACCTCTGCGGGATAAGCGGCTTCATAGAGCTTGAGAAATCGATGCAGGTCCGCGCCAAAGGCATGGGTCGAACTCTCAACCGGCGCGGCCATAGGTTTCGCCATGATCAACATTTCTAACTCCATACTCGAAACTTATGCAACCCCTCGGGATCGCTGCCGCCAGGCGTGAAAAACTTTTTCCGCGGTGAGCGGCGATTCCTTGTTGATCTCAGGAGCGAACTGGTCCCGGTATTAAATTCGATTCTCGCCCGTTAGCTTTTTGTTCCCGGACCTCTTGAGAGTCTTTCATTCCCGAACGCTTCAGAGCGAAGCCGACCGAGATAGACTGCCGCCGGTTAGTGAGATAGGCCGCCGACTGCGGCGGTGTTTGGCGGCTAGAAGGTGATTGACAAGTCGAGGTAGCTGGTGGATACTGCAACCGATTCTGGTTTGATTGGTAGAGCCGTCTTCGGAGATAAGCCGACCGGCATTTGTCGCCTGCTAAAGCGGCTCACCTAATAGTTGGCACACAACCGATACTCCGATAGAATGCGGATGTGGCCCAAGCTACTATCTACCGGCTCCGTGATTTGATCCGCTCCCTGAACTATGCCGTGTCTATCCACGCGGCGGAGGAACTTGATGATGACAACCTCACCATCCTTGATTTCGAAAACATTATCCTCACGGGCGCGATCGTCGAGCGCCAGCGCGACCGGCAAACGCGCGAAGTCAAGTACATCGTCCGCGGCAACACCCTCAGGGGTATCCCCGCCGATGCGGTCGTTAAGATTGCCCCGGACGGGAATCTCTTCGTCATCACCGTCTGCTGCGTCTAAGCGACGCTGCGCTGGGTGTGGTCGGACGGGGGTGCAGCAGCGAGAAGTCACCCGGAGTTTTGGTCGCGGGCCATCGCTGCTAGTGATTGAAGGCATTCCCTTATGGTCGTGCCCACACTGTGGTGAGTCGTACTTCACGGCGCAGACTCTCCACGAGATTGAGCGCATCAAGACCCTACGCAAAGGGGTCGCGATTGAGCGACGGGTGCCGGTGGCGGCATTCCAGGGACTGGGTACCTAACATTGTGTTGAACTAAACCGCGTTTTGCCACGCATCTGTTACAAGCCGGGGTGGACCTCGTGACCATTAAGACGCTGCCAGCTACCGGGATCGAAGAGACAAAGATCGCTTGAAATCGATGCCCCTTGACGCCCAGGAATTTATCCGCCGCTTCTTGCTCCACGTCTTGCCCGATGGCTTCATGCGCGTCCGTCACTTCGGCTTCTTGGCCAACCGAGCCAAAAAGCAGGCCCTGGCTCAGTGCCGCAAACTGCTCAAGCTTGATCCGGGTTTAGCGCAAAGTCTGTCCCAAGGAGTCAGCTAAAGACTTGCTGCTGAGAATCACCGGCATCGATCTTTCCCGCTGCCCTTCCTGCAAACATGGAACCATGATCGTCGTCGCTGAACTGCCCCCGACATCAAGCTCCTCTCGATGGGATTCCTCATGAGAAAAACTCAA
>JBGPGE010000221.1:0-3691 GCA_041483675.1 Binatia bacterium
CGTGTTCGGACCGCATAAGGGCAAGGGCAGCGTGTCGGTCGTCGATTTCGCCGCGCGCAAGCTCGTCACCACGTGGCCGATCCCGAGCGGCGGCAGCCCCGACATGGGGAACGTCAGCGTCGATGGAAAGACGTTATGGCTGTCGAGCCGTTTTGACGACGCCGTGTACGCCATCGACACCGCCACCGGCGAGGTGAGAACCATCCCTGTGAAGAAGGAGCCTCACGGCCTCTGCGTCTGGCCTCAGCCGGGCCGCTACTCTCTCGGCCACACGGGAAATATGCGGTAACGCCGCCGCAATGACCGGGCGGATAAGGTCATTAAATGATTTTCGATTGCCGATTTTGGATCTTAGATTAAGGACACGAAAACGTGGATAAAAGACTTCGGATGGAGTTTGGTTCCGCCTTCAATCGGAAATCTAAAATCCAAAATCTAAAATGGGCGGGGTTTCTTGCCATCCTCGTCTTGCTCGTGGGGTGTGTGGAAATGGCCGAGGCGCAGCAGGCGGGGAAGGTCCCGCGGATCGGTTTCCTGGGGAATTCCACCGCCGCCCTTGAGGCAAATCTCGTCGGGCCTTTTCGCGAAGGGCTGCGGGATCTCGGCTACGTCGAGGGGAAAAACATCTTGATCGAGTATCGATGGGCCGAAGGAAAGTACGACCGCTTTCCCACGCTCATCGCCGAGCTGATCGCCTTGAAGGTCGACGTGATCGTTACCGCCGGCACGCCAGCCTCTCTCGCCGTCAAGAAGGCGACAACGACGATTCCCCTCGTTATGATAGCCGTCGGCGATCCCATCGGCACGGGTCTCATCGAGAGCCTCGCGCGGCCTGGTGGAAGCATCACCGGGTTGACTTCGATTGCGGCAGATTTAGAAGGAAAGCGGCTTGAGCTGCTGCGGGAGGTTGTTCCCAGGCTCTCCCACGTGGCCGTCTTCTGGAACCCTGCCAGCCCGTTTCAGGTAGTCTCCGAGAAGGAGGTGCAGGCCGCGGCTCAGCAGGCGCGACTGAAAGTACTGTCCCTGGGAGTGCGAGCCGAGGAGCAGTTCGACAATGCCTTTGCGACGATTCGCAAGGAACGGCCGGGCGCGCTCCTCGTATTGGCGGATCGTCTCTTCCTGCACAACCGTGCGCGCATCATGGACTTCGCCGCCCAAAACCGCTTGCCAGGGGTGCATGCCTACCAGGAGTTGGTAGAAGCGGGCGGCTTGATGTCCTACGGGCCGAGCTACGCGGACATGCACCGGCGCGCCGCCGCTTACGTGGACAAGATTCTAAAAGGGACAAAACCGGCTGACCTCCCCGTAGAGCAGCCCATGAAGTTCGAGTTGATCATCAATCTACAGGCTGCCAAGAAGATCGGCGTGACGATTCCGCAGTCCGTGCTGTACCGGGCGGATAAGGTGATCAAATAATGGTTCGACGTCGCTCACCACAGGTTTTAGATTTTCGACCTGTCGTGAGCTTAGCCGAACGATTGCCGATTTTAGATTGGGGAGAAAAGCGTGGGTAATGCCTTTAAAGATTTAAGAGCGTTTCTCAAGAAAATCGAAGCTTCCGACAAGCTCGTGCGGGTGAAAAAGGAAGTCGATCCCAATCAGGAGATTTCCGCGGCGATCATCAAGGCCGGGCCGGCGGCGCTCCTCTGCGAGAAGGTCAAAGGCTACGATATCCCCGTCGTCGCCAATCTCTTCGCGGATCGGCGGAAGATCGAGCTGGCGCTCGCTCTGCAGACGAAAAACCCCATCGAAGAATATTTAAAGCGGCTGGAGAAACTCAAGCCCCCGAAACTCGTCCGCGACGGCCCGGTCAAGGAAAATATCGTCACGGGCAACAAGGTGGACATTCCCGGCACGTTGCCGATACCCGTGGTGAACGAAAAAGACGGCGGGAGATACATCTCTTCCGGCATCATCGTGGCGAAAGACCAGGAGTACGGCTACAACCTCGCGCTTCATCGCCTCCAGATCAAGGGAAAGAACCGCGCCGGCATCTACATGAGCGAGCTGCAACATCTCCATCTTTACTACAAAAGGGCCGAAGCGCGGAACGAGCCGCTGGAGATCGCCGTCGTCATCGGCTGCGACCCGTCGCTCTATCTCGCCTCGGTCGTGACCGGCCCGCCGGATTTAGATGAATATGCCGTGGCCGGCGCCTTGCGCGGAGCGCCGGTCGAGACGGTGAAATGCGAAACGGTGGATCTGATAGTACCGGCTCACGCGGAGATCGTTCTCGAAGGAAAAATCCTGCCGCACAAACGGGAGCCGGAAGGGCCGTTCGGGGAGTTTTCAAAATATTACGGCCCGCAAGGCAACCGGCCCGTCGTCGAGTTCACCGCGCTCTGCCATCGAGACCGGCCCCTCTATCAAACCATTTATCTAGGCCGCCGCCAGCGCGACAATGTTTTTTTAACCAGCCTGCCCAAAGCTGCGGATCTCTACCGCGCGGCGAAGGAAGTCGCCCCGGAGGTGAAGGACGTCTATCTCACGCCGGGCGGCTGCGGGCGCTATCACGCGGTCATCTCGATGAAGAAAATGTTCGAAGGCGAGCCTAAGCTGGTGCTGAGCGTTGTTCTCGCCCATCGCATCGGCGTCAAGCACGCCATCGTCGTCGACGAAGATATCGACATCTACGATCCCCACGAGGTGGAATGGGCGATGGCCACGCGCTTCCAGTTCGACCGGGATTCGTTCTTTCTCAACGACACGCCGATTCATCTCGACCCATCTTCGGCCTTCAAGAGAAAGACGGGTCTGCTCACCTCGAAGCTGGGGATGGACGCGACGCTGCCGCTCGGCGTCGCGTATCCCGAGGTTTGCGACGTCTCCAAAGACGTTATGAAAAAAGTCGAGGATAATTGGCAGCGATATTTGGAGGGATGAAAAAAATGGCTTACGACTTGCGGACTCACCTTCAAGCGCTCGAACGATTCGGCCTGCTCCAGCGCGTGCGCCACGAAGTCGACAAGGACTGGGAGCTGAGCGCGATCATGCGCTGGGTCTATATCGGCAATGAGGAGGCGAAGAGATATGCCGTCCTGTTCGAGCGGGTCAAGGGCTACGCGTTCCCCGTCGTGGTCGGCGCGACGGGCGCTTCCTATAAAACCTATGCCGTGGCGCTCGGCATCGATCCCACCGGCCCCAGGGCGCAGGTGATGGCGGAGGTGCGCCGCAGGTTCATTCATGCGCTCAAAAATCCTATTCCTCCGGTCAAAGTGAGCGGCGGCCCCTGCAAGGAGCGAATCGATCGCGGCGGCGCCCTCGACATCCACAAATTTCCCATTCCGGTCTGGACGCCGGAGAAAGACCGCGGGTGGGACAAGGGACACGGCTTTATCACTTCCGCCTACTGCATGACCAAAGACCCGGAGACGGGGATTCGCAACGTCGGGACCTATCGAATGATGATCCGGCCCGAGCCCAACATCACCGGCATCGCCGCCACCTTCGGCGCGCACATCTGGAATCACATCTGCAAGAACGAAGAGCGGGGCAAGGCGACGGAGATCGCCACCGTTATCGGCGGCGATCCGGTCATCGGCATGGTTTCCACGACTCAGATCCCCTACGGGGTCGACGAGCTGGCGGTGGCCGGAGCGCTGCGCGGCTCTCCCATCGAAGTGGTCCGCTGCGAAAGTGTCGACATCGAAGTGCCGGCCGACGCCGAAATGGTCATCGAGGGAAGACTGCC
>JBGPGE010000222.1:0-3608 GCA_041483675.1 Binatia bacterium
GACTGCGGGTATCAAGAAAGTGACTATGGAACTCGGCTCCAACAGTCCGGTCATCGTCATGCCCGACGCCGATCTGGACAAGGTCGCAACGGTCTTGACGATGACGGGGTACGGCAATGCCGGTCAAACCTGTATTTCCACGCAGAGAGTACTGGCGGCAAAAAAGGTCTACGGCGACCTACTGGGATCACTCAAGCCCAAGGTCGAAGCGCTGACCACGGGCAATCAGCTCGACGAGAAATCAAAGGTCGGACCGATGGTGAAGGAGAGCGAGGCGGTACGCGTCGACAGTTGGATCAACGAAGCGGTGGCGGGCGGCGCGCGCCTGGTCGCCGGCGGCGGCAGACGCGGCGCGATCTATATGCCCGCGGTGATCGCCGACGTGCACCCGGATATGCGCATTTCCCGCGACGAATTGTTCGGGCCGGCGGTGGCGGTGACGTCTTTCGAGACGATCGACGAAGCGATTGCGTTGGCGAACGACAGCATTTACGGGCTGGCGGCGGGCATATTCACCGAGAACGTCGAATGGGCGATGAAGTTCGCGCGCGAAGCGGAAGCGGGCAACCTCCACGTCAACTGGGGATCGCAGTGGCGCGTCGATCTGATGCCTTACGGCGGTCTCAAAGATTCCGGCTTCGGCAAAGAGGGGCCGCGCTATGCGGTCGAAGAGATGACGGAACTCAAGATGGTGGTGTTCCACCTGGGCGGCTCATAAACCCTAGACCAAAGGCAAAATGCAAACTGCAAATTGAAAAATGTAAAATGGAAGATCTCAGATTTTGACCTTTGCACTTTGCAATTTTCATTTTGCATTTAAGATTTGGAGGTTAACGGTGCGGATAGACGGACGAAAAGACAAGCAGCTGAGACCTGTGGTCATCACGCCGGGCTACATCAAGCATGCCGACGGCTCGGTGCTGATCGAGATGGGCGACACGCGGGTGATCTGCACGGCGAAACTGGAAGATCGAGTCCCGCCCTTTTTGCGCAACAGCGGCAAGGGCTGGATCACCGCGGAGTACGGCATGCTCCCGTCGTCGTCGCAGACCCGCATCGCGCGCGAGGCGTCGCGCGGCAAGATCGGCGGCCGGACGCATGAGATTCAGCGGTTGATCGGGCGGAGTCTCCGCGCCATCGCCAAGCTGGAGCTGTTGGGCGAGCGGACGGTGTGGATCGACTGCGACGTGATCCAGGCCGACGGCGGCACGCGCACCGCGTCGATCACCGGCGCCTACGTCGCTCTCGTCGAGGCCGCGCGCGGCTGGCTAAAAGCCGGCGCCGTCGCGCAAAATCCGATCCTGGATTCCGTCGCCGCGGTGAGTGTCGGCGCCGTGGACGGAAGAGTTCTGCTTGATCTCAATTATGCCGAAGACAGCCGGGCGGAAGTGGACATGAACGTCGTGATGACCGGCTCGGGCAAATTTATCGAAGTCCAGGGCACGGCTGAGAGCCTGCCGTTTACCAAATCGAAGCTCGACCGTATGACCGACATCGCCGCTCAGGGAATTCGCGAGCTGCTCAAGACCCAGAAGGGCGTATTGGCTCAGCTAACTTGACGAGAGGTGTTTAAGGCTATTAAAGTTCTCCGGTCTCCCGCCGATAACAAGAGACACCAGGAGGCCGGCAATGAGAAAGCGCGTACTGCTTGTTGAAGATCATCCCGACACGAGCGAGCTCATACAGCGCAACCTGAGCCATGCGGGCTACGATGTGCTGATCGCCGAAGACGGCTACCAGGCCGTGGCCTACGCCGCTCATCTGCTTCCCGACGTTATCATCATGGACATTATGCTCCCCAAGATGAACGGACTCGAGGCGACCGCGCACATTCGCCGCAACCCAAAGACGGCCGCGATACCCATTCTCGCCGCCACCGCGCTGACGGCGCCCGGCGACCGGGAGAAATGCCTGGCCGCAGGCTGTAACGATTACCTTGCCAAACCCTTCACCCATACCCAGCTCGCCCGGTCGCTGAGCAAGCTGCTCGAGCAAGCCGACGCCCAGAGTGCGTCGGAAAGAGGCTAGAGCCGTCGAAGTCCCGGTTGAATGGAGCTGCTGATCGCCACCACCAACTCGGGCAAGCTCGCCGAAGTCGCGGCGATTCTGAAAAAGCTGCCGGTTGAGCTCGTGCCCTTGAGCCGCATCGAAAACGCGCCGGCTGTCGTCGAGGACGGCAGAACTTTCGAAGAGAACGCGCGCAAGAAGGCGCGCGCGCTGGCGGAGTTTTCCGGGCTGCTTACCCTGGCGGACGATTCCGGATTGGAAGTGGACGCTCTCGGCGGAGCGCTGGGGGTCCATTCCGCGCGCTACAGCGGGGATGACGCGGACGACGCGCGCAATAACCAAAAGCTGCTAAACGAGCTGACCGGCGTCCCTGAAGAGAAACGAAGCGCGCGCTTTGTCTGCGTGCTCGCGTTGTGCGCGCCAGCGGCGTTGAAAGGCGGCGAGCGGCTGTTTCGCGGCGAGTGCGCGGGCCGGATCGCATTCGCCCCAAAAGGAACAAACGGCTTCGGTTACGATCCGCTGTTTTTCTACCCGCCGCTTAACCGCACCTTTGCGGAGCTGGACCGAGACGCCAAAGCCCGCGTGAGCCACAGGGGCGAGGCGCTGAGAAAACTTGCCGCCGCGCTACCTTCGCTCCCGCTGTTCGGCACGAATCCTTGATTTCACCCTCTGCATATGTAGAATGAGACGTTGCAGCGTGACGGGGCGTAGCGCAGCCTGGTAGCGCACCTGCCTTGGGCGCAGGGGGTCGGACGTTCAAATCGTCTCGCCCCGACCAACAAATAGTGCTGAGTGCTGAGTAACGAGTTCTGAGTCCAAGTCATGCAGGGTGGAGAGGGCTTTTTCCTCAGTACTCAGTACTCAGCACTCATTACTGGCTTATGGCGCCAGTAGCTCAGGTGGATAGAGCAACGGCCTTCTAAGCCGTAGGTCAGGGGTTCGAATCCCTTCTGGCGCGCCAGTTGGATCGACACGCGGTGAGTGTAGCTCAATTTGGTTAGAGCACTGGACTGTGGCTCCAGGGGTTGAGGGTTCAAATCCCTTCACTCACCCCAGTTTGAAAAGGATGAAGGATGAAAGACGATGGGCCGCTAGCTCAGTTGGTAGAGCAGCTGACTCTTAATCAGCGGGTCCGGAGTTCGAGTCTCCGGCGGCCCACCAAATTTTCCCAAGTGTTTGAAGGAGTTGTTCAGTGACCTAAGAGCCACCTGTTCTTCCACTGTCCGCAAATTGTCCGTGTTCTCTCATCCAACCGCCTTTTTCATGACGGCTGCCTTGCTCACCCGCGCTCGTTTGCATCCTTCCTCGATGGATGCGCTGCGAGCAAGTAGGGGATCACCCGTTTCTGTTTCGCCGTCAGTTCTTCCATACCGTCCATTTTCGTTTATTTCCGTTGGATTTCGTCGGTAAGGTTGCTTCGTTTCGCCTCAAGTTGCGCAACCGCCGCCGTTGGTATAGCCTTTACTCATCTATGGAAGGAGAGGGCCGCATGAAACAATTCGTTGTAACTCTCACGCCTGGTGAAGACGGCTACATTGTTGCCGAGTGTCCCTCCTTGCCCGGTTGCGTCTCTCAAGGCAAGACCAATGAAGAAGCCTTGC
>JBGPGE010000223.1:0-3469 GCA_041483675.1 Binatia bacterium
ACAAGGGACAGCTCGCCCTGTCCCCTATTGGTAACATATAAGTTACTATAAGCCCCCCTGACAAGTGCGTGAACGCGGTCGCAGTATCTTTTCTTGCACAAGACATAAATCTACCGCTCCCGCCCCGCCTCGTGAGCGATCCTCTTCACCGGGGAGAGCAGATATTCAAGGACCGTGCGCGTGCCGAAGGTGGATCTCGGGGTTGACCAGCATGCCGGGGACGAGGCGCGGACGCCGCCCTCGACTTCATGGCCCGTCACGTTATCCCGCGGTGGCCGTTATCTGGAGCGGGCAAGTCACTCGACGCGAGAGATCCCTGGAATCGATCGTCTAGGGCTTCGCGAACCGGTTCTTGTCAACTATCTCTTCTTTAAAACTGAACACACCGGCATCCTTCAGATCCACGATAACCCGAACCCAGTGCGCCTCGGGAAAGCCAAAGGTTTCCACCCGGGTGAAGTTTTCAATCTGGCGCCCTAAGTTTCCGGGACCCGCTTCCTTGCTCCTGAACAGAGGCTTGTCGACGCGGAAGAAATGGGTGTCGCCATGCATCAGAACCACTGGCTTGCCAAAAGCCAAAACCTCAGCCTCAAGGGCTGGGATGAAGTCCGCATACCCGGACGGTTCTCCGGGTGGAGGAGCTACTCCTAAAATCTCTACCCGCCTGGAGGGCAGTCTGTGTTCAAAAAGGGGATTACCCTGCATGAAAATTCCTACCGCCCTGCTCCCTTCCCGCTTCGCTACATCGAAGGTCTCCTTGAGCCATGCCAGATTCGCAGCGTTGCGCTCGCGGTACTCAGCATCTGCCTCAGGTGCCCGCCCAAGGTTATTGTTATCACCCACCACATGGAGGGTGACGAACAAAACATCCCCGTAGCTCCATCGCGCGTTTTCCCGGAACTTTGAGTATTGTGGGTTATCGCTTTGGCGCTTCACCGTCAGTTTTCTCTGCCCAAGGCTTTGGTTGCCCTGGAAGAAGATCTCGCGGAGCTTCGCCAGCCTCTCTACCGGATCGTAGCCGCCAGCCTTAGGACGGTAGCAGTCCAGCCACTCGTTGTCTCCAGGGGTGTAAACGAAGGGATGTCTGGAAGCATCAAATTGCTCCTTGCGCAGTCTAAAGAGCCCGTCATCGCAGGCTGGGGCGGGCCCTGCCTTGAAATCTCCGACGTGAACCACGAATGCGAAATTTGACCGGTTCAAACCATCCATGATGTGGGGAAACTTCGCTTCCGACTCGGGGTTGTACTGCTGGTCGCCGACCAACCCAAATTCAAATCTCCCCTTTCCCGACTCCCCGGCAGGCTGAACGCCTGCACACCCAACCAACAAAGCAAGCCACAGAGCACTAAGAATTAGCTTTATCCGAACAAACGCTGACTTCGCAGAATAACGATTCGTATCCATATTCCCCTCCCCTCTGCCCTTGAAAACACGCGCGGCATCCGAATCCACCGCCAAGCAAAGATTACACCGGTTAATGGGGTTGGCGTGACTATCCGTTAATAACTCCGGGCACTCTACCGCTCCAGGAAAAAGGGAAAGGGGTCAGCGCCGAAATATCTTTCTTCTTCTCTCCTTACCGCTCCCGCCCTGCCTCGTGGGTAACCTTCTGCACCGGTGAGAGGAGATACTCGAGGACGCTCCGCGTGCCGAGGTGGATCTCGGCGTTGATCTGCATGCCGGGGACAAGAATGTAACGCCCGTTTGAGTTCCAGCTAACAGTTACTGCTCGCGTCGATCAATACCCGCTTACGACTCGAAGCGGGCGTTCGGAACTGGCGGTTGTGAACCCGCAAGTGAATCGCAGATAAGACCTCGAAACAGCCGGGGTGCGGGAAAGCGCTTGCCGCGCTCTCGCGGTTGGAATAGATTGCTCGGTGTGTGACCGCTGAGCCCGCTGACTGAACCAAACCGCGCACGGGCGTTTTGCGAAAACCGAGGCATGTCGTCGCGATCCAACGGATCGGACGTTGCGCCCGATTCGACAACCGAAAAGGAGGGAGTCATGAAACACTTCTGGAAGCTTCTGAGTGGCGTCGCGATGTTGAGCCTCATCGTGGCGTATCCGGCCTTGGCGGAGGTAAAGCTGCGCGACGGCACGGTGTTGCCGGAGAAACCCTACTTCATCGTCACCTACATCGAGGTCGCACCGTCCGAGGCGCAGAAAGCCGCCGACCTCCTCAAGAAACACAGAGCTGCGTCCAAACAGCAAGCAGGGAACCTCCGGTTCGAAGCCCTACAAGGAACCGGCCGCAGGAACCACTTTCTCCTGCTCGAGGCCTGGCAGGACCAGTCCGCGCGGGAGGCGCATGCCAAGACCGCGCGCACGATGGCGTTTCGCAAAGACCTGCAACCGCTTCTCTACAGCCCGTATGACGAACGGCCTCACGTCGGTCTCGTGGCCGCAGACCCCTCGAAGGTCGCCAGGGGCGGAAGCGGCAACGTATACGTCGTGACCCACGTCGACATCATCCCAACGGAGCAGTTTCCGCCGTGCAAGCGCCAGGTCAGCGAGACCGGGCCCTGCGGCAACGCCCTGGTGGAGAAGCTGGTCGCGGACAGCCGCAAGCACTCGGGAAACCTGCGGTTCGACGCGCTCACCCAGTCGAACCGTCCGAACCATATGACCATCGTCGAGACGTGGCGCGGCGCGAAGGATCAGGAGGTGCACACGGTCCACACGGATACGAAACACTTCCGCGACGGCCTGTCGGGCATCGCCCCCGGCGGCGGCATAGCAGCCGATCCCTTGTTCGTGCTCAACCCGCTGTCGGGCAGCCTCTACGACGAGCAGCTGTACGGGTCGATCGACTAAACCGCGACCAGTTGGCCGCGATCACGCATTTAGCCTGGAGCAAAAAAGGGGACGCACACCTTTTCTAATCAGAGGTTACCGCTCCCTCCCGGTCTCGTGCGCGACCTTCTCGACCGGCGAGAGGAAATACTCGAGGACCGTGCGCGTGCCGAGGTGGATCTCGGCGTTGACCTGCATTCCGGGGACAAGGCAAAGCAGACTGCCCTGGCTATCGAGGCGGCCGGTGCCTAAGTTGAAACAATTAGGGCCGGGTTCACTTCTTCGAGTTGAAATGTGAACCCGGACCCCATTTATGCGTTGCTTTCGTCGAGCGAGCTCTAATCTCGATTGCGAGGCAATTTCATGCGCGAGATCGTCCAGCGCGTCACATCTTCTTCGGGTTCGTCGCCCAGGGTCGGCGTCAGCGAGATCGCCAGGTTGGTGACGAATATTTCATCGCCGACGATGACGGGGCTCGCCGGGAAGAGCAGCCCGTCCGGAGTCCCATCGCGGCGAATGCCGCGGAATTCTCCGAGTATCGCAACGATTTTGCCGTTCTCGTTCAGAGCAACGACCTCATCGGCCTGATTCGCCGCGACCCACAGGCGCCCATGGTTATCGAAGACGAGGCCGTCGGCACCGTTGATGCTCTCGGCGAACACGCTGACCGCATTC
>JBGPGE010000224.1:0-3438 GCA_041483675.1 Binatia bacterium
AGACGTTCTTGAGCGCGCTCGCCGGGCCGACCTGTGACTCCTTCGCTACGCTCTCGCTCGACGTGGAGATTCCCGAGCTTTACGTGGGCGACGTGGTGTACGTCAAAAATATCGGCGCCTACTCCTCCGCCAGCGCCGTCGCCAACTTCAACGGCTTCCCGCCCGCGAAGATCGTGATGGTCTAGCGGCCTCTCGCGTTTTCTTGGAAGGTCGCACGGCGCGGCCGGGAATCGAACATGAGTCGACAGACGGAGACGCCGCTCATTCTAGGAGGGCACTCGTTCATCAGTCAGCTCGGGAATGACCCGCCCGCTACCGCCGCGGAGCAGCGTGCAATCGTCGCGTCGTGTCTGGATCACGGGATTCGATGGTTCGACACTACCTATCAACCCGAACGGGTGGCGCTCGGCGCCGTGCTTTACGATCTCGACAGGCGCAACGAAGCAACGATCCTGGCGTGGAACTTCTTCACCGATTTCGCTCCCGGCGATCCGGTGGGCGAGCCGGAATATTACCGTCCCGGGCACATTGACGTTATTCTGGAGCAGCTGCGCGCCGACTATGTCGACTATCTCGTCGTGGTTCCGTTGGCCGACTCCGATGAGAACCAGCGGCAGATGGAGCTGGCGGTCGAGTGGCGGAGAAAAGGCTACGTCCGTTCGCTCGGGCTCTGGGTTGAGAATCCCGCGATCATCGACCACTACGGGAAGGAAAATCCGTTTCGCATCGCGATCCGACCGTTCAACGTCACCACCGCCGCCACTCCGGCCTTCGCCGCCTGTAAGACGTTCGGATGGGAGACGGTCGCCACGTCGCCGTTTTTTCGCGGATGGGAGCTGGACCGGATTATCGCCGCGGCGTCGGCGCGCGGCTACGATGACGCAGAGACTCTACGGCGCGTGGTGGCGGATCTGATGCTGCGGTTTTCCCTGTTTCAGACCAACGTCGATCGGGTCATCGTCGCAATGAGAAAGGTCGAGTGGATCGCGCGCAACCTCGAAAGCGTTTCCAGAGGGCCGCTGTCGGTCGAGGAGCTTCGCCGGCTAAACCGTCTCCGGCGGATCACGTCGAAACATCGCTGGTGGCGGCGGCTGCTCAAAAGAAAGTAAAAAGGAAAAAGTAAAACGGCGAAACCATCATGGGGACCGATCTTTCACCTTCTCTCCACGCCGTCCCACGATCGCGGCCGGCACGCCGCGCGCGAGGGCGTACGCATCGATGTCCTTCGTGACGACCGATCCCGCCCCGATCACCGCGCCGTTTCCTATGCGGACTCCATCCAGGATTTTGCAGCCGGAGCCGATCCAGACGTCCTCGCCGACGGCGATGCCTTTCCGCGTCAGCGGCTGCGCGTTCATCGGCACATCGATGCGCGCAAAGCCGTGATTCGCGGGGACGATGACGGTGTGCGCCGCGATCATCGTGTTCCGGCCGATCGTGAGCCCTCCGTGACCGTAGATGACGCAGTACGGGCCGATGTAAACCCCCGCTCCGACCTCGATGCTGCCGCCGTAGGTGGCGAGGATGACGCCGTCGGAAATGACGGCTCCGTTAGAGACGAGAATGCGTCCTCCGAACGACCGGCCGTCGCAATCCGTCTGGATCATGGCGCTCTCGGCAATATACGCCGAGAGGGCGATTCGGACGCCGGGCCTCATGTTAAACCGGCACACACGGAGCCGCTGCCGGATGCGCGCCAGAAGTCTCCCGTGGATTCTCATCCTTCGTGCCTCGCACTCGGCGCGAGCCGATCAGAACGAATCGAGCATCCGCAGAGAATCGACAAGCGCTTCCGTCTCATGGGAAGCGTCCTTCCACACCGTGGCCTTGGGCTGTTTGTCGGCCTTGGGATTGGTATCGAGCCCGGCGGCGCGCCAGCCGTCGCGCTTCCTATCGATCACGTACTTCTTGACGTATTCCCAGAGGCGCAGGAAACGCGCTGCGTACTCCGACGCGTCGCCGGGATGAAGGCGAGCCATCGCCAGAAGCAATTTCATGCCGTCGGCCTGAATCCACCAGCACTTGTCGCGGACGAAAACGACGGTGTCCTCGACGCGTGCCGGCCCGAAGCTGGATCCGGCGAGGTGAAATCCGCCGATGTCCCGATCCCACGCGACGCGTAGCATCGTATCGGCCATGGATTTCGCGACCCGCCCGGTCACGGGATCGACGGCTCCGGTGAGGGCCGCGGATGCCGAGAGCAAGTGGTTCGCCGAATGAAGAATTTGCCCGTAGCGCGTCAGGTCGGGTAGCGGCGTCCAGTCGGGATGAGCGTACATGTGCATCACTCCGGGAGCGACGACGAGACGGTCACGCACGATGCCGAGAACTTCCTCCAAGCGTTTCCTGAGCAGCGCGTCGGGCCAAACACGGTAGAGATCGGAGAAGCACTTGAGGAGATCCGAGGTGGTGTTCGCGTCCTTAAAACCGATCGGTGTCCCGATGCAATCCTGACTCCGGCCGGGCGCTCGCCCTGCGTCCTCGCGTAAGACCGGGGTGCCGTCCTGCCGGTAAAACACGAAATAGCCGCCGTGCTTTTCGTCGTGCGCGTGCTCCTCCAGCCAGGAGAAGGCCGACTTCGCAAGATCCAAACACTCCGGATCTTGAGTCAGCTCGTAGCAGGCGACGCAGGCGGAGATCGCGTAGCTCGACCCATGCCCATGTTTCGTAGCTTCTTCGAGGGGCTGCCCGGTTCGATCAAGCATCCTGTACCAACCGCCGAGGCTATGATCCCACATCTTATCCTTGAGGTAGCGAAAGCCGTGCGCAGCGGCCTCGCGCAAGGATGCGAGGTCGGCGCAGTGAGCCGCCGCCCGGGCGGCGGCGAGTGTTTGCCGCGCCTGGTACTCGAGCATCTTGAGCTGCGATCCCGCCGGTCTCCATCGATGGTCGAAATCACACAGGAAGCCGCCGTGTTCCCAATCAACGCTGCGCGGGAACCAAACACGCATCAGGCGACGGAGCTCCGTCTCGAGCTCGTTGCGCAAGGAACCGTTCATTCAAAGGCGGAGCGTATCCTTAACAAAATGCCACGTCAATCTGGCGAGCTTGCGCCTCATCGGGGCGGCGCGATATCGAAGCGCGCCGACGAATACGACTCGAAGTTCTGGTAGGATTCCGGTGGTCCGAACTCACGTTCCCGCGCCGTCGCCAACTTCAACGGCTTTCCGCCCGCGAAGATCGTGATGGTTTAATTGAATGTAAACCCCGCCTCTTGAGGCGGGCACAAAACCGATGGGGTTTCCAAAGGGGAGAAGCGGCAGCTCTCCCCTTTGGTCGAACACGGGGATTCAATCCCCGTGTTCGATATAATTTGATTACTGCCTCGGCTGGTAGTCGCTCAGCACTACATCGATCACGGACAAGCGTCCCGCGGCGCTGTGTTCCAGGGCCTTAGCGACCGCCGGTTGAAGGTTTTTAGGATCCGTTACCCTGACC
>JBGPGE010000225.1:0-3377 GCA_041483675.1 Binatia bacterium
CGTTTTGGGATCGAGGATCGGAATGATATCGACGCTGACCTCGGTGGAGCCGTACACTGGACCGTACGCATTCACCGTCGGATAGCGGCGGCTGGAGGCGATCAGGTCGTGGAGGTAATGCTTGTCGTCGAGCCATTCCCAAGTGGTAACGACGACGTTGCGCTCGACGCCTTGCGGCCGAAGAGGTTTTGCATGCGGCAGCTCGCCCTTGGCGATGCGGTCCGTCCAATCCGCGAAGTGCTTAATGGGCACGGCGCCGAGATCCTTGACGATCGTGCCGAACATTCTCTCGCCGGCCTGACCCGACTGAATGCGGCGGAACCAGCCCTCTTCCGAATCGGCAAACTTGAACGGGAACGGCACGTCTTTCGGGAAAGTGCGGGTGGAAAGCTGGCCTAGTTGGTGGCAACCGGCACAGCTTCTGTTCTTCATCTGGGTGAGCCACTCACCCTGATTTATCTTTGCGGGAATATTCCCCTTGCCGCCGAACTCGCCCGCATCTGGAATCTTCATCATCGAGTACCAATAAATTGCCGGATAGTAGTGCGCCGCCGCGGCGTCGTTCGGCGCCACTACTGCCTTCAGGTTCAGAATCTTGCCGGGCTGGGCTTTAACCTTTGGCGAATCGACCAGGCCGTAGCCGCGCACCCATACATCGTAAGTCGCCTTCGGAAGATCGGGAACGACGTAGCGCCCTTGATCGTCGGTGACCACGCTTCGGGAGAACCTGGTCGGCAGTTCGGTGGTTTCCGCGATTACCCAGACGCCGGCTTCCGGCCCCTTCGCGCTGGTGACCACGCCACCGATATCGTCGGCGTCGATGCTTACCGTGGCGCCGGCGTGTTGTTCGCCGCCCGTCTGCGCTGCGCATGCGGCGATGAGCGCAGCGATACCGGTTGCGAGAAAGCATGCGCACAAGAGTTTTGTGGTCTTCATGTCAGGTTCCCTTCCTCCTATCCCACTCCGACCTTAGGCGACCCAAAACTACCCGACAATAACCCGCCGTGTCAATGAAGAAGGCAGTAGGCAATAGTAAGAAAGCGGGATCAAGCGGAGACGGGACTGCTCATTCCTGGATTCACAACGCGCTGAACGATGGCAGCGATCCGCTCTACACTATCCAAGCTCACGGCCGGCTCGCATGGAAGCTCGACCAAATCGGCCCACACCTGCTCCGCATGCGGGAGAGAGTTCCGAACCCATTGCTGATAGTCCGGCAGAAGGTGGATCGGGACGTAGCTGCCTTGGATTTCATAGCCGGCGCGATCTAAGGCCTCGATCAGACGCGCGGCGGGGTCTTCGTTCCGTCCCTGTGGGAGGACCCGCACCACCTGCGTCAAACAGGCGGAGCCGCTTCGGTGTGGAATAAGCTCCAAACGTTCGTCGCCACCGAGCAGGTCTTGATACGCGCGGACGCGAGCGCGGCGGGCGGCGATGTTATCGCGGAGCGTTTGCATGAGACTGACAGCGACGGCCGCGTTCAGGTTCGCCATCGTCTCCTTCCGGTATGGAGCGGGAGGCGAATCTGGTCCGCTTCGCCGGGAAAATAGTCCTTCCGCCGGCAGCGTCCAGCGCCTCCAACGCCGCCAAATCATCGCGGACAAAAAGCCCCGGAAGGCGGTAGAAAGCCGGGGCTGTGACAGGTCGATCTTGCAATCGCCGAGAAAGTTTGTTGCCCGGCAAACGGCGACGCCTCCTCCGAGGCCGGAGCAAACTTTTTCGCTGCCGAAGCTTAAAATTCCCGCGTCGCCGAACCTTCCAACAGGCCGACCGTCGATCGTCGCCCCCAGAGCCTGCGCCGCGTCGTCTATGACTCGGATGTTTCTTCCACGCGCGAGGTCGACGATTGCGCCGATCTCGGCGGGATTGCCGTAAAGATGCGGGACGATGACCGCCCTGGTTTTCTCCGTCAGCGCCGCCGCGACGGTCCCGGCAGTGAGGTTGAGCACTTCTCCCACGTCCGCGAATACCGGCAGCGCGCCGATCGCTAAAATCGGCGGGACGACGCTGGTGCAGCAGAACGTCGGGATCACCACTTCGTCGCCCTGGCGGACACCGCACGCCCGCAGGACAATTTCCAAGGCGAAGCTGCCGGAGCCGCAGAGGACAGCCTCTGCGACACCGAGCGCTTCGATCACTGACGATTTGAGCTTTTTAAGATCCGGCCCATCGAGGACACTGCCGTAAAAAAGCGACCGGAGGATTGCGCGATAAGTCGCGTCGTTCCAGTAAGGGACGGCCAGTGGCACGCGGTAGGGGTACACGGGGGGGAAGTATAAAGGATGAGGGATGAAGGCGGAAATGGAATCGGATGCGCAGGAGTCGTTTTCTAGCCGTTGTTTCTCAAAGTAGGGGAGCTTTCACGTTTGCTCAATTGCGCAAATGCGCAACTATCAAGGCTAACGATACAGCAGCACGGACTCGCGCTCTTTAATCCACGCGGTCTCATCGGCAGTGGCAAGGGCGTCGAGGTCAGCGGGCACGGCGGCGGGATCGTCCACCCACTTGCGCAGTAGCTCGCTGCCGTTGATCACGTCGATGGCGAGCCGGTCGCGTTCATACTCGTACGGAAAATCGCGCCAGAGGTCGTAGTCGGGCTTGAGCAGCCGCAAGGACTTGAGCGCGAGCGCGATCAAGCGCCACGGGCGAAAGCCTTCGTGGTTATAACTTGGATCGTCGACGTGGATCTGGATTCCGGCGCAGAGCTTGCCGGCGTGCTTATTAAACGTCGGCTCGAACCAGCACTCTCTCAGCCGGCAGCCGCTCATCCAATTGTTATTTCGCGCGAGCGCTTCCATCTTGGCTAACAATGCGCGAGCGTCGAGATCGGGCGCGCCGAAAAGTTCCAACGGCCGCGTCGTGCCGCGCCCCTCGGAAAGCGTCGTCCCTTCCAGCATAACCGTGCCGGAGTAGCAGCGCGCCATTGAAAGACCGGCCGCGTTCGGGCTTGGATTCACCCACGCGCGCTCGCCGAGCGGCCAGCCGTAGCCGGGCGCGCGCGACGGCTCCCAGCCCTCCATCGTCACGATCTCATAGTCGACGTCGAGACAAAGAGTGTTCACAAACCATTTCGCAATCTCGCCCAACGTCAGCCCGTGGCGCATCGGCAGCGGCGCCGCGCCGACAAAACTTTCACAGCCCGGCCGGAGCTTCAACCCCTCCACGGGACGCCCGACGGGATTGGGACGGTCGAGCAGCCATACGGTTTTGCCCCGCTCGGCGGCCGCTTCGAGAATGTAGCGCAGCGTCGTCAAAAAAGTGTAGACGCGGCAGCCCAGGTCCTGCAGATCGACGAGCAGAATATCGAAGCGGTCCATCATCGCCGCTGTCGGACGGCGAACCTCGCCGTAGAGACTGAAGACCGGAATCCCGCGCAC
>JBGPGE010000226.1:0-3342 GCA_041483675.1 Binatia bacterium
CAGCACGCACCACCCGCTCGATGAAGATACGAGCAAAATCGAAGCCGGTGAAACGCACCGTTAACGTATAGCCGCGAATCGGTTTTTCTGGCGCGATTGCAAGCTCAGCCATCTAAAACTCCAGACCGCCTTCATCTTTTACTAATCGTTTTGCCTCTTCCCCCTTGACGAGCTTGAGCGTTAATATTTTGCCCTTCGCCTTCACCACGATTGCGGCATCATCGCCAAGCTCGCGGGTGAATTTTTCCATATCCTCGACGGTTATCTCCAGCTCGCGAACATCTAAAGTGAACAGCGCGATCGCGCAGAGCTTGTGCCAATGCTGGCGAATCTCTTGAGTGACCGGATGATTAGGATTCAGCTCCGTCACGTGCCCACCTTTTGATTGCTGCCATCCTCCCAAACGAATTCACCCTCGGCCCCGACAGGAAAATGCGTGCGGCACCAGCAACAGAACGTACCGCTGTAAAAACCGGGATCGCGCGCGTAGGTCTCTGCGATCGTTTCCGCCATTTTTGTGACCGTTCCACACTTCAGGTGCTTGTAGGTCAGCCTTACCGGCCGAACAAATCCTTTCGCGCGCTCCTCTGCCGACAGCACCACGTAGTCCTTTTGCAGCCCCGTAGCCGGATCAACCTCGCGATGGTCCGCGGTCACAGGCGAGCCGTTGGCAAGAGTTCTATTGCTACGATCGACAGGAATGGCTTCTGCACTTTTCCGTTCCTCCTCTTCTCGCTTTTTACGGATCTCGCGATCGGCATAGGCCGCATGCCTATAAAGCGATTCCGCCAAGTGCCGGGCCTGATTCGGCGAAAAGACGATGTGCTCATACTCGATGCCGCAATTACAAAGCTCCTCCGGGCTGGCACGATATGCGCAGTTTACTTTGTGTTGTTCGCGGCGCTGTTTTGTAGGTGGAATATTTATGACGATTTCCTGCTGCTCGTTTAAGCCGACTTCCAAATAGCCGTCGATTTTATCGCTCATGTCTTTACCTCAAAGCTCTAACTCAGGAACTTCTGGAAACGTTTTCTGTAACTGACGTCGGCCGTCTTCGATCCAGGTCCGATAAAGCGCTCCGGTTGGACTATGGCGGAGGATTCCTTTTTTCTTGTTGACCCAAGTCCAATCGCCGTGTTGATCGATGACGACGCGATCTTCATCCTCGAAAAGCTCAAAAACTTCGACCTGCTTACCTTCCGCCAAATCGTAATCGGGATAGGCGTGGCGTTTCGGCGGCGGCTTCGGCAATACCTGTTTGCCCCTCAGCAGACGACGAAGAAGAGAGCTGTGCATTATGTCGGCGGCAAGCCCCATGTTGTCCTTCGTCCGCGCCCACTCGGCCATCTGCTTGATGACGTAATCGATTTGATTCGCGGGAATCATACTCTCAGTGCGTCTGTTCCGAGCCCTTGTTCGGCCGCTTCAAGACGATCTCACGGGGCTTCTTTCCGGGGATCTTCGCGGCGATCGACAGGCTCTCGGCGCCGGGCGGTATCAGAGCCTCGACGAGCCCGGGCAATACGAGCTGTTGCGCCGCCCGCGTCATGTCCGCCAAATCGATCTTCCAGGCGCCATACTCTTTCAGTTCGCGGCAAAAGCCCTCGTAATCGTGCCCGACCGTGAACGCTTGTCCCTCGTCGACGCCCGCATGGCACAACTCGTGAAACAGTAGCGCCTCGATCTGAAGGCGCGTCGCCTTCATGGCCCGGCAGTTATCCGCGGCAAGCCAGATGAGAAAATGGTCTTTGGAATAAATCTTCGTCACGCCGCCGATCTTCTGACAACGGCCGAGGACGTTCCTGCCGGCATCGTTGCCGCCAGTTCGCTTCCAGCAAAACTTGATGCGCGCGCGGCCGGCGAAGAGATTTGGGAATTTGCTCGGGATAAGAACGCCCGCCAGCTCTTCGAGATCTTCCGCGACGATATATTCCCGCGCCTCCTCTTCAAACGTCTCGTCTGAGGGAATGTTGGGATAGGGCTGTGCCGGGTCCAGGCCGCGCCGTGTATCGGCGTTGAATTGATCGAGGTTCATTTGGTCCTCCCGTTTTTTATTCTCGCGGCGCGGCGCCGTTGGTTCGCCAGCCTGTTCCCAATGTCATATACCCATCGCATCGCTTCACCCTCCGGAGTGCCGTAACCGAAATCACCCGGGGCTCCGAGAACTTTATGCGCGTCAACTACCGCTTGGATCAGGTTGTCGGGAGCGTCTCGATGAACCTCCGCCGCCATGCCGAGACTTATGACCGCAGCAGTTTGTCGATCGTTGAATTCTACCGATCGCAACGCGACCTGGGAAAGCTTGTCGATGCTCGCGATCAGATCGCGCTCTGTAAATCGTTTCGGCATTATCTCAGTCCCTATTCGCACCGATTCTTGCGTTCAGCGCATCGTGGTAGCAGTTCCAATGGACGTAGTTTTGGTTTCCGGTGCGCCAGTTCTTTCCGCCGTAAGATGTTTTGTCTTCTGACGCCTTGATCGGCTTCTTGCAGAAAAAGCAGTCGCCATAGTCTTCGTCTGCGTCCGCCGCCATCTTTATCCCTTCGCCATGCAGCAGCGTTTGAACCGCTTCCAACTTCCGCACGGACAACGGCTGTTGCGGCTTATTTTGCCGCGGCCCGTGGCTTCGACCATCGCCCTGACCTTTGGCGACAAATTTGCCGGATCAATAGGTTTGATGAACCTTTCGAAGTCCCGCCGCGTTAGTTTCTTCTTGAACTCCGAGGCCGGAGCGATATATCCCGTTCCTGTATCCATCCAATTCTCCTTTCACGCCCTGAGCATCTCGCAGATCACTTTGACCGCGACGTCTTTGCCGATTCCCTATTCAAAAGCCCAACCGCCGCGTTGATGAGCGCGTGTTCTTTCACGCAGCGCTTGTCACAATGGCTTTTCCGGTTCCTCGGAAGAGGTGCCCGGCAGACCGGGTTCTGGCAGAGATTTAGTTGAGCCATTAGATCCCTCCTTCGGGCCTATTTCAGGCCGCAGCGCCGCCTCACACGCCGCCTTGATGCTTCCCTTCTCGTTGGTCACGACGACAATCATGTTATCGTTGTCGGGATCTCGCGCGATAAACGTCAAGTTGGTGCACTTCGCCAGACTCCACGAATCCAAAATCTTCTGGAGTTCGACGAGATGACCGGCGATCTCGTGTAAGCAGTTCGTCTTGTTGTCGTGGAGCGGCTTCATGCCGTGGCCCTCAGCTTGGACTCGGCTCGTTCCGGGATCTTCCGAGACAGAATTGATTTACAGAGCGCCTTGGCCGTACCCACTGCGACGGCGTTGCCGATCTGCCTGACCTGTTGTTCAAGATTCCCGATAAAGTGATATTTTTTCGGGAAG
>JBGPGE010000227.1:0-3303 GCA_041483675.1 Binatia bacterium
GCGTTAAAGTCTTCTTGGCATCCATAGTCAACCTATATCGAACACGGGGATTGAATCCCCGTGTTCGACCAAAGGGGAGAGCTGCCGCTTCTACCCTTTGGAAACCCCATCGGTCTTGTGCCCGCCTCAAGAGGCGGGGTTTACATTGAATTTAACTATTCTGTTTCTTTTAACAATCCGTCGATCTCTTTGACCTGTTTGAGCAATCCTTCGAGTTCTTTAAGCGGCAGGGAATTCGGCCCATCGCTAAGCGCGCGGTCGGGATCTTCGTGGACTTCCATAAACAGCCCATCGATCCCCACGGCGACGGCGGCCCTGGC
This sequence comes from Binatia bacterium, assembly GCA_041483675.1. GTDB lineage: Bacteria > Desulfobacterota > Binatia > UBA9968 > UBA9968 > 2-12-FULL-60-19. The sequence continues at coordinate 321 of JBGPGE010000227.1, forward strand.
CAACGCCGGAATATAGCGTCTCTCGCCGCCCGAGGCATTGCCCAATCCGCCCGGGAGCTGGAGACTGTGCGTTCCGTCGAAGACCACAGGATAACCGAAGTCGCGGAGAACGACCAGCGAGCGCATGTCGGAGACGAGATTGTTGTAGCCGAACGACACGCCCCGCTCCGTTACCAACACCTGCTCGTTGCCGCTGGAAACGATCTTTTCAATGATGTTGCGGACGTCCCAGGGGGCGAGGAACTGTCCTTTCTTGATATTTACGACGCTGCCGGACTTCGCCACTGCGATCACAAAATCGGTCTGGCGACAGAGGAAAGCCGGGATTTGCAGGACATCGGCCACCTGTTTTGCCGCATCAATCTGTTCTTTCTCATGTACGTCGGTCAGAACCGGAACGCCGATCTCGCGCTTCACTTCGGCGAGGATGCGTAAGCCTTCGTCGATGCCGGGGCCGCGGAACGAGGAGAGGGAAGTCCGATTGGCCTTGTCGTAGGAAGACTTGTAGATCAAAGGCATCCCCGCACGGTCGGCAGCCTGCTTGATCGACGCCGCGTGCCGGAGCGCGGAATCCCGGCTCTCGATCACACACGGCCCGGCGATGAGGACAAGCGGCTTTCCGCCACCGATCTCAATGCCGCCGACTTTTACTTTCTTTGTCATAACGATACGTTAGTAGACCACCCACGCGCAAAGAATGCAAATTTATTTGATTTTAGATTAAACCCCGCCTCTTGAGGCGGGCACAAAACCGATGGGGTTTCCAAAGGGGAGAAGCGGCAACTCTCCCCTTTGGTCGAACACGGGGATTCAAACCCCGTGTTCGATATAAGTTGATTGCCCCACCGGCTCCCCCAATCGAAAATCCAAAATCGGCAATCCAAAATGGGGCGGTGGGCCATTCCTTGAGCGGGGAGGTTACGTCCGCGCGACTTTGATGCGCGGCACTTCCCTCTGCGCGAGCCGGTTCTGCAGGGCCGCCTTGATAAATCCTTTGAAGAGAGGATGAGGCTCCAGCGGACGGGATTTGAACTCCGGGTGAAACTGGCAGCCCAGGAACCACGGGTGATCCTTCAGCTCCATAATTTCGACCAGGCTGCCGTCGGGCGAGAGGCCGCTCAGCTCCATCCCCTGGCGGGTGAAGGCGTCGCGGTAGTTGTTGTTGAATTCGTAGCGGTGGCGATGGCGCTCGGAGATTTTCTTCTTGCCGTAGAGCTTGGCCGCGAGCGAGTCCTCGTGCAGCGCGCAGGGGTAGGCCCCCAGGCGCATGGTCGCGCCTTTCTTGTCGATTCCTTTTTGTGTCTCCATGAGATGGATCACGGGATGCGGGCTATTCTCATCGAACTCGCTCGAGTTCGCACCCGCAAGACCACAGACGTTGCGGGCGAACTCCACCGCCGCCATCTGCATCCCGAGGCAGATGCCGAAATAGGGGATGCGGTTCGCGCGCGCGTACCTGGCCGCCGCTATTTTTCCTTCGCTCCCGCGGTCGCCGAAGCCGCCGGGAACGAGGATGCCGTCCGCCTGATCCAGAATTCCCTTGACGCCCTTTTCTTCGATCTCCTCCGCTTCGATGCAGTCAAGCTCGACCCTCGCTTCGTTCGCGATGCCGCCGTGGACCAGCGCTTCCATTAAGCTCTTGTAGGACTCTTTGAGGCTCATGTATTTGCCGACGACGGCGATGCGCACCGATTCCTTCGGGTTCTTTAGGGTCTGAACGACCTTTTCCCACTTTTTTAAGTTCGGCGCGCCGGTCCACATGTGGAGTTTCTCGACGATCCACTCATCCAGCCCTTCGGCATGGAAGATCAGCGGCACTTCGTAAATCCACTCGACGTCCTTCGCCGTGATCACCGCATTCTCATCGACGTTGCAGAAATGCGCGATCTTGGCCTTGACCTTCTTGTCCAGTAGGCGATCGGTGCGGCAGAGCAGAATGTCGGGCTGGATTCCGAGGCCGGTCAGCTCCTTGACGCTGTGCTGCGTGGGTTTGGTCTTAAGCTCTCCGCCCGCGGCGATGTAGGGGACGAGCGTTAGATGGATGTAGAGGACGTTTTCCTTCCCCCAATCCCAGCAAAACTCGCGCACGGCTTCCAAAAACGGCAACCCTTCGATGTCGCCGACGGTCCCGCCGACTTCGCAGATCGCGAGATCGTAACCCTCCGCGGCGGCGCGGATGCGCCGCTTGATCTCGTCGGTGATGTGGGGAATAACCTGGACCGTGCCGCCCAGATAGTCGCCGCGCCGCTCATTGGCGATCACCGTCTCGTAGACCTGGCCGGTGGTGAAATTATTTTTTTTCCCCATCGGCGTCGAGACGTAGCGCTCATAGTGGCCGAGGTCGAGATCGGTCTCGGCGCCGTCGTCGCTGACGTAGACCTCGCCGTGTTGATAGGGGCTCATGGTGCCGGGATCGACGTTGATGTAGGGATCCATCTTGAGCAGCGTCACTTTAAGCCCGCGGCTCTCCATCAGCGCGCCGATCGAGGCCGAGGCCAGCCCTTTGCCCAACGAGGAAACCACGCCGCCGGTGACGAAAATAAATTTAGTTTTCACGCTTGCCATATCGCTATCGGTCTCCTGGGTTCACTGCCGTCGTGTTCTTAAGTACGCCTCGGCCCGTTCGAGATCCTCCGGCGTATCCACTTCGACCGACGGCTCATCGACATCGGCGACGCGAATTCGATAACCGTTGGACAAAGCTCTTAACTGCTCCAAGCCCTCCACGCGCTCCAGAGCGGTCGGGCGCATGCGCGAAAACTTGAGCAGGAACTCGCGCCGATAGACATAGACGCCGACGTGGCGATAGCCACAGATCCTGTTAGCCGCCTGGCGGGTGTGGGGGATCGGGGCGCGCGAGAAGTAGAGAGCAAAACCGCGCGCATCGGTGACGACCTTGACCACGTTGGGATTGAGCCACTCTTCTTTCCGGAAAATCGGCGTCCGCGCCGTTCCCATCGGAATCGACCGGTCGCGCATCAGA
>JBGPGE010000228.1:0-3249 GCA_041483675.1 Binatia bacterium
CGCTCTCGCTGGACCGCATCGATCCGGTTTCCACGGGCGTGGATTCGTGTATCAGGGTAAAGGTGTCGAGGGCTGCTTAAGGAAACAAAGGAGGAATGAAGATGACAGCGCGCATCGATGAATTTCTGATCGGCGTCAAGCCCCAGCGCGAATGGGGCTGGCTGGTCATCACCTATCTTTTTCTCGGCGGCGCCGGCGCGGGGCTGTTTCTCATTTCGCTTTACATCGATCACGCATGGGCGGGCGCGCTGGGACTTGTCGTCGTGACATTGGGCACCGGGTTGCTCTTGCTCGACCTCGGACGGCCGGGGCGCTTCTGGCGCGCCTTTTATCGGCCGCAGAGCTCGTGGATCAGCCGGGGCTGTTTCTTCATCACGGTGCTGGTCGCGCTCGGCGCGCTGCAAGTCGTATTGCGTGTCTTGGAGATAGAGTTGTCTCCAGCTATCGGCACGACCGTGAAGCTCGTCTCCGCCGCCGCCGCCGTCCTCGTCATGATCTACACCGGTTTTGTCTTGTCTCCTTCCGCGGCGATTCCGTTTTGGAACTCGACTTTTTTTCCGATCATCTTTTTCGCCTACTCGCTGCTCGCCGGCATCGACATTCTCATACTCACGTCACCGTTGCTCCCCGGCCCGGCCCTCGATCTCGGCGCGCTGGAGAGTTGGCAGGCCTATCTCGCGCTCGGTTGCTTGATCTTCGTGCTGAGCCATCTCTCGGTGATGTCCGGCTCCGCAACGGCCGCGCGCGAGTCGATCCGGCTATTGACTCGCGGACGCTGGGCGAGGCTCTTCATCGGAGGCGTTATCGGCCTGGGTCTGGTCGTGCCGCTGCTGCTTGGCTGGCCGTTCGCCGGAAGGTCCGGCATGCAGACGATTTTCGTTATCACGGCGCTCTTGGCGGTCTTGAGACTCTTCGGCGACTATCTCTTCCGCTTCCTGGTGATTCGCGCGGGCATGTACGACCCATTGCTGTAAAAAAGGAGTTGCCCTATGACGCGCTACGGAATGGTCCTCGATCTCAATATGTGCATCGGCTGCAACGCCTGCACCATCGCCTGCAAGGCCGAGCACGCCTCTCCTTCGGGGGTCTTCTTCGCCAAGGTGTTGGAGAAAGAAGTCGGCAAGTTCCCCGCGGCGCGCCGCGTCTTCCTCCCCGTCCTCTGCAACCATTGCGAGCAGCCCGCGTGCAAAGAGGTCTGCCCGACCGGCGCGACCTCCAAGCGCGAGGACGGCGTCGTCGTGATCGATTACGATCTCTGCATCGGCTGCCGCTCCTGCATCGAGGCCTGTCCCTACGGCTCGCGCACATTTTATGAGGGCAACGGCGCCTATTTCCCCGGCCACACGACCCTCTTCGAGAGCGCCAAGCAGAACCTTTCCGAAGGCGTGGTGATGAAGTGCAACTTCTGCGTCGGCCGCGTCGATCAAGGGCTCGATCCCGCCTGCGTGCAGACCTGCCCGACCGAGTGCCGCGTCTTCGGCGATCTCGACGATCCGCAGAGCGAGGTCTCGCAGCTCGTCGCAGCGAAAAAAGCCCGCCCGCTGCTGCCGGAGAAGGGGCTGAATCCCTCGGTCTTCTACATCGGAGGCTGAGGCGGTCAAGATGCTTCATCTGGATGCTGGCTCGTGAAATCTTTCATTGGATCTAAACCCCGCCTCTTGAGGCGGGCGCAAAACCGATGGGGTTTCCAATGGGGAGAAGCGGCAGCTCTCCCCTTTGGTCGAACACGGGGATTCAAACCCCGTGTTCGATATAAGTTGATTGCCGCCGTCTGTCTTCTGCTCACGATCCCGCATCCACTCGCCGCCCAAAAGATCACCATCCTCTACAGCAACGCGACTTTCACCGGCACGGCGCTCTTCGTGGCTAAGGACGCGGAGCTGTGCAAACCGAAAGGGATAGAGCTTGAGCTGGTGCTCGGCGGCGGCTCGGCGCCCACGGTGAGCGCCATCATCGGCGGCTACGTGCAATTCATTCACGTCTCGGCTTCCTCCATCGTCAACGCGGCGTTGCAGGGCGGGCCGATCGTCATTGTCGCCAAAGTTATGGGGCCGCCTCCTTACAAGCTCGTCGGCGGCAAGTCGATCAAGAGCGTCGCCGATCTCAAAGGTAAAAGGATCGCGGTCAACCGGTTCGGCGGCGCGCCCGATTTTCTGCTGCGCCAAAGCCTGGCGAAGAACGGGCTGGAGGTCCCGAAGGAGGTTACGATACTCCAGACCGGCGACCCGGCGGCGAGACTGGGCTCTCTCTTCAGCGGAGCGATGGACGCGGCAATGCTGCTCGTGCCTGAAGAGAAAGTTGCGGTGGAGAAAGGCTATCCCGTCATCATTGACTTTGCCGCGCTGGGCTTGCCCTACGTCAACATCGTGTTCGGCGCCAACAAGAGATTTCTCGAACAGAGCCCCGGTTTAGCGAGGAGCTTCCTCAGTTGCTATTGGGACGGCGTCAGAAAAGCGAAGGAGGAGCCGGAAATCGCCAAAAGGGCATTGGCGCATTGGACGCGCGCGAGCGATGCGTCGCTGCTCGACTATACCTACAGGACCTGGCGCGCCGACTATGCCCCGCCATCGCTCACGGTCGAAAACCGGGAACTCGAGCTGATACTCGCCTCCGCTCCCAAACCGGCAAGCCAAAGAGAGGCTCCGCAGCTGCTCGATATGCGTTATCTCCCGTAGCGTCTCTGACGAGGTGAAAATGAATCTGCGCGGAGAAATTCGCCCGACTTACACCGACCTGCGAGAGTGGCTGGAAAGTGTGGAGAAGCTGGGCGAGCTCAAGGTCGTGCGCGGCGCCGACTGGGACCTGGAGATGGCGGGGCTTGCCGAGATCGTCTCGCGCGAGGCGAAAGGCGCGGCGCCGGCCATGCTGTTCGACGAGATCGCGGGTTTTCCGCCGGGCCGTCGCGCGCTGTTCGGCGAGCTCGATTCCGTCGGGCGTCTCGCGCTGACGCTCGGATTGTCGCTGGACCGCCCCGACAGGATTTCCTGCGTCAGGGCGTGCAGAGACAAACTCAGCAAGCTGGAGCTGCTCCCGCCGCGCGTCGTTCCGCGCGGCAAGGTGCAGGAAAATCTGCTGGAGGGAGAGCGGATCGATCTATTCCAGTTCCCTCTGCCGAGGCACCACGAGCTGGACGGCGGCAGGTACTTCGGGACGGCGCACTGCGTCATCACGCGCGATCCCGACACCGGCTGGGTCAACCTGGGAACTTACCGCTGCATGGCGTTCGGCAACGACTCGATCGGGCTTCAC
>JBGPGE010000229.1:0-2933 GCA_041483675.1 Binatia bacterium
TAGCGTTCGAGATAGCTCGGGAAGGGAAGCACGATGTCGTCGAACAGGTTGGTCTCGTTGATCTCGATGGCGAAGCCGAAGATGAACGGGATCGTCTGATAAAAGCGCTCGACCATCTTGACGTCGCCGAAGGAGCCGATCAGGGAGTTGGTCGGGGCGTGGAGCATCACCTCGATGCGATAATCAAGGCCCCAGTGCGCCGGATCCTCGGAGGTGATCGGCAGCAGCGTGTGAAAGTGCGGCGCGAGCGGAAACAGCTCCGCCAGGTCCATGCGGATCGGCCGGGTCGGCGTGCGGCCGGGAAAGGCCTTGGGATGCGGCAGCGGCAGAATGTGGCCGCCGTCTTCGAGCAGGCCGTCCGTGCCGCCGTCGGGCCACCAGAGAAAAGGCTTCTTGCCAGCCGCCGCCGTGCTGAGAATCCCGCCCGGCACGTTGACCGCCCCCGTCACGATGTTGATGAGTTTCAGCGCCCACGATTGATGAAAGCCGTGCTTATGCCCCTGCGGCCCCTTCGCCCAATCGACGCAAGCCGGGCGGGACGGAAGCTCGACGCCGTCGAGCATCATCGTCGCACCGATGGAAACCGCCTCGCCGAACTCGCGCGCGATGCGCCGGATGGTCTTGGCCGGGACGCTGGTGATCTCCTCGACCTTCTCGGGAGGATATTGCCGCACGTGCTCGCGCAACAGCTCGAAGGAGGGACGCGTTTTGAGCCCTTCGAAGTCGTAGCTGCCGGTGAGGGCCGGCTCCTTCACCGTCGGATCGTCGAAGATCTTGGCGCTCTGGTCGGCGGCGTCGTAGATCATAGGTTTTCCGGAGACGGGGTCGCGGAGATATCGCCCGTGCGGGCCGACCAGGTATGCGGCGTTGGTCCTGTGCTGTAAAAATTTTTCGTCGTAGATCCCCGCTTCGTTCAACAGCACGTGGAGCATGCCGAGCGCGAAAGCGGAATCCGTGCCTGGGCGGATCGGCACCCATTCGTCGGCCTTGCTCGCGGCGAAGCCGCCCACCGGATCGACCACGATAAGCTTCATCCCGCGCGCGCGCGCCTCAGCCATGTCGCGCAGGATGTGGTTGAACGAGCCGCGCGCGGCGATGGCGAACTGCGTGCCGACGAGGACGAGGTACTTGCAGTAGTGAAGGTCCGGCTGCTGGTGGAAGCCGCCGCCCGAGAAAAATTCCACCGGGTGGATCACCTTGCCGCAGGTCGCTGAGGCGTTGCCCATGAGATGGGGCGTGCCGAAGGCGCTGCCCAGGGCGAGCAGCCAGTAGAAGTTGTCGCCGATCACCTCCCAGGCCTGGACGTAGAGTTTCTTGGGATCGTCTCGAATGGCGCCGAGCCGCTCGGTGATGGTCGTGAGCGCCTCCTCCCAGGAGATCTCCTGCCACTTGGGATCTTCGTGCAGCCCTTTCTTAGGATTGGTCCGCTTGAGCGGAGTCTTCTGGCGATGCGGGTTGTAAAGGTTCATGAGGCCCGCCTTGCCCTTGGCGCACATGTTGCCGCGGTTCTGCGGGTGATTGGGATCGCCCTCGATGGCGGTCACGACGCCGTCCTCGACGCGGACGCGGATGCCGCACCCGACGTAACACATGCCGCAGGCGGTCAGGACCCAATTCGACTCCATAGCTAACCTCCCTCGAACATCGGCAGCATGATGATCTCGATTTCGCTCGCTTCGAGCCTCGTTCCCAATCCGCCGGCTTCTTTGATGTTCTTACCGTTGACGAACACCACGACGTAGTGCTGGAGCGCTCCCGCCTTGTTGAACACGCGCGAGATGAACGGCTCGCCGTAGCTCCGGCAGAGCGAGGCGAAGAGATCGCCGACCGTGCTCCCCTGCGGCAGCGTCATCGTCTCGTCGCGCTTGCCGATCACCGCCCTCAGATCGCCCATGAATTTCACCCTGACCGCAACGGTCGATGTCTCCCCGGTCATCATCTTTCACGCCAGCGGAAACGCCACGTAGACCCCGGCTTTTAGAATACAGTAGCGAAACAGCAAACCGCCGATCAAAATCGAAGCCCCCGCCGCGATCGCCGCATGAGGAAGCCAGGCGATGATCGACAACGGGAGAAGCATTCCGATCAGAATGACGCCGAGCTTGAAGGTCCAGCCCAGCGTCCCCCGATTGAGACGGCGCACCGATTCTCTCGCCGCCTCCGCCGAGCGGCTGAGCGTCGCCAGGTGAATGGCAGCCAGGCCAAGGTTGGCGGCGATCAGCAGCGCTGTCAGAGAGATAACCGGCTCGAGCGCGCCGCCGGGAATGCCCAGCGGCGAGAGCAGCAGCGCGATGCCTGCGGCGCCGAGGAGCGAGGAGAACAGGAAGAGCACCGGCAGCAGCGGGCTGTTCCAGGAAGGAATCGAGGGCGACGCGGAGAGGACGAAACCGGGATAGAGCGCGACGAAAAAAGCGGCGATGGCCGCGACGGCGCCGAGGAGCGTTCCGGTCGTCGTCGCCTGATTCCACGGGAGAAACGAGAAGAGGCTGAGCGACGGGGCGACGGAGAGCGCGCCGGCCGCTATGAAAAGAGAGACCGCGATGACGCCCCGGCTGATCCAGGAAGTGAACGGCCGCGCGATCGCGCGCCACGCCCTGGCCGGCTGCCCCAGCTCGGCGAACAGAACCAATGCTCCGAGAATCACCAGGGCGAGAGCCACAATCCCCACAAACGGCGGGAGGCTAAAAATCTTGAACAGCAGAAACAGCCCTCCCCCCAGGCCGCCGAGAAATAGATCGATCGCCACGAGCCAGGACCACTCTTCCTGGCCTCTCAGCTCGACCGTGAAACTCTGTGTCATTCCTAACTCCTGTTTTTAGCCTTCAGCTAATTTCTTTGGCTGATTGCAGACGGCTGTGTTTCATACTTTCTCCCTCACCCTCGCCCTCTCCCTGAGGGAGAGGGTAGGGGTGAGGGTCATTACGTCAGGTAAA
>JBGPGE010000230.1:0-2601 GCA_041483675.1 Binatia bacterium
AGTGAAAGCCGCCGCCCGGTCGGAGAGCCCGCGCATCCGATACCGCCGGTGGGATTAAGCAGCTACCCATTGCGCGGGCTCGGAGAGCGGGCGGCCACGCTCGGCCGGATGCTACGTGTCGAGAAGTCCCAAGCTACCACATCATCCGGCAAGGTTGTAGCGGTCTTCCAGTAGGCGCCACCAGGATAACACCGCAGAACTGTTGACAGAACAATCCTTCATATATAAAACGTTGACTTGCGAAACGATCCCGAACGGCGCAAGGCCCGTTTTGAAGAAGCATGAGGAGAGTATGAAGAAATCGCTGTCTGTTCTTTGGGTTGCGTTGGCGCTGGCCGCTGCCCCATCTTTGGCGACCGCCCAGACAGCTAAGCCGGGCGGAAAATCAGAGTGGGAGACTACCGTCGAGTTGGCGAAAAAAGAAGGGAAAGTTGTCGTCTCCATTCCGGCCAGCGCGGAGCTGAGAAAGCTGATCGAGGAGGCCTTCGCGAAGCGCTTTTCCATCGAGCCTGAGCTCGTGCCGGCGCGCGGCACCGCGATCATCACCCGCATCGCCAACGAAGCGAAAGCGGGCGTGCGCAATTTTGACGTTCACATCGGCGGCTCTAACTCCGTCGTGAGCGGACTGCTCGCGGAAGGCATCCTCGAACCCTTCGAGCCTTACCTGATTCTCCCGGAGGTCAAGGATCCCAAGCAGTGGTGGGGCGGCCATATGTGGGTGGACAGAGCCAAGCGCTACATCTACAGCTTCCAGGCCTATCTCACCGAGAGCATGTGGCGCAATGAAACCCTGGCCAAGGCGGAGGAGTTCCGCAGCTACGATGATTTGTTGAATCCCAAGTGGCGCGGCAAGATCGGCATCCTCGACCCGCGCACGCCGGGCGCCGGCGATTCGAACTGGGCGTATATCTGGTTGGTGAAAGGCGAAGAGTATCTCAAGAAATTGGTGGCGCAAAATCTCCTCGTCGGGCGCGATCAGCGGCTGCTGGGAGAGAGCCTCGCCAAAGGCAAAGTCGCCGTCGTGGTGGGCCTGACCTATTATTCGCTCCTGCCCTTCGTCAACGCGGGACTGCCGGTCAAGCCGCTGTCCGCGCTCAAAGAGGGAACCTACGGCACGGGCGGTAGCGGCAATGTCGCAGTGATCAAGAACCCGCCCCATCCGAACGCGACCAAGGTGTTCCTCAACTGGCTCCTCGGCAAAGAGGGCCAGGAGATCACGACCAAAGCCCTCGGTCAGGCGACCCGCCGCCTTGATGTCGATACCCAATGGTTAAAAGGCCTCGGCGTCATACCAGCAAAGGACGCCCTGTCGGTCAAAGAGTATCTCGACGCCGAGAACCAGTCTGAAGATCGGCTGGAAAAAGTGCGCGAGCCGGCGATCAAGGTCGCCCAGAAACTATTCGACTAGATCGTTGGAGAAAACATCCCGTCATTGGAGATGCTTATGCCACGAGAGTACTACACGGACCTACGCCACTTTCTGGATGACCTCGATAAGCGAGGCAAGCTCTACCGCTGGTCGCGTCCGGTCGACAAAGACAGCGAGCTGATGCCGCTCATGCGCCTGCAATATCGCGGGCGGTCCGACGAAGCGCGCCAGGCGTTTCTGTTCGAGAATGTCACCGACGCCAAAGGCGGCCGCTACGACATGAAGGTCCTGACCGGCATGTACGGCTCGTCGCGCAGCATCATCGGACTCGGAATGGGCTGCGACGATCCTCAGGAAATCTACGAAAAGTGGCGCCACGCGGTGACGCACCCGATCGCTCCTGTCGTGGTCGAGCGCGGCAAAGTCCAGGAGGAAGTCCACACCGGCGCCGAATTGGAAAAGCTCGGCTTGACCATGCTGCCCGCGCCGGTCGAGGAGCCGGGCTTCAGCGGCGCCATCCGCGTGACCGGGCCGTTTATTACAAGAGACGCCGAAACCGGCATGCGCAACGTCGGAATGTACAGCGGCCATTTTTACGGACCGGACCGCTTCCTGGCCGGCATCGCGCGCGTTCACGACGCCATGCTTTATCATTTTCCCGTGGCGCGCCGGCGCAGCGAAGCTTTGCCGGTGGCCGTCTGTTTGGGCGCGCTGCCCGACATCGCCTACGTCGCCGCGGCGAATATACCATATGGTCTGGACGAATTATCCGTCGCCGGCGCGATCCGAAACCGGCCCGGTCGAGCTGGTCCGCTGCAAAACGATTCCCCTGGAGGTGCCCGCGGAGGCGGAGATCGTTATCGAAGGGGAGCTTTCGACGGAGACGACGGCGCGCGAGAAAGCCTTCAGCGACTATCCCGGCTATTTGATGGCGGAGCACGCGAGCAAGCAGGTGGTCAAAGTCAAAGCGATCACCTGCCGGCGCGGCGCGATCTTTCCCGCGATTCTCGTCGGACTACCGCCGAGCGAGTCGAACGGCATCTCGCGCACCTGTCGCGAGATGATGCTCGATAACTATCTCAAGTACGGCTGCGGCATCCCCGAAGTCTTGGAAGTGAGCTGTCCGGAGATGGGCGGCGGCCGGAACTGGTGGGTGATTCGCATGAGAAAGAGTCACCCGAGCAAGCCGCAGCAGGTGCTCCACGCGGCGGCCAGCATGGGCGCGACCAACA